>DWZE01000062.1 GCA_019118325.1 Candidatus Bacteroides intestinavium
CCTTCCACGGCGACCACGGATACGCGCAGTTCTTCATTCCAAGTTTTATCATAGATTTATGAATTTCAATGGTTTTACAAATAAATATATCCGTGAAATCCGCGTAATCCGCGCCTAAACTAAATTTCTATTTTTTAGCATTGAACTTCTTGATGGCCAAGGCCAGCACGACTATCGTCATTCCTGCCAAGACCAGGACTTCCGTCAGCACATACCCGACGGGGAGTTGCTGGATCATCAGTACCCGCATGGCGGCGATGTACCAGCGTGCCGGGATGATGCATGTGAACCATTGCAGCGCCGGCGGCATGTTCTCCACAGGGAAGATCATGCCGGACAGCAGCACCACGGGAATCATGAACATCACGCCGGAAATCAGCAAGGCGGCTACCTGTGTGGAGGCGATGGTGGAAACCTGCAATCCCAAGGCCAAGGCAAGAATCATATACAGGAGGGTCACCCATATCACGTTGAGGATACTGAAGGAGAAGGGAATGCCCAGCACGGTATAGCTCAATACCAGCACCAGTGTCAGGATGAGGCAAGACAGCAGGAAGTAGGGCACCAGCTTGCCCAGAATGATGGTCCGGGGACGTACCGGCGACACCAGTAGCAGGTTCATCGTGCCGGATTCCTTCTCGCTGACAATGGAGACGGAGGTCATCATGGCGCAGATGAGGATGAATATCATTCCCATGATGCCGGGCACGAAGTTGTAGGCGCTCTTCAGTTGCGGATTGTAGAGCGTGTGGGTCACGACAGGGAGGCTACCCGTGGCCGAACGGATGACACTCTCCAGATAGGCCGTGGCGGTCTGTGCCAGGTTGGTATTGGAAGCGTCCACGATAATCTGATGCTTCAGCTTGCCGTCTTCCCATCTGAACACGACGGCGGCGTCTGCCCGCCCTTTCCGCAACAGGCTTTCCACGTCATGCGGGGAAACAACGCCTTCGAATGCGAAGTAGGAGTTGGCACGGAATTGGTCTATAATCTGTTTGGTCTCTTCCGTATATTGTTCTACTACGGCCACGACTCTCACCTGGTTGACTTCGGTGGAGATGGCAAACCCGAACAATAACAGCAGGACAACGGGTATGACCAGCACCACTGTCACCGTGCGGAAGTCGCGCAGGAGGTGCAGGATTTCTTTTTTGATGAGGGATTGAAATATCGGCATAGCTTTTGCTTTTTGTTTAATGTATATCCGGTAAGTCCATGTCTCAGTTCATGGATGTTTCAACCGTACTGAAACATTGTTTCGCCCGTACTGAAACATTGTTTCACCCGTACTGTGACGACATGAGAACTTTGATGGGGCGATAGCGGATGTTCATATTTTATGTTGCTTAGTCCGTCCTTTTCGCATCTTTAGCCACTATGCGGAATACTTCGTCCATCGTTCCGGCCCGGTATTGCTGTTTCAGTCCTGCCGGACTGTCCAAGGCCTGGATGCGTCCGTCCACCATGATGGAGACGCGGTGGCAATACTCGGCTTCGTCCAGGTAGTGCGTGGTCACAAAGACTGTCATCCCCTCGGACGAGGCTTGGTAAATCATTTCCCAGAACTTGCGCCGGGTGGCAGGGTCTACGCCTCCGGTCGGCTCGTCCAGGAATACGATGTCCGGCGTGTGCAGGGTAGCGGCGGTAAAGGCCAGCTTCTGTTTCCATCCGATGGGGATGGTCTTTACCAGCACATTCCGCATGTTTTCCATGCCCAGTGTCCGGAAGGCGGCATCTGTCTTTTCCCGGATGCTCTTTGCGGGCATGCCATAGATGGTGGCAAAGAGATTCAGGTTTTCCCACACGGTCAGTTCCTCATACAGTGAAAACTTCTGGCTCATGTAGCCAATGTGCCGCTTGATTTCCTCGGCTTGGCGGAGGATGTCGTAGCCGGCTACCGTCCCACTGCCGGATGTGGGAAAACTAAGTCCGCACAACATGCGCATGGCGGTGGTCTTGCCTGCGCCGTTTGCCCCCAGAAATCCGAATATCTCTCCTTTCATGACCTGCAGGCTGATGTGGTCCACTGCGGTGAATTCTCCGAACTTCTTGGTAAGGTCTTTGACCGATATGACCGTTTCCTTATTCATCTTTTTTATTAACCAAATTAATGAACAAATCTTCTATATTGCCTTTTGCCGGTCCTATCCGGACATCTTCCACGCCTTTCTGTCTGAGCCGGCAGATTGCATCGTCCGGACTGAAATCGTTGTCCGTCACGATATGCAGTGTTGCCCCAAATGTATAGCAGTCTTTCACTTCCGGGAGGGTGCGTAGCGCCTGCAGGAGCGGATACATATCTTTGGATGCGACGTTATAAAGAGGTTTGTCCAGCTTTTCCATCAGCTTGCCGGGACTATTCACATCCAGAATCTTTCCTTTATTTATCAGGGCGATGTATTCACACCGCTCGGCCTCGTCCATATAGGAGGTGGACACAAGAATCGTGATGCCTTTTTCTTTCAGTGTGGTCAGCATATCCCAGAATTCGCTTCTCGACACGGCATCCACTCCCGTTGTGGGTTCGTCCAGGAGCAGGATTTTGGGCCGGTGTATCAGGGCGCAGCTCAAGGCGAGTTTCTGCTTCATGCCGCCGGATAATGCCCCGGCTCTGCGGTTGGGAAATTTCTCCAACTGGCTGAATATAGGGGCTATCAGGTCGAAGTTCTTCTTTATGTCTACTCCGAATAGCGAGGCGAAGAAGTGCAGGTTCTCACGGACGGTGAGGTCGGGGTAAAGGGAGAACCTCTCCGGCATGTAACCAATCTCGGTACGCAGCTTCTTGTAGTCCTTTACGACGTCCAGTCCTATCACGGTGGCAGAGCCTTCATCGGGACTGCTCAAGGTGGTCAGAATCTGGTAGAGCGTGGTCTTCCCTGCGCCGTCCGGACCGATGAGGCCGAATACGGAGCCTTGGGGAACGGAGAATGTCACGCGGTCCAGGGCGGTAAGTTTCCCATACCGTTTCGTGAGTTGCCGGATGTCTATGATGGGGGTCATAAGCGAACTTCTCCATATTGGCCGAGTTTCAGGCGCCCATCGTTCTTGACGGCAATTTTTACAGCATAGACCAGATTGGCCCGCGTGTCCTGTGTCTGGATGGACTTAGGAGTGAACTCGCTTTCCTGGGCTATCCATATAATTCTGCCCGGATATTCATATTGTTCGTCTCCACCAAAATCGGCGATGACGGTCACCTCCTGGCCAATGCGGATATGTGCCAGCTGAGAGGCGGTGAAATAGCTCCGCAGGTAGATATCGTCCAAGTCTGCCATTTTGAAAAGCGGGCGTCCGGGAGTGGCATATTCACCTTGTTCAGCATATTTTTGCAGGACAGTTCCGGTCAGTGGTGCGGCGATGCAGCTTTTGCGTATCTGTTCCTCAATCTGCTCCCGCTGGTATTGCAGGGCGGAGGCGCTTTCTGTGAGGGAGCTGCGGCTCTTGTCCAGGGTGGAGAGCAGGCCTTCCAGTTGTCCGCGCAGCGTGCGGAGTTGGGCATTGGCATCGTCACTTTGCTTTTGAGTAGCGGCGCCGCCGGACAGCAGGCGGGCGATGCGTTCACATTCGTTCTGTTGGTGGGCAATCTGCGATCGCAGGGCTGCGGCCTGTGCGGCGATGTCGGGGGATGATTTCTCGGTGGCGAGTTGCTGACTTAGCAATTGTTTCTGTTGGAGGGCGAGCAGGGTGGTGTCCACCAGTCCGACTGCTTGTCCCGCCATAAGGCTGTCGCCTTCGTCGATGTCGAACGAAACGAGTCGTCCGGCGGTTTCGGCCGAAACGGTGACTGTTGTGGCTTCGAAGATGCCGGTGGCGTCATACGGGGCCTGGTCTCGGCAGGAGGCCAGTAGCATGACCGTTGCGGAGAGTAGTGCTATCTTTTTCATCGGTTCAGAGTATGTTTAAGTTGATAAATGCTTTGGAGGAGTTGGATTTCGTGGTAGGAGGCGGTCAGGCGGGCTTGCTTCTCTTCCGTCAGTTTGGTCAGCAAGTCTGTGGCATCGATGACACCGTTGTCCAGTTGTGATTCGGCGGCTTTCCGCACATTCTTGCGCAGTTCCACGATTCGGTCGTTGGCTTTCATGACCTCCTTCAGTTCGTTGATTCGGTCCAGTTGCGAACGGGTCTTCAGGTTCGTGTTGAACAGGAAAATGTCGCGTTCCACGGCTATATGGTCCGATGAAAGGCGTAATTTCCGCCGCTTGTTTTTCAGGGTATAGAACGCTCCGATGTTCCAGGACACTTTTACTCCGGCCAGAAGGTTGAAGGAAAGGTCGCGGTTCATCATGCTTTCAAAGTAGTTGAAGCCCGGATAGCCGTAATAAGTCTGTACGAACAGTCCGATTTTGGGCATCGTACCGGCTGTGATGTTTGCGTTTCTGGCTTCGTTGGTTCGGATTTGCGTTTCGAAGTACCTCTGTTCCGGACGGTTGGGCAGCAGGTCCTGGGGTAGGGTAGCGTCCGGTTTCATCAGTTTCTGCCCGGCAAGACTTTTACCCGTGAACAGTTCCAGTACCTTTCGCTGGCTGTTTGCGGCACTTTCGGCCTGGGTAAGTTGCTGGGTGGTGCTGAGGTATTGCGCCTCCACCATGTCCACGTCGCTTTGCAGGACGGTGCCGTTACGTAGCATTGCCCGCAGCTTGTCCAGATTGCTTTGTAGCAGGGTTTGCAGGTCGCGTATTTGTTGGGCTTGTTCTTCAATGAGTAATATGCCGAAATACAAATCTTCCACTCGTTCGCGGATGGCATAGAGCTGGACGTCCAGGGCGGCCCGGCGTTCCTCGTCCTCGGCATGCTCTATCTTTCGTTCCGTTTTCGATGCGCCTCCGTCCCAAATGTGTTGGTAGATGTCCGCACCTATTTTATATTGCCATTCATTCAACCCGGAAATCGTTGTGCCGGTCTGGCTGATAAGCCCGGCCAACGATTCTGGGAAGGAAGGTGTCTCGTTCTGCACGGTTCCCTGGCCGTACACGTTGATTTGTGGCAACCAGCTTTTGTGGATGTCCGACAGGTTCACGTCCTTGGTCTGATTCAGCAGGTCATATTTCCGGATGAGCGGGTAGTTCTCTTCCGCCAGCGCAACGCACTCCTCCAGGGTTACTTGGGCGGACAGGCAGATACTGGTGCAGAGGAACAGAAGTAAGGATAAGCAGGTCTTCCACATGGTCAACGGATTTTAAGTTTATTCAATATGGTCTCCACGTTTTCTTTCTTGCGCAAGGCCAGGAATTCGTCATAATCCGCATAGGCATCGCCTATCGCGCCTTTGACGATGGGAGCCGCCATGAACGGGAAGACGTTGAGTGACACGATGTCTATCAGCAGCATGCGTGCCTCGATGCGCCGGTAATTCCCTTGGGTGGCATATTCGTCAATCTCTTGCTGGAGGTTGTTCAGGAGGTTATTCACGATGCGTAAGGCGTTCTGCTTCATCATCTCGATGTGCTCAGGATGGGAAAGCACTTCGTTCACAATGAATCTTGGCAGATCCCGGTTGGCAGCGATGAAGTCGAAGTGCCGTTCCACGCCTTGGCGGATTCTTTCCTCCAAAGGCTGGTCTTCATCGCCTATCGCACTCAGGATGATGTCCCCCAGCATATTGATTTTCTCGGATACAATCCGCTCGAAGAGGTTGTCCTTGGTGCGGAAGTAGTAGTGGAGCATGGCGTGGGTCACTCCGGCCGCTTCGGCTATGGAGGTGGTCCTTGCCCCGGCATATCCTTTCTCGAAGAACTCCTTTTCGGCTGCTTCAAGAATCCGCGTTTCCGTGTCCTGAGAATGGCTCTGTTCTTTGTTCATATTATAATCATTTAAGTTTAACTGACTGGACTAACAATCTTGTTAGCACAAAGGTAGAGGCTTATCTTGAGACGACCAAATAGGCTGGGAAGAAAATGGAGAGTCAGCTTCGTATTTATGGAATCTTAACGAAATCAGTCTTTTGGGGGATATTTATCTTCGCATGTGCCTTCCGTATACAGGCAAAAAAATAGGGACTGTCCTTAGCACACTGTGTACTGAGGATCAATCCCTAAATGGATTAATTAGTTAAATAGTCCTTACTTCAGTCCCAGTTTCTTCTTGATGTCCTTGGGCAGGGCGTCCTTGTGCACCAGGATGTTCATCGTCTTGTAGGCCACGAAGGCTTTCGATGCGTACCAGATGCCCTTGTACTTGCCGCTCTCGCCCCAGGAGTTCTTCACCATGAAGTATTCCTTGCCCGTCTGGTCCTTGGCGATGCCGTAGATGACCATGCCGTGGTCGTCCGTCGTCTCCCAGTTGTCGAAGGCGGTCTGGCGCATCTCCTGCGTGATTTCCATTTCCGGCACGGGCTTGGTGGTCAGTTCGCGGCGCTTGTCGGCGGCGGTCAGGCCGGTCCAGCGGGCCATGTCGCTGCCCGTCAGTTCGGCGCCGCGCGCGGCATCGGGCATGACGGCCACGCCGTCGCGCGTGAAGCCCTGTTCGCTGACGTCGCTGCCCCAGGCGAAGGTGTAGCCCGTCTTGACGGCATTGTCCATCACGGCCATCAGCTCGTCAATGGGCAGGTTGTAGGACAGGGCGTTGCGCCAGTTGTCCTGGATTTCGATGGCGAACTGCGTGTAGAACGGGTGGTGCGTGTAGGACGTGAGCGACACGTAGTCGTCCGGATTGATGCCCAGCGACTCGGCGAAGCTCTTCGGGGTGTACTCCTTGCCCTCGTAGGTGAACGTCTCGGGACACTTGCCCAGGTAGGTGTCATAGATGGCCGTGATGCCTTGCTTCCACACCGGGGTCAGCTTGCTGAAGCGACCCTTGCCGATGGCCTGCACGTAGGCTCCGGCCACGGCGTCCAGCTCCGTGTGTACGGGCAGCGAGTCGCCATACATGATGCCGGGCATGGCTTCCTGCGGCACGAGGCCGTAGTTCTTCAGGCAGAACATGATGTCATAGAAGCTGCCGCCGGGCGAGAAGGAGGCGTCGCCGTGGTAGCGCACGTAGTTGACGGCGCGGTCCACCATCGTGTGGTGCACGACGAACATCTCCGAGAAGTCATACGTCCCCTTGCCCATGCGGAGCAGTTCGGCCTCCAGGAACCCGAGGCTGGAGAAGCTCCAGCACGTGCTCGAGCGGTGCTGGTCCTTGATGCTGGTAATGGGGTTTTCTTTCACAGTGGTGAAGACGAAGCCCTCTTCCTTGGGGCCGTCTTGCGCGACCGCAGCGAGGGACATCAGGCCCAGTGCGGCGATAAGTACAGACTTTCTCATCTTTGTTTTTTAAGTTTATTGTGTTTAATAATGGATTTTCGGGCAAAGGTAATATAAAAAAACGGGAGCGTGGCGTGTTTTCCCCTTTCATTTCTTGTTTTAATTCGTTTTTCTTCGGGGGGCGTGCTTCTTTCCGCCGGTTTTTCCCGTTTTTTGCACTTTTTCCTATCTTTGGCAGGCAATAAGGTTACAAAAGCTGTCATTCTCGTTACATGTAACCCTTTTGCAAACCTTTGAAACATGCGTTACAGCCGTGTGGCGCCGTTCTCCCTACCTTTGCCGACGAAGGAAACGAATATCCCCGGCGGGGATGGTAGCGAGAATGAATCAATCTTTATATTTACGTACATTAAAAACACAACTATGATGAAAAACATCAGATTAAGAATCGGCACCCTCGCGGTGTTGTTGCTGGCGGGGCTTACGGCCGTGGCCCAGCAACTGAAAGTGCAAGGCTTGGTAGTGGACAAGTCCACGGGCGAGACCATCATCGGGGCTTCCGTCCTGGAGACGGGTACCCGGAACGGAGTGATAACGGACCTCGAAGGCAATTTCACCTTCACGGTAGCGGAGGGGGCCTCGATTACCGTTTCGTATGTAGGATATAAGACGGTGGAGGTGAAGGCCGCGCCGTCGTTGCGCATCGAACTGGAAGAGGACAGCGAGATGCTGGACGAAGTGGTGGTGACGGGTTACACCACCCAACGCAAGGCAGACCTGACGGGCTCGGTCAGTGTGGTCTCAGTGGATGATTTGCAGACCATCTCTGACCCGGATCCCATGCGCGCTCTCCAGGGCAAGGTGCCGGGCATGACCATCACGGCCAACGGTTCGCCAAGCGGCGTGGGTACCGTGCGCATCCGTGGTATCGGTTCGTTCAATTCGTCGCAAGACCCTCTGTACATTGTGGACGGTGTGCCAACAACGCGTGCATTGAATTCCCTTAATGCCAGCGATATCGAGAGTATGCAGGTGCTGAAAGATGCCGCCTCTGCTTCTATCTACGGTTCGCGTGCATCGAACGGCGTCATCATCATCACTACCAAGCAGGGCAAGAAGTCCGATAAAATCAAGGTCGACTTCTCGGCCAATCTGACCGCCCAGTTCTACACCTCGCAGTCGATGATGAAACTGCTCGATTCGGCCGGCTATGCCACTGCCATGGCGCAGGCTGCCTTGAACGACGGTCTCGACCCCGTGGCCTATGCCAGCAACTATGGTCTGAACCTGAACGCCGCCAACGGCACGCCCATTACGGTATGGAACCCCGCCACCAACAGCTACGTGGACTATACCGTGAACGGCCTCTACGACGGCTACATCAACCAGAACCGCACCATGCGCTATTCCAATACCGACTGGCTGGACGCCATTACGCGCACGGGCTTCGCACAGAACTACGACATCTCCGTCTCGAAGGCCAGCGACAAGTCGTCCACCATGTTTTCCCTGGGCTACAAGAAGAACAATGGCATCATCAAGTACACGGACTTCCAGAACATCTCCGCGCGATTGAACTCCTCTTATAATATAAATAAGTATATCAGTGTCGGCGAGAACTTTACGGTCACCTATACGAGCCAGGTCGATGTAGCCCCGATGGAGAATGCACTGAAGATGTCGCCCATTGTCCCCGTGTATGAGGAAGATGGCACCACGTTCTCTGGACCGGTGGGCAGCATGAGTGACCGCCAGAACCCTCTGCGCGAGGCATACCACAATAAGGATAATAGCCTGAACTATTGGCGCCTGTTCGGCAACGCCTATGTCGATGTGAAGCCTTTCAAGGGGTTCACCTTCCGGTCGAGCTTCGGTATCGACTACTATAGCTCCTTCATCAATTCGAAGGGATACACCTATCACTCCGATATCGTGAACAATGACATCGCCAAGACTACGCTGTCCCACAACAACGAGGTGAACTGGACATGGTCCAACACCGTTAACTACAACTTCAAGGTGGCAGACAAACATGACCTCACCGTCCTGCTCGGCACGGAGATGAACAAGCAGACGGTCGTGGACTTCTCTGCCTATTCCGAAGAGTATGCCATCGAAACGCCCGACTATATGTGGCCCAACGCCGCCACCGGCACAATGCGCAACAACGGCGCGAAGGTAGGTTACCGTCTGGCCTCGTTCTTCGGCAAGATTGACTACAACTACGACGACCTGATACTGGCCTCGTTCACCATCCGCCGAGACGGTTCCTCCCGCTTCGGCAAGGACAACCGCTGGGGTACCTTCCCCGCTGCCACTTTGGGCTTCCGCCTCTCGAAGCTGCTGGAGCAGGACTGGATGGACGACTGGAAAATCCGCGTGTCATGGGGACGCACCGGTAACCAAGCCATCGACAACAACGCCCAGTTCGGACTGTACGTGGCTGACTACGGCCTCGACCGCGTGACCTCTACCGCCTACGACCTCTTGTTGCAAGGCAGCGGCCTCTTCCCATCGGGCTACCGCGCCACACAGCTGGCCAACCCCGACCTAAAATGGGAGAGCGCCGAGCAGTTCAATGTGGGTACGGACTTCACCTTGTTCCAAGGCTGCCTCTACGGTAGCATTGACGGATACGTGAAGGACGTGGACGACATGCTGATTAATCCGGCCTACCTGGGCGCCCTGGGCGAAGGCGGCGCATCGTGGATGAACGGACCTTCGCTGCGCAACTGGGGTATGGAGTTCCAGCTGGGCTACCGCAAGGACCTGGCTTGCGGACTGGGCATCGACATCAATGCCAACGCCGACTTCTTCCGCAACCGCGTCACCTACCTGCCCTCCACCACTACCGGCTCCTACGCCCACACCACCACCGAAGACCTCGTGCAGTCACGCCAGCCCTACGGCTCTATGGTAGGATATGTCGTAGAAGGTATCTTCCAGAACCAGGCAGAAGTGGATGCCTCCGGGCAGGCCAATGCCCGCGTGGGCGGCTTGAAATACGCCGACCTGGACGGGGTGAACGGCATTACCGATGCCGACCAGACGTGGATATACAACCCCGTCCCCAAGTTCTCATATGGTGTCAACATAGGCTTGACGTATAAAAACTTCGACCTGAGCATGTTCTGGCAAGGCGTCTGCGACAAGGACGTCTATAACAACCAGAAGTTCCAGACCGACTTCTGGGCCGTGAACGACCCGGGCTCGAACAAGGGTGACCGTGTGCTGGATGCTTGGACAACCGCCAATACCTCATCGACCATCCCGGCCCTGAGCACGATGAACACCGCCGACGAAGGACGCGCTTCTTCATATTTCGTGGAGAACGGTTCCTACTTGAAACTGCGTAACCTGCAGTTTGGCTACTCCTTGCCGCAGTCCATCCTCTCGAAGCTGAAGATGACCAACGCCCGCATCTATCTTAGTGGACAGAACCTATTGACTATCAAGAGCAAGAGCCTGACGTGTACCGACCCCGAGAACCCCGACTGGGCTTACCCGCTCGCTACATCTATTTCGTTCGGCGTGCAAATCGGATTCTAATCTTACATCCTATATAAGTAATTACAAAACCTATAATTGACTATACGACATGAAGAAGATATATAACTTTCTGACCGCCTGCGCCCTGGGACTGACTATCTCGAGCTGCGACGACTTCCTGGACTACCAGCCCACAGCGGTGATTGACGAGGAAACCGCGTTCTCTTACCCTGATGAAATGGTTACCGCCGCTTACGCCATGCTCGGTGACTGTTGGTACACCTATCCTTTCAACCTCTGGCCCTATGGCGACCTGACCTCCGACGACTGTCTGAAAGGTGGCTGGGGCACGGGCGACACCAACTACCACCACCTGGAGATATGGTCTTCTCTCACCTCGCGCAACCCGGACCACATGGACGAACTGTGGTATCGCCTTTACTGCGCCGTCTCCCGTTGCAACCGTGCCCTCGTGTCGCTGCAACAGAACGGGGAGCGCGTATTGGGTGCGGATGTGACCGCCCGGCGCATCGCCGAAGTCCGTTTCCTCCGCGCGCACTTCTACTACAAGCTGATTACCGTTTGGTACCAGGTGCCTTGGGTGGACGAAGAGGCCTTCAGCAACAATACCGTGGAGCAAATCTCGAACACGGAGTTCACGCACGAGCAACTGATGCTGAAACTTATCGACGAGTTCCAGGCTGCCTATGATGTGCTGCCCACGACACAGCAGGACGGCGGGCGCGTCAACAAGATTGCTGCCGCCTCCTACCTGGCCAAGTGTTACCTCGACCTCGCCTGGGGCGACGGCTATGAGGCTACGACCGGCGTAGAACACATCAACCGCGACTACATGCAGCGCGTGGTGGACTTCACGGACGACGTGGTCAACTCGCAGTACGGTTATCTCGACGACTTCGGCGACATCTTCCTGCCCGAGAACAAGAATAGCCGCGAAAGCATCTTTGCCGTGCAGACCTCGCAATACACCGAGGACAACACGAGTTACGGCCGTGCCAACTGGAGCATCATGCTGAATGGCGCCTGGGGCATCTGGACGTGCGGATGGGACTGCCACAAGCCTTCGCAGAATCTGGTGAACGCTTTTAAGACGCAGAACGGCCTGCCTATGTTCGACCACTACAACGATGCGATAGCCTACCCCGTCAACGGCCAGCCTACCGACCAGAAGTGGGACCCGCGCTTGTTCCACACCGTCGGGATGCCGACCTTCCCCTTCAAGTACGAGGAGGAATACATCCTGACCACGGCCAATGCCCGTACCCCAAACGTCTATGGCTACTACACTTCGCTGAAGGAACAGCCGCAGCGTTCGCAGGGCGAGACTTATAATGGCAGCTGGCAGGCATTCGCCACGACCGACTACGTCTTCCGCTACACGGACGTGATGCTGATGCGCGCCGAAGCCCTTGTTGAACTGGGCCGGCTCGAAGAGGCCCGCACCATTGTCAACGACATCCGCCGCCGCGCCGCCAACAGCATCAGCAAGCACATTGCCTATGCCGCCGACCAATGCGAGATTGCCGAATATCCCGCCTCCTACTTCGCCACACAGGCTCAGGCCCGCCAATGCGTACAGTGGGAAAACCGCCTCGAAATGGCCATGGAGAGCGAACGTTACTTCGACCTGCGCCGCTGGGGCATCGCCAGCGAGACATTGAACGCTTTCTTCCAGAGCGAGCGAAGCGATGTCTACGAAGGGCAGACCTATGCGGACTATTACCAGGACGCGCATTATACGGCCGGGAAGAATGAGTATTTCCCCATTCCCTATAATCAGATGTTCTATATTCCCGGATTATATCAACAGAACAAAGGCTACGAATAAACATCACAGCAGATTCATACCTCCGGGGAGGCCCTTGCGCCCGCCGCAAACCCTCCCCACCTTTTGAACAAACCGCAACATTTAAACCTGTTATTGTTATGGCAACCAAAGAACCTACCCAGAAAGCCAAACTGACCATGCGAGCCATCGAGCACGTACTCTCCACCGATACGGCCGATGACTACTACCTCCGGCCCAAACTTCAGAAGTGCCTCACCATGGATGACCTGGCCGCCGAAGTAGCTGCGCTGAGCACCCGCCAGGAAGACCCCGAAGACATCGCGCGCACCGGGCGGCAGCTGATGCAGCGCATGATGTGGTTCCTCTCCTCAGGCTACAGCATCAGCCTTCCCATCGGTTATTTCCACCTCACGGCGCAAGGCGTTTTCATGAAGGACGAGCTTAACGCCGCCCCGGACCGCAACCGTCTCAAGCTCGGTGTGTCCTACTCGATGAGCGAGGAGATGCGCAACGTCCTCGCCGAAGCCGAAATCGATGTCGATATCCAGAAGTCCGCTTCGGGACCGCAACTCTTCGCCGCCGTCAGCGGCCAGGATGCGCAGAATCCCACAGCGGCCACCAAGGGCGAGGGAGTGCCCATCAGCGGCGGACAGACCGTCATCATCAAGGGCAAGAACCTCAAGGTGGGCGGAGACGGTGCGGAGATAGGCATCACGATTACCCGTGTAGACGAAGGCGGCAGCGATTCCTTCTTCTTCCCGCCCTCGCAGTTGTATCCCAATACCCCTTCAAAAGTCGGTTTCGTCATGCCCGCTTCGGCTCCCGAAGGCAGTGTGTGGGGCATCAAGCTCTGCACGCAGTTCAGCAACAACGGCAGCACTTTGCTGAAGGCGCCGCGCACGGTGGAGATGGACGACACGTTCGTCGTTGGCGAAGTTTCCGCGCCCACTCCCGGCGGCGGTTCGGGCGAAGAAGGAGAAGAAGGCTCGTTCGGTTGACGGACGTTCCGGCGGCTGATGGCTTAACCTATCGCTAAAGCCTCCTTTAGCGCATCGTTAAAGCCTCCTTTAGAAGTCCGCTAAAGCTACTTTTAGCGCATCGCTAAAGCTGCCTTTAGAAAATTATCATTAACTTAGCCACATCAATTTGTTACTATTATCAATCACAAACGTATGATTACCTTTACAAAACATCTCAAATACTCCGCCCGTTTCTTCTGCCTGGCTGCCGCGTTCGCAGCGTTCTCATCGGCCTGGGCCACGGACGGCAAGCTGCGCGTCCGCCATTTGGCGCGCGAACACAACCTCATCACCGTGCAGGATGCACGACGCTATCTGCTTTTACCGATTCAGGATAACGCCCCGGAGGCCAAGCTTTGCCTCATCGGGGCCGACAACCTCGCGGCCACCGAGACGGTCAATGTCCGACTGGCCCGCGAGCGCGTCGATTACTTCGTGCCGCTGGACCTCTCCGCCTTTGCGGGCGCGGCGGTCACGGTCGACGTGCAGGGCATGCCTGCCGATGCCCGCTGCTGGAAGGAACTGGAACTGGCGGACACCTTTGACACCACGAACCGCGAGAAGTTCCGCCCCCTCTACCACCATACCCCGGCCTACGGATGGATGAACGACCCCAACGGGATGTTCTACCTGGACGGCACGTGGCATCTCTACTTCCAGCATAACCCCTACGGCTCCACGTGGGGCAACATGACGTGGGGACACAGCACCAGCACCGACCTCGTCCACTGGCAGTACGAGGGCACGCCCATCCTGCCCGACGCGCATGGCACCATCTTCAGCGGATCGTGCGTCATCGACACGGACAACACCGCCGGCTTCGGTGCCGGTGCGGTCGTGGCATTCTACACCTCCGCCAAGTCCACGCCCTGGGGCGACAGCCAGTCGCAGAGCCTGGCGTACAGCACGGACGGCGGGCGCACCTTCACGAAGTATGCGGGCAATCCCGTGCTGACCTCCACGAAGCCCGACTTCCGCGACCCGAAGGTCTTCTGGTATGCCCCGGGCAAGCATTGGGTCATGATACTTGCCGGCGGGCAGGAGATGGAAATCTACTCGTCCACCGACCTCAAGCAGTGGAAGTACGAAAGCTCCTTCGGCCTGCGGCAAGGCGCGCACGGCGGCGTCTGGGAGTGTCCCGACCTGGTGGAACTGCCCGTCGAGGGCACGCGCGAGAAGCGCTGGGTGCTTATCTGCAACATCAATCCCGGCGGCCCCTTCGGCGGCAATGCGGCGCAATACTTCGTAGGCACGTTCGACGGACGGAAGTTCACCAACGAGTCGCCCACGCAGACCAAGTGGATGGACTGGGGCAAGGACCATTACGCCACCGTCACCTTCAGCAATGCCCCCGGCGGACGCGTCGTGGCCTTGGGCTGGATGAGCAACTGGCAATACCAGGGCGTGCTGCCCACACTGCAATACCGTGGCGCCAACACCATCGCCCGCGACCTCTCGCTCTACCGCGACGGCGGCGAACTGCTCTTACGCTGTGCTCCCGTTCCCGAGATGGAAGCAGCCCGGGCGGAGACGCGCAATTTTCCCTCCTTCCGTGTCAGCGACCGCTATGAGGTCTCCCCGCTGCTGGACGGCAACCGGGGTGCCTTCGAGGTGGAGCTGGAGCTGGAGAACGACGGCGCCGAGCGCATCCTCCTCTCCCTCTCCAACGCCAAGGGCGAGCGGTTGAACATGCACTACGACGTGGCCCGGCGGCAGTTTGTCATGGAACGCAGCGAGAGCGGCCTCACGAGCTTCAGCCCCGACTTCCCGGCCATGACCGTGGCGCCCGTCACAGATACGGACCGCCTCCGCCTGCGCCTCTTCGTGGACCGTTCCAGCGTCGAGGCTTTCGGCGACGGCGGCAAGTTCGTCATGACCAACCGTGTCTTCCCCTCCGAACCGTACAACACCCTGACCTTCGAGACGTGGCGCGGCAACTTCCGGGTGACCCGCCTGAAGATACACCGCATCCGTTGAAACGAATAGATATCGATGTATCTGTCATTCTGAGCGGAGCCCGTAGGACGTAGTCGAAGAATCTCACTACGCGCTCTCTTCGCTTGACACGACGAGAACGGCGAGAAGGAGATGTTTCGACTGCGCTCCGCTCCGCTCAACATGACAGTTACCTCCAGTTTGACATCCCAATAAATGATTACTATTATGTCCGACAAGACTAATCTCTCCAAACTCCTGCCCGTCATGCTCTGCTTCTTCGCGATGGGCTTTGTGGACCTGGTGGGCATCGCGTCCAACTACGTGAAAGCCGACCTCGGTCTGAGCGACTCGGAAGCCAACATCTTCCCTTCGCTCGTATTCTTCTGGTTCCTCATCTTCAGCGTGCCCACGGGCGTGCTGATGAACCGCATCGGCCGCAAGAAGACCGTGCTCTTGAGCCTCGTGGTGACGGCCGTGTCCCTTTTGTTGCCCGTCTTCGGCGACAGCTACAGCCTGATGCTCTGCTCGTTCTCCCTGCTGGGCATCGGCAATGCGCTGATGCAGACCTCGCTGAACCCGTTGCTCAGCACGATCATCAGCGGCAACCGTCTGGCCTCGTCGCTCACGTTCGGCCAGTTTGTCAAGGCCATAGCCTCGTTCCTCGCCCCCTACATCGCCATGTGGGGCGCCACGCACGCCATCCCCGACCTGGGCCTGGAGTGGCGCGTGCTCTTCCCCGTCTACATGGTCGTGGCCATCGTGGCCATCCTGTGGCTAGGCGCCACGCCCATCGACGAAGAGCAGCCCGACCGTGCTTCCGGCTTCGCCGACTGCTTCCGCCTGCTGGGCCACCCGTTCATCCTGCTCTGCTTCCTGGGCATCATGTGTCACGTGGGCATCGACGTGGGGACTAACACCACAGCGCCCAAGCTGCTCATGGAACGCTTGGAGATGACGCTGGACGAGGCTTCGTGGGCCACCAGTCTGTACTTCATCTTTCGTACGTTGGGCTGCCTGAGCGGGACGTTTATCCTGAGCCGCTTCAGTTCACGCTCGTTCCTGTGGGTCAGCGTGGGGATGATGCTCGTGGCCATGCTGGGACTGTTAGCATCGGATGTGCATTACATTATATATATATGTATCGCACTTATCGGTTTCGGCAACAGCAACGTGTTCTCCATTTGCTTCTCCAATGCCCTGCTGGCCATGCCGCAGAAGAAGAACGAGATATCCGGCCTGATGATTATGGGTTTGTTCGGCGGTACGGTCTTCCCGTTGCTGATGGGCTTTGCCAGCGACGGTTGGAGACAGAGCGGAGCCGTGGCAGTAATGACTGTCGGCGTGTTGTATTTGGTATTCTATGCGGCTAAATTAAAGAAGGTATAAATAGGAATTTAGCGGGCTTTGCCCGCAGGAGTTATAAGGAGTTAGAGGGAGTTATCGCTTCGCTCAAGGAGTTAAAGGCCAATACTTTTGACGTTATCGCCGGACCAGCTATCGGCCTCTAACTCCCTCTAACTCCTTATAACTCCCTCTAACTCCTCAACAATAAATTATCATTCAACTAATCATTTAACACCATATATCATGAATCATATCGTAGTAGGAATGGGCGAGGCACTATGGGACGTGCTGCCCGAAGGAAAGAAACTGGGCGGGGCACCCGCCAACTTTGCATACCATGTATCCCAGTTCGGGCTGGACAGCCGGGTAGTAAGCGCCGTGGGCGAGGACAAGCTGGGCATGGAGATTCTGGAGAGCTTCCGCGACAAGGGGCTGAACGGCATGGTGGAGACCGTGCCTTACCCCACGGGAACGGTGCAGGTGACGCTGGACAATGCCGGCGTGCCCTGCTATGACATCAAGGAGGGCGTGGCATGGGACAATATCCCCTATACCGTGTCGTTGGACGGGCTGGCCCGGCAGACGAGGGCCGTGTGCTTCGGCTCGCTGGCACAGCGCAGCGTGGTGTCGCGCGAGACCATCGGGCGGTTCCTCGACGTGATGCCCGACGGCGAGGGACAGCTGAAGATATTCGACATCAACCTGCGCCAGAACTTTTATACCAAGGAAGTACTGTGCCAATCCATGCATCGCTGCAATGTCTTGAAGATTAACGACGAGGAACTGGTAACCATCAGCCGGATGTTCGGCTATCCGGGCATCGACCTGCAAGACAAGTGCTGGATATTGTTGGGCAAGTATGACCTGAAGATGCTCATCCTGACTTGCGGCGTCAACGGCAGTTATGTCTTCACGCCCGGCAAGGTCTACTTCCAGGAGACGCCGCGCGTCGAAGTGGCCGACACGGTGGGTGCGGGGGATTCGTTTACCGCAGCTTTCGTTTCCGGCATCCTGAAAGGCATGCCCGTGGAGGATGCCCATCGGCTGGCCGTATGCACCTCGGCCTACGTCTGCACGCAGAATGGGGCGATGCCTGTATTGCCGCGCGAGCTGACGAGGATGTAGCCGTATTCCGGATGTCACTGCGACCGTTCCTCGAGGGCCGTTGCAATTTTTTAATTAAGGGTATCTGATGCTGTTGGGCAATGGTGTCAGATACCCTTATAGTATAGATATCAGTTGTTGCAGGTGTGCGGCATTAAAAATAGCTCTTTGTTAGCAGGGCTTCCTATTATTTTTTGTTATATTTGCAAGCTATAATTCTGTAAATGCAAGTGCCATGAAACATTTGTTCCTATATATCTCTTTATTAAGTTCCCTTTTTCTCCTGTCTTGCCGCCCGGAGCGGCCGCGTTATGTCATAGGTGTCTCTCAGTGTAGCGATGACGAATGGCGTCATCAACAGAATGCCGAGATGCAGCGTGAGGCAGGTTTCTACCGCGACTTGCAAGTGGTCATCCGCACCGCCAAGGATGACAGCAAGCGGCAAATCCGGGACATCCGTCATTTCCTGGACGAAGGGGTGGATTTGCTGGTTATTTCCCCCAATGAGGCAGAACCCATTACTCCTGTCGTGGAGGAGGCCTACGACCGTGGCATCCCGGTCATTGTGGTGGACCGCAAAATTCTTTCCGACAAGTATACTGCCTACATCGGCGCCGACAATGACGGTATCGGTTATGCTATAGGTACTTACATTGCCCATAGCCTGAACGGGCAGGGCACGGTGGTGGAGATTACAGGCCTGTCAGGCTCTACACCCGCCATGGAGCGTCATGCGGGATTTACCCGGGCCATAAGTGCCTGGCCGGGCATCCGTTTGTTGGCTGTAGCCGATGGGGCTTGGCTGCGCGACCGGGCTGAGGCACAGATGGACAGCTTGCTGGATATCTATCCTCAATTTGATGTTCTCTATGCCCATAATGACCGCATGGCCGACGGGGCTTACGAAGCAGCTGCCCGGCGCGGGCGCGAGAAGTCCATTCGCTTTTTCGGTACCGATGCCCTGTCTGGTGAGAGTTACGGGCTGGAGAGTGTGCTGGAAGGCAAATTGAGCGCGACCTTTATCTATCCCACGGGCGGCGACGAGGTGGTGCATACGGCGATGAACATCCTGCAAGGCCGTCCTTTCGAGCGCGAAATGCACTTGAACACCTCAGTGGTGGACAGTACGACGGCTCCCCTCATGCACCTGCAGACGGCACACATCGCCACACTGGACCGGAAGATTGAGACCTTGACGGGGCGTGTGGCTCGCTATCTGGAGCGTTATGCCACGCAGCGGGTTGTCCTTTTCGGCAGTCTGACGGGGTTATTGTTGGTCATCGTTTTGCTGGGGACTGTCTACAGGCTGTTGCGGTTGAAGAGCCGGAAAAATCGGGAATTGCTGCGACAGAAGGAACTACTGGAGGAACAGAAACGCACGCTCCAGGTACAGAAAGACCAGTTAGAACAGCTTTCGCACGAACTGGAGGAAGCCACCCATGCCAAACTGGTGTTCTTTACGAACATCTCGCACGACTTTCGTACGCCGCTGACTCTCATTGCCGACCCGGTGGACCAGTTATTAGCCGATGCCGCTCTCAAGGGACCACAACGTCAGTTGCTGGAATTGGTGAAGAAGAATGTGAGTGTCCTGCTGCGTCTGGTCAATCAGATTCTGGACTTCCGCAAGGTGGAGAACGGACGGATGAAGTTGAATTTAGCCCCCTTTGACCTGCGTGCCGGGCTGCTGGCCTGGAATGATTCCTTCCGGGTAACGATGGCGCGGAAGAGAATCCGTTTCTCCTTTCAGGTGGAGGGCGATGCGGATTTCCGTCTGATGGCCGATGCAGGCAAGATGGAGCGCATCTATTTCAATCTTTTGTCCAATGCTCTGAAATATACGCCCGAAAAGGGGGAGATAGCCGTCAACTTGTCGGCGACGGAGGACAAGTATGCCCTCTCGGTGTTCAACTCCGGCAGCTACATTTCGCCCGTTGAGGTGAGGGCCATCTTCGAACGGTTCTATCAGGTGGAGGGTAGTCGGGCAGGCACGGGCATTGGTTTGGCTTTGGTGCATGCTTTCGTGGAGATGCAGGGCGGACACATAGCGGTGGACAGCGATGGGCGTGGGACGACATTCACCGTCACTTTCCCCCGGCAAGCGTTGCCTGAGGAAGAGGCGGTCCCGGCTCCGGTGGAAGCCTTGCCCCGGGTGGAGGCGTCAGACCCCGACCCGCTATTGCCAGACCATGTGGTGGGTTCGGTCAATCCCGATGCGCCGGTGGTGCTGGTGATAGACGATAATGCCGATATCCGCAGTTATGTGTCAGCCTTATTGAGCAAAGATTATCGGGTGCTGACCGCTCCGGACGGAACAACAGGTTTGCGCCAAGCACAGAAGTTTGTGCCAGACCTCGTTATCTGTGATGTGATGATGCCTGGCATGGACGGCATTGAATGTTGCCGACATCTGAAAAACGAATTATCCACCAGCCATATCCCGGTCATTCTGTTGACAGCCTGCTCTCTGGATGAACAGCGTATCCAGGGCTATGACGGAGGAGCCGATTCCTACATTTCGAAGCCCTTCAGTTCCCGGCTTCTCTTGTCGCGTATCCGTAACCTGTTGGACAATCGCTGTCGATTGAAGCAGTTCTTTGCCGACGGGCAATTGCCTAGGCGAGGCGATGTCAACGACCTGGACCGCGACTTCGTTTCCCGTTTTAGGTCATTGGTGGAGGAACGGATGAAAGATTCCGGTCTCAATGTCGAAGACTTGGGGCACGAGATGGGCATGAGCCGCGTGCAGCTCTACCGCAAATTGAAGTCGCTGACCAATCATTCGCCCAACGAACTGTTACGACGCATTCGTCTGCATCGGGCCTCTTCATTGTTAATGACCACGGGAATGACCGTTTCTGAAGTGGCCTACGAGGTGGGCTTCTCTTCGCCTTCTTATTTCACGAAATGTTACAAGGAGGAGTTTGGGGAAAGTCCGACGGAAAAACGTAAAAAGTAAAAAGTAGGGGGAGGTTATTTATCCCCCGTGTCATTCTCTCCTGCGCAGCCCCCGGCGGAAGTCGCGTACAATCTGCCGCCCCATGTTCACGATGGTGCTGTCCACCTTGTGGATCTCCACGGGAGTGACGGCATTCTTGTATTTGGCCTTGCCGATGCCGAACTTCATGTCGTCCAGGTTGCCGCGGATGTTCAGGCCGAACTTGATGGGGATGGGCGACTTCAATACGGAGATGTGGTAGTCGAAGTTCATGTCCAGGTCCTGCGTGCCGCCCACGGCTGCCCGGTAGCGGTCCATCTGTACGACAAACGGATAGACGGTGACGTTGCCGTTCTGCACGCTGATGTTGACCGCGATGCTGTCTATCAGGTTGCGTTCCTTGTTTTTGAAGAAGAATTTCTTGGAGATTTCGGCGAAGGTCTCTCCGTCCATCAGCACAAGGCTGTCTCCCTCCAGGTGGATGGCCGAGCGTAGGGTGGGGATGCGCAGGTTGAGGCAGGAGTCCAGGTAGGTTTCTGCCGCCACGTTGAAGTCCACCACTCCCTCGAACGAGCGCAACATCGGCACGATGCTGTCCAGTGAGGGGATGAAGTCTACCAGCCGTCCGATGTCCACGCGGTGCAGCCGGAAGTCGAATCCTGCATAGCCCTCTTCGGGTTGCCGGGCCCGGTAGAGCAGCGTGGTGTTCATCGTGGCTCCCAGGCCGTTCATGCTCAGTTCCTGCAGGTGGACGGTCTGGTCCCGGATGTCTACGGCACCCCGTACATTCTCGAACACCATCTTTCCGTAGCGCACACGGCGCAGGTTGGTTTGCAGTTCGAAGTCGATGTTTTGCGGGATGACGAAGAGTTTTATGTCGGTAGCGGTGGTGTCTGTCTCGGCCGTCAGCGTGTCCTGTGGCATGGAGATGGAGCGGATGAGCTGGTTGCAGTTGAGGTTGTGCGAGTTCAGCGTCAGTTTGGCACGCAGGGGCTTGTGGTGTTTCATCGTCCCATACAGGTCATAGACGGCACCGGAGGCGGTAAGGTCGGAGCGTCCGATGCGCATCGTGGCGTTGCGCAGGGTGATGGTGCGGTTGCCCACGGTGAGCGAGGTCTTCTTCATCCGTACGGGCAGGGCGAACATGGGGGTGCGCACGAAGAGGCGGTTGAAGCCCACGATGCCGCGCGGTATCCAGAGCGAGTCGCGCAGTTTCTCGGCCTGTACGCCGATGCCGGCCTTGTCCATCCCCATGCGGGTGGTGCCCATGCGGCAGAAGAGGGTGTCTGCCTGGAGCGACAATCCTATCTGTGGCTTGGCTGGGTCATGCTCGCCGGGCTGTAGCTTGACGGTGGCGGTACTCTTGCCGCAGAAGACGTTCAGCGAGTCGTCCAACGACGCTTTCAGGCGGTTCAGGTCAACCTTGCATTCCATCTCCGCAATGCGGGTGGTGTCTTGCGGGTTGGTGGTTTTCACCCGGGCGGTCAGGCTTTGCAGGTCCGATTGGAGCCGGCGCGAACGCAACGTCAGATTTTTCACCTCGGCCTTGACCCCCAGGAATTCATTGCCGACGAAAGCCAGCGAGGCATCCGAGGTGAAGTCGAAGCCCTTGTTCGTGTCGCGCAGGAACAGGCCGCTCATGGTCAGCTTGCCTCCGGCCTTGAGGCGCCCCAGGTCTTTCTTCATCAACGAGGAGAGGCGGGCGTGCAGGCGTACCTTGGCATCCAGCTTCCCGCCCATGCTGACGCCCTCCTGCAAGGGGAAGGTCTGTGCCAGGGCGGTGAGGTCCACGGTCGATTCGGTATGGAAGTCGATGACGGGATCTCCCAGCAGGTCGGTCACCTTGGCATCGGCCAGGATGTCGGTGTGTGCGCCCTTGAATTGCAGGATTTTCAGGTCGGCGTAGGAGGGCTCCTGGCGCATTAGGTCCACCTGTCCGTAGAAGTCGGCCTTGAAGTTGTCCACCCCATAGGGCAGGCGGTCATAGTGGGCGGTGATGTCGTTGAGCTGGATTTTCAGGGTGGCCAGAGGCATCTTGCGTTTGCCATAGAGTCCTTTCAGGGTGCCTTCCACCAGGACTTCGCCTCCGGCCTTGACCGATTCTTTCTTCAGCACGCTTTCGGGAATCATGTGCAGCACGGTTTCCACGGAAGGTGCGTGCAGGCCATAGGCCAGATCCACGTGGAGAGCGTGTGCGGCGGTGTCGCGGCGGAGGGTGCCTTTCACGTCCAGTTCCGTGCCGTTGATGTCCAGGCGGGCGTCGTGGAGGGTCAGGGTACGGGTGGAACGGGCCAGTTCGAGGTCGGTGCGCAGGCGGGTGGCGATGTGGTTGGCCAGGAGTTCACCGTCCTGCCAGAACAGGATGTTCTTGTTGCTCCAGTCGAGGGCCAGCGTGGTATGTCCCTTCTCCAGATGGGCTTTCAAGCCGAGGTTGACATCCCAAAGGTTTGCGAAAATCTTTGTTTCGCGGTCGTCGAAGGTCAGCGAAGCATGGCGGAGGACAACACGCCGGATGTCGATTTCGCGGATGAGGCGGGCCGTGTCGGTGCGGCTGGTGTCTTTCGGTGTGACGGCGGTTGTGTCTGTGGGTAGAATGTCCCAATTGGTCCGTCCGTCCTCGTGCTTATAGGCATATATCTTGGCACTGTCCAAGGCAAGGCGGTGGAGGGTAATCTTTTGCTGCTTCAGGTAGTCGATGGGGTTGATGACGAGCACCGCCCTTCGGAAGGAGGCCAGCGTGTCGGGCCTTTCCCAAAGCGTGTCGCGTATGGCTTTGGATACGAGTGTGCCGTCTGTCAACTTCAGGCCGAAGCGGGGAAAGGTGGAGAAGAAGGTCAGCTCCACGGCGTCCAGGTCCAGCCGGGCATGCAGACTCTGATTGGCGGCTTTGACCACGACCGGGGTAAGTTTTTCCGGTGTGAAAACAAAGTTGATGGCCAAGGCTATAGCGGATGTCAACAGTACAATCAGCGCGCCAAGAGTGATGAGGCTGATGCGCAAAGTCTTTTTGAGGGTTGCTTTCATAGCAGTGTTTCTTTACCTTGTTGTTCCTTAATTGAATGCAGGGACAAAAATAGCATTAAATTCTTAAACGAAGCGTGGGATGCCTGTTTTTTTAAAGGCCGGTCCATCATCATCCGTGCCTCCCCCAGCCATTTCTTCATTCTGCGCAAGTATAAAAGAAAAAAAGATGCACCGACATTGTCAGTACATCTTTAGGCTGGTAGCGGGAACCGGGATTGAACCGGTGACCTCATGATTATGAATCATGCGCTCTAACCAGCTGAGCTATCCCGCCATCGTTTCTCGATTGCGGGTGCAAAGGTAGAGCTTTTTTTTGAACTGACAAATATTCCATCTGTTTTTTTGCACTTTTTTTTGTTTTCCTCCGAATAGGGCCGCCTGGACGTGCAAAAAAAGTATGTCAATCCTTAAAAGAACCGAATTATGAAACGTATATAAGAAAAAGTTTTTAACTTGGCCGCCCGAAAGGCAAATCCTGAATACTTGATATTGTATGGGACGTAAAAAAATACATTTGGAATACCTGTTAAACGCAACTTCCAAGAATATCCTTTGGGAAGCTATCAGCACTCCCTCCGGCCTGGAAGGCTGGTTTGCGGACAAAGTGCTTTCCGACGACCGACGGGTCACCTTTTGTTGGGGGAAGAACGAGCGACGCGAAGCAATGATTGTGGGGGTGCGGGCCTTTTCCTTCATACGCTTTCACTGGCTGGATGCAGAAATAGAGCGCGAGTACTTCGAACTGAAAATGACGAATAATGAGCTGACCAATGATTTTGTGTTGGAAATCACGGACTTTTCCGCAGAAGAAGAGGTTGACGACGCCTGTGAGCTTTGGGAATCCGAGGTGGAAGCCCTGCGCAGGAAATGCGGCTTTTAGTTACTTTCTGCTAAAAATTTCCCTTACTCCCGATTTTATGCTACTTTTGCAATCAATTTCTCAATCCCAAACAGATTTGATTGCTTGCCGAGATGCTGCATATTAAAAAATTAGATATATTCATCCTGAAGAGCTTTTGTCTGCTCTTCGCGGGCACTTTCTTCATCTGCCTGTTCATCTTCATGATGCAATTCCTGTGGAGGTATGTGGACGAGTTGGTGGGCAAGGGCTTGGAGGTGGGCGTGCTGGCCCAGTTCTTTTTCTACTCTGCCTTGACATTGGTGCCCTTGTCCTTGCCCTTGGCCGTGCTGTTGGCGGCGCTTATCACGTTCGGCAATTTTGGCGAGCGTTTCGAGTTGCTGGCCATGAAGGCGGCAGGCATATCGCTGCTCAAAATCATGCGTCCGCTCATCGTTTTCATAACCTTGGTGTCCTGCGTCTCTTTCTTCTTCCAGAATGTCGTAGGTCCCAGGGCGCAAACCAAACTCTGGACGCTGCTCTTCTCCATGAAGCAGAAATCGCCCGAGGTGGACATCCCCGAAGGGGTCTTCTATGACGAGATAGACGGCTACAACCTCTACGTCAAGCACAAGAACCGCGATACGGGTATGCTTTATGATGTCCTTATCTACAACTTCGAGAAGGGCTTTGACAACGCACAGATTATCAAGGCCGACTCCGGACGGCTGGAAATGACCGCCGACAAGCAACACCTCTACCTGCATCTGTACAGCGGCGAGCAGTTCGAGAATCTCAAGGACCAGAGCGTGAGCCGCAAGAATGTGCCCTATCGGCGCGAAGTCTTCCGCGAGAAGCACGCCATCATCGAGTTCGACTCCGAATTCAACATGGCCGACGAAGGCTTCATGAGCAATTCCGAGAAGAGTAAGGACATGTGGACGCTGCAGTCCGATGTAGACTCCATGGTGCACAGGACCGACAGCCTGGGACGTGCCTACTACCGCGAGGCCAAGCAGGGCGTTTATTCCGCCAATGCCAAGCTGGACCGTCAGGACACAGTCCGTCTGGCGGAGGCCTCCGTGACCGATTATGATGTGGACAGCCTCTATGATGTGGCCACGCTGGCGGAAAAAGAAAAATTCCTGTCCACCGCCGTGAACCGTGCCGGGAGCGCCGGAAGCGACTGGAATTTCAAGGCCTTCAACATTCAGAAGACCGATGAAAATCTGCGCAGGCACAAAGCTGCCTGGCACGAGAAGCTGACCCTCTCGCTCTCTTGCCTCATCTTCTTCTTCATCGGTGCGCCATTGGGAGGCATTATCCGCAAAGGCGGCCTCGGCATGCCCGTGGTGGTGTCTGTGATAATATTCATTATTTATTATATTATCAATAATACGGGCTTCAAGATGGCCCGCGACGGTAAATGGATTGTCTGGATGGGTATGTGGACCAGCACGGCTGTCCTGGCTCCGTTGGGCGCCTTCCTGACCTACAAGGCCAACAAGGACTCCGTGGTGCTCAATGCTGATGCCTATGTGGCTTGGATAAAGAAGATATTGGGCATTCGGAGTGTGCGTCATCTTTATCGCAAGGAGGTCATCATCCACGATCCCGATTATGTCCGTTTGTCCGGGGAGCTTCAGGCACTTTCTGACAGTTGCCGTGCCTATGCCGGACGGCATCATCTCAAACGGATGCCCAATTATTTCCGTCTTTGGACCGATACGGCCGAGGACCAGGAGGTGGAGGAAATCAATACCCGGATGGAGAGTTTCATCGAGGAGATGTCCAATACCAAGTCACCCCGTTTGATAGGCGTACTGAATAATTATCCCGTCATTCCCGTCCGAGCCCATGTGCGTCCTTTCCGGAGTTATTGGCTCAATGTGGCGTGCGGTTTGTGTGTCCCGGTAGGATTGTTTTTCTTTTTCCGGATTTGGGCCTTCCGCATTCGGTTGGCTAAGGATATGGAGCGCATCATAAAGGCGGATGCGGATGCTGTTTATGTGATTAAACAGATTCAGGACGGGACGCTCTGAGGATGTGTAGACATGATGTGTAATTTTTTAATATAATGTATATGGAAACAATAAAGCTGAATACGATAGAAGAGGCCATAGAGGATTTCAAGGCTGGAAAGTTCGTGGTGGTAGTGGATGATGAGGACCGCGAGAATGAGGGAGATCTCATTATTGCCGCCGAACTGATAACACCTGAGAAAGTGAACTTCATGCTGAAGCACGCACGAGGCGTCCTCTGTGCGCCTATCACCATCTCCCGGTGCAAGGAACTGGACCTGCCCCATCAGGTGTTGGACAATACATCAATGTTGGGGACTCCCTTTACGGTGACCATTGATAAATTGGAAGGATGCACCACGGGAGTGTCTGCGGCTGACCGCGCTGCTACTATTCGCGCGCTGGCCGACCCTGCTTCGACTCCGGCCACTTTCGGACGTCCCGGACACATCAATCCTTTGTATGCCCAGGAGAAGGGTGTGCTGCGCCGTGCCGGACATACGGAGGCAGCCATCGACCTGGCTCGCCTGGCCGGACTTTATCCAGCCAGTGCCTTGATGGAAATCATGAGCGATGACGGCACTATGGCCCGTTTGCCCGAGTTGCGCAAGTTTGCTGACGAGCACGACCTGAAGCTTATCTCCATCCACGATCTCATTGTCTATCGGCTCAAGCAGGAGTCCATCGTGGAAAAAGGCGTGGAAGTGAACATGCCCACTGCCTACGGTGATTTCCGGCTCATCCCTTTCTGCCAGAAGTCCAATGGTTTGGAGCATATAGCCTTGTTCAAGGGCACATGGAAGGAAGACGAACCTATTCTGGTACGTGTACACTCATCGTGTGCCACGGGTGACATCTTTGCCTCCAAGCGTTGCGATTGTGGCGAACAGTTGCACAGGGCCATGCAGATGATTGAACAGGCCGGCAAGGGTGTGGTGGTCTATCTCAATCAGGAAGGACGAGGCATCGGCCTGATGGAAAAAATGCGTGCCTACAAACTTCAGGAGGATGGCATGGATACTGTGGATGCCAACATTTGCCTTGGACATTTGGCCGACGAGCGTGATTATGGCGTTGGTGCCCAAATCCTTCGTGAGTTGGGCGTGCACAAGATGCGTCTGCTGACCAACAATCCAGTGAAGCGCGTCGGGCTTGAGGCGTATGGACTTGAAATCAGCGAGATTGTGCCTATCGAGACTACGCCCAATCCATACAACGAACGCTACCTGCGTACCAAAAAAGAACGTATGGGCCATACGTTGCACTTCAACAAGTAAACAAGCATATTAATATATAATATATATAAGGAGAAACAATATGAATCAATTATCAGACCGTCTGAACAGCTTGTCGCCCTCGGCAACGCTGGCCATGTCCCAAAAGAGCGCCGAACTGAAAGCGCAAGGCGTGGACGTCATCAACCTGAGCGTAGGAGAACCCGACTTCAACACCCCCGACCATATCAAGGAAGCCGCCAAGAAAGCCATCGACGAGAATTATTCCCGCTATTCACCCGTTCCCGGCTATCCTGCCCTGCGCAACGCCATCGTGGCCAAGTTGAAAAACGAGAATGGCCTGGACTATACGGCTGCACAAATCTCTTGTGCCAACGGTGCCAAGCAATCTGTGTGCAATACCGTTCTCGCGCTGGTCAATCCGGGTGACGAGGTCATCGTGCCCGCCCCCTATTGGGTGAGCTACCCGGAGATGGTGAAGCTGGCCGAAGGTGTGCCCGTTATCGTGTCTGCCGGCATCGAGCAGGACTTCAAGATAACACCCGCCCAACTGGAAGCCGCCATCACGCCCAAGACCAAGGCGTTGATTCTCTGCTCCCCGTCCAACCCGACGGGTTCAGTCTATGGGGCTGAGGAATTGGCTGCATTGGCTGCCGTGCTTGAGAAACATCCGCAGGTCATTGTCATTGCCGATGAAATCTATGAGCATATCAATTACATTGGTCGCCACCACAGCATCGCTTCCGTGCCCGGCATGAAGGAGCGTACGGTCATTGTGAACGGCGTGTCCAAGGCCTATGCCATGACAGGATGGCGCATCGGCTTCATTGCAGGTCCCGAATGGATTGTGAAAGGTGTCAACAAGTTGCAGGGGCAATACACATCCGGTCCTTGCTCCGTTTCCCAAAAGGCTGCCGAAGCCGCCTATACCGGTACGCAGGCTCCTGTGGAGGAAATGCGCCAGGCCTTCCAGCGCCGTCGCGACCTTATTGTCCGTCTGGCCAAAGAAGTGCCCGGATTCGAAGTCAATGTGCCCGAAGGTGCTTTCTATCTCTTCCCCAAATGCAGCTCTTACTTCGGCAAGGCTGCAGGCGGCCGTCAAATCAATACGGCTGAGGATTTGGCCATGTATTTGCTCGAAGTGGGCCATGTAGCTTGTGTGGGTGGTACCTCTTTCGGTGCTCCCGACTGCATCCGCATGAGCTATGCCACGAGTGACGAGAATATCGTGGCAGCTATTCGTCGCATCAAGGAGGCATTGGCTGAACTGAAATAAAAAAATAAGAGGGAATTTTCTTACGGGGAGTTCCCTGCTTTTCTCGGCGCGGATGGCGCGGAATTCACGGATAAAGCCGCATTTCCTTGTCATTCGCGCTTGTTTTTGCAAAAAAATGGCTTTCTGGTGAAAAAAAACACGATTTTATTTGCAGGTTCAAAATAAAGCCGTACCTTTGCACCCGCAAACCCAAAGAGACCTCACGGGGTGTAGCTCAGCCCGGTTAGAGTACACGTCTGGGGGGCGTGTTGTCGCTGGTTCGAATCCAGTCACCCCGACCGATTTTGGAAGTCTCTTGGTGCGGTAGTTCAGCCTGGTTAGAATACATGCCTGTCACGCATGGGGTCGCGGGTTCGAGTCCCGTCCGCACCGCTTAAAAGCCTCAAGGTCAATGACTTTGAGGCTTTTCCCTTTTCCACGGATACAATGGCTATAAAACTTCAAACACCCGTAGAACGTCCGGCACGGCGTCCGGACATAGATTATTCGCATCGGCTGATGCTATGGGGTTCGTGCTTTGCCACCCACATCGGCGCCCGACTCGCTGAGGCCAGGTTCCGGTGTGATGTCAATCCATATGGAGTACTCTATAATCCTTTATCAATCTCAATGGCCTTACGAGAGGTGGTGTCCGGCAAGACTTATGTCCGTGAAGACCTTTATACCCACCAGGGGCTTTGGCATAGCCCGATGCACCACGGGGATTTCTCTGCATCTTCGATGGACGAGGTTTTGCAACGCATCAACAGACGTCTGCAACAAGCCTCCGGCGAACTGGACAGGCTGGACTTCCTCCTGCTGACGTGGGGAACGGCATGGGTGTACGAGGACCGCCGGACGGGGTTAGTGGTGGGCAATTGCCACAAGATGCCGGAAAAGGCTTTCCTGCGCCGCAGGCTTTCCGTGAACGAGATTGTATCGGACACCCTGTCGTTGCTCTCCGGACTCCTGGCACGCAACAATCGCTTGCAAGTCGTGCTGACGGTAAGTCCCATCCGTCATGTGCGGGATGGTTTGCACGCCAACCAACTGAGCAAGGCCACTCTTTTGCTGGCTGCCGAGCAAGTGGAGGCGGCGTTTCCCGACCGTGTGTTTTACTTTCCGGCCTATGAACTGTTGCAGGACGAGCTCCGCGACTATCGTTTCTATGCCGACGACCTGGTGCATCCCTCCGACTTGGCCGTGCGCTATGTATGGGAGCGCTTCACGCAATGGTGTCTCTCTCCCGAAGCGCAGCGTATGATGGCCGGATACGAGGAAATCCGTAAAGCATTGGCACACAAACCTATCCATCCCGAATCTGATGAATATAAGCGTTTTTTAGAACAAATTGTGTTAAAAATGGAGCGACTTAACGGAAAATACCCGTACTTCGACCTCCAAAACGAAAGAGAAACATGTCTTACTCTATTGAACAGATTGCAGAAATCATAGGTGCGCGGCGCATAGGGAATGCGTCTGCCACCATCGACTGGCTCCTGACGGACAGCCGTTCCCTGAGTTTCCCTGAAGCGACTTTGTTTTTCGCCCTGGCCACCAAACGCAATGACGGAGCAAAGTATATCCCCGACCTGTACGTGCGGGGCGTGCGCAACTTCGTCTTGAGCGGAGCGGCTTTCCAGCGGATGGAGGAGGATGGCCCGGCCGGCCTTCAGCCCGATGCCAACTACCTGGTGGTTTCCGACCCGTTGAAAGCCTTGCAGAAGCTGGCTGAACGCCATCGTGCGCGCTTCCGGATGCCGGTCGTCGGCATTACGGGCAGTAATGGCAAGACGGTCGTGAAAGAATGGTTGCACCAGTTGTTAGGGCCTGACCGGAGGACGGTACGTTCGCCCCGTAGCTATAACTCACAAATCGGGGTTCCTCTGTCCGTATGGCGGATGGACGAGCAGGACGAGCTGGCCATCATCGAGGCGGGCATTTCCGAACCGGGCGAGATGAAGGCGTTGGAGGCCATCATCAAGCCCACCATCGGCATCCTGACCAACATCGCCGGGGCGCATCAGGAGAACTTCTTCTCCCTGCAGGACAAATGCCAGGAGAAGCTGACCCTCTTCAAGGATTGCGACGTGCTGATATACAATGGCGATGACGAGTTCATCAGCAGTTGCGTGGCAAAGTCCCTGCTGCCCGCCCGCGAGATAGCCTGGAGCCGGCACGACGTGGAGCGCCCCCTCTACATCAGCGAGGTGGAGAAGCACGAGGACCACACGCTCATCCGCTACCGCTACCTGGACATGGACAACAGCTATACCCTGCCGTTCATTGACGATGCGTCCATCGAGGACTCCTTGCATTGCCTGGCCGCCTGCCTCTACCTGATGGTGCCCCCCGAGCGCATTGCCGAGCGTATGGCCCGCCTGGAGCCGGTGGCCATGCGCCTGGAGGTGAAGGAGGGCAAGAACGCCTGCCTGCTGATAAACGACAGTTACAGTTCGGACCTCGCTTCGCTGGACATTGCCCTCGACTTTCTCTACCGGCGTTCGATTTCCGACCGCCTGAAGCGCACGCTCGTCCTGTCCGATATCCTGGAGACGGGACAGAACGGCCCGTTGCTCTACCGGCAGGTGGCCCAGTTGCTGGAGAGCCGCCACGTGGAGCGCATTATCGGCGTAGGCAAGGAATTGATGGCTCATGCCGACCGCTTCGCGATGGAGAAAACATTCTTTCCCGACACCGAGGCACTTTTGGCTGCCCTCCGCAAAGGCGAGTTGCGTCTTTCGCAGGAGATTGTCCTCATCAAGGGAGCCCGCAAGTTCGGCTTCGAGGCCCTGACGGAAGTCCTGGAAAAGAAAGTGCACGAGACCATCCTGGAAGTCAACCTGGGCGCGCTGGTCGAAAACCTGAATTACTACCGCTCCCTCTTGCGTCCCGGCGTGAAGATGACCTGCATGGTGAAGGCGTCGGCCTACGGCGCAGGCTCGCACGAGATAGCCAAGACCCTGCAGGAGCACCGGGTGGACTACCTGGCCGTGGCCGTGGCCGACGAAGGCTCGGAACTGCGCAAGGCCGGCATCACCACCAACATCCTCATCATGAACCCGGAGATGACCGCCTTCAAGACCATGTTCGACAACCACCTGGAGCCGGAGGTGTATAGCTTCCACCTGTTGGATGCCCTGGTGCGCGAGGCGGAGAAGTCGGGCATCACCAACTATCCCATCCACATCAAGATAGACACCGGCATGCACCGCCTGGGCTTCCTGCCTGACGAGATTCCCCAACTGATTGAGCGGCTGAGGGCCCAGGACGCCGTCATCGTGCGCTCCGTCTTCTCGCACCTGGTCGGGAGCGATTCGGACCGTTTCGACGATTTTACCCGCCGGCAGATAGCCCTGTTCGAGGAGGCCTCCGGCCGCTTGCAGGCAGCCTTCCCCCACAGAATCCTGCGCCACATCTGCAATTCGGCAGGCATCGGGCGTTTCCCCGACGCGCAATTCGACATGGTGCGCCTGGGCCTCGGCCTGTACGGGGTCGACCCCGTCACCAACGCCGTGATGCACAACGTCAGCTCGCTCTACACCACCATCCTGCAAATCCACGAAGTGCCGCAGGAGGACACTGTGGGCTATAGCCGCAAGGGCGTCCTGACCCGTCCTTCGCGCATCGCTGCCCTGCCCATCGGGTATGCCGACGGACTCAACCGCCACCTGGGTTGCGGCCGTGCCTACTGTCTGGTGAACGGCCGGAAGGCGCCCTACGTGGGCAACATCTGCATGGACGTCTGCATGATAGACGTGACGGACATAGACTGCAAGGAGGGCGACCGCGTGGAAATCTTCGGCGACCACCTGCCCGTGACCGTCCTGTCCGACGCGCTGGACACCATCCCCTACGAGGTGCTGACCAGCGTCTCCACGCGGGTGAAGCGGGTGTATTACCAGGATTGAATCCGGGGCGAATTGTTCCTCATCTTATATCTTTATATTATATTTGCACGGAAATTTTAATCATATATCCCATTATGACACTGACGAGTATTGTGACATTAAGTCTTCTGCCCAGCGGCTCCGAGTGGATTATCATTTTAGTAGTAATCCTGCTGCTCTTCGGCGGCAAGAAGATCCCCGAACTGATGCGCGGCCTGGGCAAGGGTGTGAAGAGCTTCAAGCAAGGCGTGGACGAGGCCAAGGAGGAGATCAACAAGGCCAAGGAGGAAATCAACGAACCGGTGGAGAAGAAACAACAGTAAGGCGGCGTGGCGGACAAGGAACTGACTTTTTGGGACCATCTGGAGGTGCTGCGCCGGGCGCTGATCCGTATCCTCCTGGTGTGGTTCGTGCTGGCTGTGGCCTATTTTCTGGCCATGCCCTATCTGTTCGACCACGTGGTGTTGGCTCCGTGCGAGAACGACTTTGTCTTCTACGAACTTCTGCGCCGGATAGGGGAGGAGTTGCACCTGGAGGGGGACTTCTTCACGCAGGAGTTTCACGTCAAGCTGGTGAACATCAATCTGGCGGCGCCGTTCTTCATCCACATGTCCACGGCCTTCTGGATGTCGGTGGTGACCGCCGCGCCCTACCTGTTCTACGAGGTGTGGCGTTTCATCAGCCCTGCGCTCTATCCGGAGGAGACGCGCGGTGTCAAGAAGGCGTTGGCCCTGGGGACGGTGATGTTCTTCCTGGGCGTGCTGCTGGGCTATTTCATGGTCTATCCGCTGACGTTGCGCTTCCTCTCCACCTACCAGCTCAGCGCGCTGATAGAGAATCAGATTTCGCTCAATTCCTACATCAACAACTTCATGATGCTGGTGCTCTGCATGGGCCTGGCCTTCGAGTTGCCGCTGGTCACGTGGCTGTTATCTTTGCTGGGGCTGGTGCACAAGACCTTCCTGCGGCGGTACCGGCGGCATGCCATCGTGATTATCGTCATCCTGGCCGCAGTCATCACGCCTACGGGCGATCCCTTTACGTTGTCCGTGGTGGCCATTCCTCTCTATCTGCTCTATGAACTGAGCATCCTGATGATCAAGGACAAGCCTGAAGAACCGGAGGAAGGAGCCTCCCATGGTTAATGACCGGACGCCGGATGCCCGCGAGGCTTACGAAGTCCTCCAGGCCGTGTGCGAGGCCGGCGGTTCCTCGCTGCGGGCAGCCTACCGGCAGATGCGCGAGTTGCTGGAGCTGCTTTGCCGCACGCAGACGGAGGACGATAATTTGCAGATGACCGACCTGGCCGCCCGCATCAATTATGTCGGTGCCAAGCTGGGGCTTTCCGTCGTCGAGCAGAACCGCCTCCATTCCTTCCGGTTGACCTCCAACGACATCCTGAACCACCGTGCAGAGCCGGAGAAAGAGCATCTGTTGCGCGACGCCAAGACCCTGGCCTTCTTCGTCCGGCGCCTGACCCGGGAGGACATCCCCGAAGACCTGTACAGCGTGCTGCCCCGGGCAGATGCCACCTACATCGTGGCCCCGCCCGCCAAGGAGAACCTCCATCGCCTGCGGGCCACCTTCCTCCGGGCCGACGACACCTATTTATATATACGTCCCACAGACGTGCTGAGCGACGAGCCTTTGCGGGTGCGCCGTGGCGTGCCGCAGGTCAATGAGGAGTTCAACGAGACTTGCCGCATCCTCTGGCCGGGCGCGCAACTCAACCTGCTGGACGTGGCGGTGGACGAGGCGGGCGTGCTGACCCCGTCGTTCATCGTGCTGGAGCCGGATTACCTGATAGACATCAGTACCCTGGCCGAATGCTTCAAGGAATACGGGCATCATCCCCTCAACTACATTCTCATGCGCCTGCAGCCCGTGGGCAATACCCGTCCGCTGTTGCTGGGAAACATTGTCAACCTGTTCCTGGACGAGTGGATTCATGCGGAGACCGAGCCGGATTACCTGGCCTGCATGAAGAAGGCTTTCCGTGCCTATCCTATCGAGTTGGCCGCCTGTGCCGACCTGCGCGACCTGGAAAAGGAACGCCAGTTCTTTGCCGATTGCCGGCTGCACTTCGAGCACCTCCGCCAGACGGTGACGGAGACCTTCCACGCCTCCGGCTACGGGCTGGACCGTCGGGATGCCGTCCTGGAGCCTTCCTACCTGTGCGAGGCCCTGGGCCTGCAAGGTCGCCTGGACTATATGCAGCGCGACATGACCTCCTTCATCGAGATGAAGTCCGGGCGGGCGGAGGAATATGCCGTCCGCGGCAAGATTGTGCCCAAGGAAAATAACCTGGTGCAGATGCTGCTCTACCAGGCCGTGTTGGAGTTCTCTATGGGGAAGGACCACCACCGGGTGAAGCCCTACCTGCTCTACACCCGTTACCCCTTGCTCTATCCGGCGCGCGGGTCGTGGGCGATGCTGCGCCGGGTGTTGGACGTGCGCAACCGCATCGTGGCCGAGGAGTACGGCATCCAGCGTCACAACGACCCAGCCTATACCTCCCGTCGGCTGAAGGCTTTGACCCCGGACACGCTGAACGAGAGGGGGTTGGCCAATACCCTGTGGAAGCGCTACCTCTATCCCGGCATCGACCAGGTGCGGAAGAGTCTGGACGCCCTGTCTCCGCTGGAGTCGGATTATTTTCATACTCTCTACAACTTCATCACCAAGGAACTCTATACCTCCAAGTCGGGCGACGTGGCCTACGAGGGGCATACGGGCGCGGCTTCGGTCTGGCTCTCCACGCTGGCCGAAAAGGTGGAGGCCGGAGAAATCCTTTATGACCTGTCCATCCGCGAGAGCCATGCGGCGGATGCGCACAAGCCCTACCTGATTCTCGAACGGAAGGCAGGAGCGGGGGAGGCCGAGGCCCCGTTGCCCAACTTTCGGCCGGGCGATGCCGTGGTGCTTTACGAGCGCAATGCGGAGGCGGACAATGTTTCCAACAAACTGGTGTTCAAGGGGAACATCGAGGAGATCACCGAACGGGAAATCCGGATGCGCCTGCGTGCCACCCAGCAGAATACGGGCGTGCTGCCTCTCCATAGCCTGTATGCCGTGGAGCATGACTATATGGATACTTCCTTCCGCAGCATGTACCGGGGACTTTCCGCCTTCCTGGGTGCCACGCAGCGGAGGCGCGACGTCCTGCTGGGGCAGCGTCCGCCGGAGTTCGATACCTCGCTGGATGCCGCCATCTCCTCCGCGCCGGACGACTTCGCCCGCATCACGTTGAAGGCGCGGGCTGCCCGCGATTTCTTTCTCCTGATAGGCCCTCCGGGGACGGGCAAGACTTCCCGGGCCTTGCGGGGGATGGTGGAGGCTTTCTATGCGGAGCGGAAACAGATTCTGCTCTTGTCTTACACCAACCGGGCGGTGGACGAAATCTGCAAGATGCTGTCGTCCGTCACGCCGGCCATCGACTTTATCCGTATCGGCAGCGAACTGTCCTGCGAGGAGTGCTACCGGCCTCATCTGATAGAGAATGTGCTGGAGGATTGTCCCAACCGCCGGGCCGTGCAATTGCGCATAGCTGCCTGCCGGGTGTTTGTGGGGACGGTGGCCACGCTCTCCTCCAAGACGGAACTGTTCCGCCTGAAGACGTTCGACGTGGCATTGGTGGACGAGGCCACACAGATATTGGAGCCGCAATTGCTGGGCCTGCTCTGCCTGCGTGCGGAGTCGGGGGCGGACGCCATCGGCAAGTTCATCCTGATAGGCGACCACAAGCAGTTGCCGGCGGTGGTGCTGCAGTCACCTTTGCAGTCCGAGGTACATACCGGGAGTTTGCGGGCCATCGGACTGTTGAACCTGAAGGACTCCTTGTTCGAGCGGCTGTACCGCACCTGGTCGCAGGACGGGGCGGCGCAGGCGGGACGCGCCTTCGACATGCTGCACCGCCAGGGGCGCATGAACGAGGAAGTAGCCTTGTTCCCCAACCGCGCCTTCTACGGCGGCTTATTAGTGCCGTTGGGCTTGCCCCACCAGAGCGGGGATTTGACGCTGGCTCCTTCGTTGGCGGGGGGAGAGTTTGCCCGGTTGCTCACCCGCCGCGTGGCCTTCCTGCCTTCTGTGGCGGAGCCGATGACCCGTCCGGCCAAGGTGAACCGTTCGGAGGCGGCGATGGTGGCAAGGCTGTCCGCCGCAGTCTACCGGCAATACCGGGAGACGACCGGCTTCGACCCTTCGCGCACCCTGGGCATCATCACGCCCTATCGGAGCCAGATAGCCTTGATCAAGCAGGAACTGGAGGCGCTGGGCATACTGCCCTTGCGGGAAGTGCTGGTGGATACGGTCGAACGCTTCCAGGGCAGCGAGCGCGACGTCATCATCTATTCCTTCTGCGTGAACCGCGCCTATCAGTTGAAGTTCCTGGCCAACCTGACGGAGGACCACGGCGTCCTGATTGACCGGAAGCTGAACGTGGCCCTGACCCGTGCCCGGCGGCAGATGTTCATCACCGGGGTGCCCGGGCTGCTCTCGCAGAACCCCATTTACCGGGAATTACTGCGCTTTTGTGGGGTAGAAGCGGGGTTGTAACGTCTGTTTAGCATATATTAAACAGGTGTTTCATTCTTATAACAATTCGGTGTGCATCGGTATCGGGGGGAATGCTTACCTTTGTACACGTTTTTTTCATAGAGATTTAGATTTAAGGTTAGAAGATTGGCGGAAGTCGTGAGGCCTCCGCCTTTTTTTGTCTGCATCCGGTTTAGGCCGTAATCTCCAGGAGGTTTCCTTCCGGCCCTTCCACGCAACTTTCATAATATCCGTCGCCGGTGGTGCGCGGCCCGTCCAGCACGGCATAGCCGTCTGCCCGGAGTTGTGCGGTCAGTTGGTCCACCCGCTCTTTGCTTCCCACGCTGAAGGAGATGTGTATGAATCCCGTCCGCAAGGCATGTTTCGCGTCGTCTTGCAGGTCCGGGCGTGTCATGATTTCCAGCCGTGTCCCGTTGCCGAAGGTCAGGAAATACGTCTTCAGTCCGGTGCGGGGATTGTGGTACAGGTCGTTGGACGTGGCCTGGAAGTAGTGCGTGAAGAAGGTGCGCACGCCCTCCAAATCCCTGACATAGAGGGCTGCATGGTCCAGCCGGACGGACGTTTCCTGCCGGTTCAGGGCTTGCAGGTGCCACAGCTTGTGGCCGAAGAGGCTCCGTGTCTCCACGCGCTCGAAGCCCAGCGTGTGGTAGAGGTGTTCCGCCCCCGGGTTCTCCACGTCCACCAGCAGTCCCGCCCGTTCGTGGCCTTCGGCAAAGGCTTTGTCGCGCAGGGCCGTGAGCAGTCGGCCGCCGATGCCCAGCCTGCGGTATTCGGGCAGGACGCCCAGGGAGTCCAGGTAATACTCGCCGGGGTGGGTCTCATCCTCCACGCCCTCGAAGGTCTGTCCCGTGCGTTCCTCGATGCGGCGCAGGGTGGGGCGGCGCAGTTCGTGCAGGCGGGCGCCGTCATAGCCCACGATGGCTCCGGCGGGCGTGCCGTTCACGTCGGCCACCAGCGCGTTGCGGTAGCTGTACTGGGTGTTCTCCATCCGCACCAGCTCTTCGAGCACGTCCTGATAGTTCTCCCCGCAATACAGTTTCATGGTCTCCTTGCCCAGCGCCATGGTCAGGGCTGCGGCGATGATGGGGGCATCCTCCGGCGTGGCCGGGCGGACGATGATTTGTTTCGGTTCCATAGTGTCTACAGTGTCTGTTAGGTTGATACGCTTGCAAAGTTAGCAAGATGCGGGGAAATTCTTCTTGTTTCCCGGTCGGAAAATTTGCTTTTGCCGTAGGAAAACTGTATCTTTACGCTGGATTTACATATCTCCAGGCTGGAGATATAAATCTTCAGTGTGGAGATATGTATCTCCAGCCTGGAGATATAGTTTTCAAACGCTATCGGGAAAGTTTTCTGGCGGTCGGCAGAGTTTTTTCTCCCGTATATCGGAAAGTTTTTCCATAGAAAGAAAAGAGGAGGACAGACTATATGGCATCGTATGAAATGCAAGAATTGAACCTGCCCGGACAGGAAGGCGGACGGGTGTTGTTTCCCCGCATGAAGTTGTGCGGACAGATGGATTTGGACGAAATCACGCGACGGATATGCAGTGGCAGTACCTTCACGCCGGGCGACGTGAAGGGGCTGGTGATGGCTTTGTCGAGGGAGATTGCCGATGGGATGGCCGAGGGACGCTCGGTCAAGGTGGACGGCATCGGCGTCTTCACGCCCGGGCTGGGCCTGCGCAAGGGCTTCGAGCGCGAGACGGGCCGGGAGGGTGAGCGGCGGCGCAATGCCCGTAGCATATGCGTGGACCGCATCCACTTCCGGGCGGACAAGGAACTGCTGAGGGAGACTGACCGGAATTGCTACCTGGAGCGGTCGGACTGGAAATTTCGCAAGTCGTCCACTCGCTATACGCCCGAGGAGCGGCTGGGGCTGGCGCGTGAGTTTCTGGAGACGCACTCGTATCTCACCGTGTCGGATTATGCCGCGCTGACCGGCCTGCTCCGCAACGCCGCAGCCAAGGAATTGAGGCGTTGGGCGGAGGACGAGACGTCGGGCATCGGCCGTTCGGGGCGAGGGACGCACAGGGTGTATGTCAGGAGGGTCGTGCCTGCGGAATAATATTCATGAGTTCTTATAGACAGATAGAATGAAGTAAGCATGTAAAAACTATTTTTCCGGAAAAATCACGTTGAATTAGAAGTGTTTCATTACCTTTGTGCTACAAATAATACTTGTTTGGAAATGAGCAACAAAATATATGTATCAGCAAAACCATTTGTGAAGTGGGTAGGTGGAAAGACGCAACTTCTGGAAGATATAAGACGTTCTTTACCATCGGACTTTTCACAAAAGAAGGACATTGTTTATGTAGAACCTTTTGTGGGAGGAGGTGCCGTGTTATTTTGGATAATACAATAACTTCCTAATATAATCAATGACATAAATTTTAATCCAATACATTCTTATGAAACAGTATGAGGCTGTTATTGAAACACTAAAACGTTTAGGAGGAGTTGCGACCCTTGGACAACTTTATCAAGAGGTTTTTAAAATAGAAGACTGCCAATGGAATACTAAAACACCATTTGCAAGTATAAGAAGAATAGTACAGGAACGTAAAGAAATATACAAGATAAAGCCGGGATTATGGGCTTTGATCTCCTGTCAAAAGGAACTTGAAGCTAATGGTTTTATTGTCGAAAATGAACATAATACAGACTCGACAATAATGAAAGATTTTAATCATTCGTATTATCAAGGTCTCTTGTTAGAAATCGGTAATTGCCGAAAGTTTTTTACGTATGTGCCTGAACAAGATAAGAATAAAAAATATGCAAGTGGTACATTAAAAGATATCCGTACACTTAATGCTATACCTCATTTCTCTTTTCCGGAATTAGTTCATAGAAGTTCAACCATAGATGTTATTTGGTTTAATGAACGAAAAATGCCATGTGCTTTTTTTGAAGTGGAACATTCTACAGATATACAAAACTCTCTTCTTAAATTTTTTGACTTACAAGATTTTTATAGTAAGATGTTCATTGTGGCTGATAATAAACGCATGAATGAGTTTGATAAGAAATTACACTATGGAGCATTCAAAGAATTGGTTAATAATAAAAGGGTAAAGTTTTTAAGTTATGATGCATTAAATAAACTATATAATCAAACCATTGAGAACCAGAAAAATCCAATCTTTATATAGATCACTTTTTAACATGATGTAAAATCAACAAATTCGCAAATGCCTGAAATATAGAATTAAAGCACCTACTCCAAATGATCTTTTCTGATCAAAAGAGTTATATAAAGATCTTTTGTCCTCTATGAATGTTTTTTGATATTCTTTTGTATTCCAAATATGAATATATAATGGAATACAACTTTGAAATAACAGAGACATTATCAAAGCAAATAGCCGTCCAATCTTCATCCGTAGAAGAAGCGTATAGGATTGTAAAAGGTTTATATGAGAATGAGAAGATTATACTCGATGCTTCTGATTTTATAGAGGTAGATATTTGTGAAAGGAATGATTCTTCAATAGATTATTTCCCTTCTTCAAATAGCCTCATATCTCCTTATTTCCGTTCCCCCGACCGCGCCTTCACTCTCCTCCACGGCGATTGCATCGAACTGTTGAAGCAATTCAGTTTCAAGTTCGACATGATATTTGCCGACCCGCCTTACTTCCTTAGCAATGGAGGTATAAGTGTGCAAAGCGGTAAGGTGGTCTGTGTGGATAAGGGCGAATGGGATAAGGGCGGAACGCCGGAATACATGGATGCGTTCAACAGGGCATGGATAAACGTGTGTCGGCAGAAGTTGAAAGACAATGGTACGATATGGGTCAGTGGCACATACCATAATATTTTTTCTATCGCCAATATTCTGACGGAGCAGGGATTCAAAATCCTGAACGTAATAACTTGGGCAAAAACGAATCCTCCTCCTAACATTTCATGCCGTTATTTTACCCACTCAACGGAGTTTATCATTTGGGCACGGAAATCACCTAAAGTCCCTCATTGCTATAACTATGATATGATGAAACAAATCAACAGCGGCAAGCAAATGACGGACGTTTGGCATTTACCAGCCATTGCCCGATGGGAAAAAACATGTGGCAAACATCCAACGCAGAAGCCGTTGGCAGTGTTGTCGCGTATTGTTCTGGCATCTACCCACAGCGGCGCATGGATTCTCGACCCTTTTACCGGCAGTAGTACCACTGGCATTGCCGCTAATCTTCTAGGAAGACGTTTTTTAGGAATTGATAAGGAGGAAGAATATCTCATACTTAGTCAGAACCGCAAGAGAGAGATAGAACAAATATCAAACTTCACTTTGTTTCGTAAGAAGATTAGAGATATTGCCATTCTGGACGGAAAAGGCTTACTTTCGATGAGAGAAGATGTTTTCAATTATGACTTGCCTTTCTAATTTTCTAAAAAAGTAAGCATTTGTCAAATTGGCGGGACATTGAGACGGCAGAAACACGGAAAAGCGGTAAGCACTCAATTTAGGGCTATGAATTAGAATCCCTACTTTCGCTGCGAACTTAAAACTTTTTATTTATGTATAGTAGCGAAGACTTGGAACGTTTTTACTTTCAGTATCAGACGGAGGCTTTGCCGCATGGTGAATCCCTCCAGTCGTTTTGTTTGAAGAACAAGGTACCTTACAACCTTTTCGAGAAATGGTACAAGGACACCCGCAAGAAGATCGTGGAAGTGTCGGTTGACGGCCGTCCTGAAGATGAGGACGAGCCTGGTGATGAATCCGAGCGTCTTGCAAGGCCCGCTCCTCCCTCTCCCGGTTCCGTCACTGCGGTGCGTATATGGCTTGATCTGCGCATTAGCAACGGCCTTCATCTGTCCCAAAAGAACCTAAGCTATCAGGACCTGGTCCGCATGATAGGGAAACTGGAGGGGTTATGTTGAGCGTGACCGGTTTGAACCGTTTTTATTATGTGCGTGATTTTACCGACATGCGCTGTAAGCACAGCCGTATATTGTCCGTCATCCGTGAGCGTCTTCATCGTGAGCCTCAGGACGGCGATGTTTACATCGTGATGTCCCGCGACCGCAGGATAGTCCGCCTGTTTTCTTTCGACAACCATTCCTACAGCCTGTTCGAGAAGAAGTTCGTGGCCGGTTACCGGTTTCTGAAAGTGGAGCGTAAAGGGGATGAGCCCCTCTATCGGATTGACTGGAAAGACGTGGTTCTTATATTGGAAAATCCGATAGTTAAAATCATAAAGATCAAGTAATTAAGTAGCTCTTACAGTTGCACGTTTGTGAATATTTTCGTATCTTTGTTCCTGTAAGACAAAGATTTACATATGATCGAACTGCAACAAATAATAGCCTTGAAACGGGAACTGCCGGGCAGGGAAACCTGCTCCCGCAGTCCCATAAACTACAGTGAAGGCATGGCAGACGATCAGAAAGACCGTTTCATTCAATACCTGGCCGAGCAGCACCGGGAAGACGAGCTGACAAAGAAGGCGATGGAGCTTGTCCTGGAGGACTTCATGGCGCGGCAGAAAGAACTTGACGAGAAGATGTCTGTCCTTATGTCCGAGCATTCGTTCTTGAAAGCGGAACTGCTTGAGAAAGACCGGTGTCTCAAGGCTGCCGAGCGTGAGAACCGCTCCCTTCGGGAACGACTTGGCCAGGCGAATGAGGAACGTTACGGTGAGAAGCGCCAGCGGGTACGGAAGAGGAAAGATTCCGGTGGGGCTGAAAAGCCGGAAGCTGACCGCAATGGCGAGAAAGACGACTTTGACGGCACGGAAGGCTCACTCCGGACAGACTCGGTTGATACGGGGTGTCCCCAGCCTGAATCCGCAGCTCCCCAACAGGAGCGTGACCTGTCCAACCGGCCTAACACGTACAAGCGTACCGGCGTGGCGGGTACTCCCTTGTATCATCCGAGCGACAAATCAAAGGTGCACGGGCGTATTCTGGAAACAAAGTTTGTCCACCTGTTCAGCCTCCGCATGTTTCTCATTGAGGAATGCTACGAGATGGTGCATTATGTGAAGCCCGGCCAAAAACCCCAATGGGGTTATTTCCCCACAGCCGGCCATCCTGAAGTGGTCATGCGCTTCGAGGGAACGAAAGCCACGCCCGAGCTCCTGCAGGCCATCGCCTATGAGGTTTACGTGAAGAACGTGACCTTCGGCTCGCTGCACCATTGGCTCACGGACATGGGCATGACCATATCCGCCAACACTTTGCGCAACTGGCTGAAGAAAGGAAAGAAATACCTGGACCAGGTGGTGTTGCAACTGAAGGAGATGGCTTTGGAAAAGGAGTCCATCGTGCACTGCGACGAGACCTGGTGCAAAGTCCGCAAGTACGACCGGTATAAAAAATGCTATGTCTGGGTGCTTGTGAACAAGGCCCGGAAGGTGGCCATCTTCTTTTACGAGGACGGTTCCCGCGGCCGCGATGTCCTTACGGACTTCCTGGGGGATGCGGAGTTGAAGAGCGTGATGTCCGACGGCTACAACGCCTACGTGTTCATCGGCGACGAGATGAAGTCGGTGAAGTTCAAGGATACTGTCCATCAGGTCTGCATGGCCCATGCGCGTAACAAGTTCGTGCAGGCTGCGAACCAGGGCGGGGAAGCGAACGCCGCCCTGTTCGTGGACGACATGAAGGAGCTGTTCTACAAGGAGCGGCAATATGACAAGGCGGGTCTTTCCCCCGGAGAGAGGTTGAGGGAGCGGCAGGGACTCCCGACCAAGGAGGTGGTGATAAGGATACGAAGCCGGCTGGACAGTGAGTTGTCAAAAGAAGCGGAATTCCGGAGTCCCTGTTACACGAAAGCCCTCAACTACCTGAAACATTTTTGGAACGAGATCTTTGCTTACTTGCAGGACGGTGAATTGCCGATCGACAACAACCTGGCTGAGCGGGTCATCCGGAAGCTGACCATCCAACGGAACAATTCCCTTCATTATGGCAGTGACGAGGGGGCAAAGATGGCCTCCACTTATCACAGCGTGATAAGCACGGTCAAGCTTCATGGCGGCTCCACCTGGGAATACATCGGGACATTTTTCAAAAATATCTTTAACGGGTGCAGGGACTATGTTAATTTGGTCCCTGGCAGAATCGCCATGGCCACGTGCCAACGTTAATTTTCAAAGCTAATCTTTAACACAACTCGGTTTAAGGGCACTGAAAAGTGCCCTTTTAAAGGGGGATGCCCCAAATTGAGTGCTTACGGAAAAGCGTGTTTTCTGCAAGATAACTATCGCCAGATTTGCAAATCACCGAAAAAAGGCTTTACTTTGCAGAAATTTAGCACCCATCTTTTATGCAACATATCAAATTACATTGTTTTCAGATGCGTTACTCTCGTGAGGGAGTGACGCTTTTTTTTAGTTGCATACAGGACGGTGCGGATGATTGAGCGTAAAACAACATCAATAAGAGAGCTATGGAACAGAAATTACGGAAAGTGCTCGTGCTGGGCTCGGGCGCATTGAAAATCGGTCAGGCCGGTGAGTTCGACTACTCCGGCTCGCAGGCGCTGAAGGCCCTGCGCGAAGAGGGCATCAGCTCCGTGCTGGTCAACCCCAACATCGCAACGATTCAGACCTCGGAAGGCATTGCCGACCAGGTGTATTTCCTCCCCGTCACTCCTTACTTCGTGGAGCGCATCATCGAGAAGGAGCGTCCCGACGGCATCCTGCTGGCCTTCGGCGGACAGACGGCCTTGAACTGTGGTACGGAACTGTATCAGAAAGGCATCCTGCAGAAGTACGGCGTCCAGGTGCTGGGCACCTCCGTGGAGGCCATCATGAACACCGAGGACCGCGACCTCTTCGTCAAGAAGCTGGACGAAATCCCCATGAAGACCCCCAAGAGCCACGCCGTGGAGACGATGAGCGACGCGCTGAAGGCCGCCAACGAGATTGGCTTCCCCGTCATGGTGCGCAGCGCCTACGCATTGGGCGGGCAGGGTAGCGGCATCTGTCCCGACGAGGAGACGTTCCTGAAGCTGGCCGAGAGTGCCTTCACCTTCTCCAAGCAAATCCTGGTGGAGGAGAGCCTGAAGGGCTGGAAGGAAATTGAGTTCGAGGTCATCCGCGATGCCAACGACCATTGCTTCACCGTGGCCTCGATGGAGAACTTCGACCCGCTGGGCATCCACACGGGCGAGAGCATCGTGGTGGCTCCCACTTGTTCGCTCACGCAGGAGCAGGTGGAGCAGCTCCAGGTCCTCAGCCGCAAGTGTGTGCGCCACTTGGGCATCGTGGGCGAGTGCAACATCCAGTACGCCTTCAACGCCGAGACCAATGACTACCGCGTCATCGAGGTGAACGCAAGATTGAGCCGTTCGTCCGCGCTGGCTTCCAAGGCCACGGGCTATCCCCTGGCTTTCGTGGCCGCCAAGATTGCCTTGGGCTACACCCTCGACCAAATCGGCGAGATGGGCACGCCCAACTCCGCCTACGTGGCTCCCGCGCTGGACTACCTCATCTGCAAGATTCCCCGCTGGGACCTGACGAAGTTCGTGGGCGTCAGCCGCGAAATCGGCTCTTCGATGAAGTCCGTGGGCGAAATCATGTCCATCGGCCGCTCCTTCGAGGAAATCATCCAGAAGGGCCTGCGCATGATTGGCCAGGGCATGCACGGCTTCGTGGGCAACGAGGGCCTGACCTTCGACGACCTCGACCACGAGCTGTCCCACCCCACCGACCTGCGCATCTTCGCCATCGCCCAGGCGTTGGAAGAGGGCTACAGCATCGAGCGCATCGTGGACCTCACCAAGATAGACGCCTGGTTCATCTCCCGCCTGAAGAACATCGTGGACTACAAGCACAAGCTTTCCGAATATACCAAGATAGAGGACATCCCCGCCGACGTGCTGCGCGAGGCCAAGCGCCTGGGCTTCTCCGACTTCCAGATTGCCCGCTTTGTCCTGCACCCCGAAGGCAACATGGAGAAGGAGAACCTGCAGGTCCGCGCCCGCCGCAAGGAGCTGGGCATCGTGCCTGCCGTGAAGCGCATCAACACCGTGGCCAGCGAGCATCCCGAACTGACCAACTACCTCTACATGACCTACGGGGCAGAGGGCTATGACGTCAACTACTACAAGCACGAGAAGTCCGTCGTCGTCCTCGGCTCGGGCGCCTACCGCATCGGCTCCAGCGTGGAGTTCGACTGGTGCAGCGTCAACGCCATCCAGACGGCCCGCAAGCTGGGCTACAAGTCCATCATGATCAACTACAACCCGGAGACCGTGTCCACCGACTATGACATGTGCGACCGCCTCTACTTCGACGAACTGTCCTTCGAGCGCGTCCTCGACGTTATCGACTTGGAGCAGCCCCGCGGCGTCATCGTCTCCGTGGGCGGACAGATACCGAACAACCTGGCCATGAAGCTCTACCGCCAGTCCGTGCCCGTGCTGGGCACGTCGCCCGTCAGCATCGACCGCGCCGAGAACCGCAACAAGTTCAGCCACATGCTGGACCTGCTGGGTATCGACCAGCCCGCCTGGCAGGAGCTGACCAGCCTGGAGGATGTCAAGGCCTTCATCCAGAAGGTGGGCTATCCCGTGCTGGTGCGTCCCAGCTATGTGCTGTCCGGTGCCGCCATGAACGTCTGCTACGACGAGGATGAGCTGGAAGAGTTCCTCAAGATGGCCGCCAAGGTGTCCAAGGAATATCCCGTGGTGGTATCGCAGTTCCTGCAGAACACGAAGGAAATCGAGTTTGACGCCGTGGCACAGAACGGCGAGATTGTGGAATACGCCATCTCGGAGCACATCGAGTTTGCCGGCGTACACTCGGGCGACGCTACCCTGGTCTTCCCCGCACAGAAGATTTACTTCGCCACGGCCCGCCGCATCAAGCAGATCAGCCGCCGCATCGCCAAGGAGCTGAACATCTCCGGACCGTTCAACATCCAATACCTGGCCCGCAACAACGAGGTTAAGGTCATCGAGTGTAACCTGCGTGCAAGTCGTTCCTTCCCCTTTGTCAGCAAGGTGCTGAAGCGCAACTTCATCGAGACGGCTACCCGCATCATGCTCGATGCCCCCTACAGCCTGCCGGAAAAGTCGGCCTACGACATCGACTGGATCGGCGTCAAGGCCAGCCAGTTCTCCTTCAGCCGTCTGCACAAGGCCGACCCCGTATTGGGCGTGGACATGTCCTCCACAGGCGAAGTGGGCTGCCTGGGCAACGACTTTGATGAGGCCCTGCTGAACGCAATGATGGCCGTAGGCTTCAAGATCCCGTCGCCGCAGAAGGGCGTGATGTTCTCCAGCGGTGCCATGAAGAGCAAGGTGGACTTGCTGGATGCCAGCCGGATGCTCTTCCAGAAGGGTTATAAGATATACGCCACGGCCGGTACGTCTGCCTTCCTCAACGCCCACGGCGTGGAAACGACACCCGTCTACTGGCCCGACGAGAAACCCGAAGCGGAGAACAACGTGATGAAGATGATTGCCGCCCATGCCTTCGACCTCATCGTCAACATCCCGAAGAACCACACCAAGCGGGAGTTGACCAACGGTTACAAGATCCGTCGTGCGGCCATTGACCACAACATTCCCTTGATTACCAATGCCCGCCTGGCTGGTGCCTTCATCGAGGCCTTCTGCGACCTCAAGCCGGAAGACATCTCTATCAAGAGCTGGCAGGAATACAAGTGAGCGTTGAGTGAGTAAGGCTTAGCGATAAGTGTCTATATAAAAGGAAAGGCAGGACCCACAGATGGCCCTGCCTTTTTGCGTATATGTGGGGATGCGAGTCGCTAATCCCTAAGTTTATATACCTTTACCCAGTCTACCCACATCTCCACAGGCAATTCTTCGGGTCGGGCACGTCCCACCCATGAGCCTTCAATCTGCATGTCCACCAGTAGGTAGAACGGAGTACCGAAGGGGTATTGTCCTTTTTCCTTTGTCTCAATGCGCGGATAGGTAAAGGTTTTCTGCCCGTTGATGGAGAATACCAGGCTGTCCGGCAGGATTTCCACAGCGTAGACGTTGTATCCGTCGCGGTCGATGGGGCCGGTTCCGCCGTGAGGCGGGTTGTCGTCGTGTTTCAGGACATAGGTGTAGTAGGTGTGCACGGTCTGGTAGGCGATGGTGTCGTGGTTGAGGTGTTCCATGATGTCTATCTCACCTCCATTAGGCCATTGGGCATCTTCGGGTAGCATCCAGATGGCTGGCCAGGCACCTTGCGCCCGGTCCAGGCGGGCACAGACTTCTACCTTGCCATATCCGATGGAGAATTTTCCTTGGGTGAAGACACCGCCCGTGAGGTAGCGTGACGTGTCTTGGGGCATTGTGTCGTTGTTGGCGATGCCGCGCAGTACCAGATTGCCGTCTTTCACAGCGTAGAGGCAGTCTGCATCGGACATGTGGCGGTTCCAGTCTGCACCTCCGCGTGGAATTTTGCTCCAATAACGTTCGTCGAAGGTTTTTCCATTGAAGTTGTCTTCCCAAATCAGGTCATATTCCGCTTGTTGGGCTTGGGCGGCCAAGGTGAGGCAACAGCCACACAAGGCAGCCAGAATCTTTCGGGCTTTCATACGTGTTTCTTGTTTTTAGGTTTTGGATTTGTTGAATTTGCGGCCAAAGATAAAGAAAGTATGTGGTATCCGGCGGATTCGAATCGATTTTTTAGGCATTTTAGGAGATATGGCGCAGGAATCCCGTCGACGGATGAGAGGTTTCCTTTGTGTGTTTATTATATAATAAGGTAGAAAGGTGGGTGTCCGATGGGGAACCGATTTGAGGCCGGAGGGGGATTGGGAAGATATTTTGGGGCGTAATTGCCTGAATAAAGGCATATAATCCCGCATAATGGCAGAAGGAAATGAAAAATAATGGGGAAAACTTTTGGAGATATCAAAATAAGCCGTACCTTTGCATCGCTTTTGAAACGGAAACGCTTCGGACGTTTAGCTCAGCTGGTTCAGAGCGTCTGCCTTACAAGCAGAGGGTCGGCGGTTCGAATCCGTCAACGTCCACCAAAAAGATTATTTCTGTTTCCGTTTTCAAAAAGGCCCGGACGTTTAGCTCAGCTGGTTCAGAGCGTCTGCCTTACAAGCAGAGGGTCGGCGGTTCGAATCCGTCAACGTCCACCAAAAAGATTCCTTTTCAGGAATCCGTTTTCCGAAAAGACCTCGGACGTTTAGCTCAGCTGGTTCAGAGCGTCTGCCTTACAAGCAGAGGGTCGGCGGTTCGAATCCGTCAACGTCCACAATTGTTATATCCAAAGAATGCCATAATAGGTAGCCCTGCAAGTGATTGTCGGGCTATTTTTTTTGTCCTTATCCGAAGAGGCTGCGAAAGGCTTCTTCCACCTTGCGGACAGGAATCAGTTCAATCTTCGTCTTCTCCGTATTCAGTCCCTGTAGGTTTTGGCGGGGCAGGATGAAACGCTTGAAACCTAATTTTTCGGCCTCACCGATGCGTTGTTCGATGCGGTTCACTGGGCGGATTTCGCCGGACAGGCCCACTTCGCCCGCCATGCACACTTCCGGTTCGATGGCTACGTCCATATTGCTGCTCAAGACGGCACTGATGACGGAGAGGTCGATGGCCGGGTCATTCACTTTCAGTCCTCCGGCAATGTTCAGGAATACGTCTTTTTGTGCCAATTTGAAGCCGACCCGCTTCTCCAGTACAGCCAGCAGCATGTTCATGCGTCGGGTATCAAAGCCCGTGGCCGAACGTTGCGGGTTGCCATACACCGCGCTGCTCACCAAGGCTTGCGTCTCAATGAGAAAAGGCCGTATGCCCTCGATGGCCGAGGCAATGGCCACGCCGCTCATGCCTTCGTGGTCCTGGCTGAGCAACAACTCCGAGGGATTGCTGACTTGTCGCAAGCCTTCCTGCCTCATCTCATAGATGCCCAGTTCGGCCGTACTGCCGAAGCGGTTCTTGATGCTGCGCAGGATGCGGTACATGTAGTGCTGGTCTCCTTCGAATTGCAGCACCGTGTCCACGATGTGTTCCAGAACTTTCGGTCCGGCGATGCTTCCTTCCTTATTAATGTGTCCGATGAGGATGACGGGCGTGTGGCTTTCTTTGGCGAAGCGCAGGATGGCGGCGGCGCACTCTCTCACCTGTGTGATGCTGCCGGGCGATGATTCCAGCGTTTCGGTGGAGATGGTCTGGATGGAGTCGATTACCACCAGGTCCGGGTGCGTATTCTTGATGTGTACAAAGATTTGTTCCAGTGACGTTTCGCAGGCGATGAGGCAATCGCTCGAAGTGTGGGTCAGGCGGTCGGCGCGCAACTTCAGTTGGCGGGCGCTTTCCTCGCCCGATACGTAGAGAATGCGCTGTTCGGGCATGCGTAGCACGGTCTGCAAGATGAGGGTGGATTTGCCGATGCCCGGTTCGCCGCCAATCAATACCAGTGAACCCCGTACTAGGCCGCCACCTAAGACTCGGTTCAGTTCATCGTCGTGCATGTCGATGCGAGGCTCTTCGTCGGCATTGATGTCGGAGAGGGGGAGGGGCTTGTGGTTGTTTTTCCCCAAGTCGGGGAGGATTTGGGTTCGGACGTTGGTCGGTTCCTTGCGTACGATTTCTTCCACGTAAGTGTTCCATTGTCCGCACGATGGGCATTTGCCGATCCATTTGGGTGATTCTTGCCCACAGTTGCTGCACACATATACACTCTTTTCTTTTGCCATTTCGCTCTATTTTTGCGTCAAAGTTACGATTAATATCGGTGTTTTTCTCGTTTTCCTGTGCTTTTATTGTAAAAAAGTCGAGGAAAGTGATAGAATGAATACATTTATTGCTATTTTTGCAACATCTTATCAACTGCGATAGAAACAAGGATTATGAACAAGTATTATCCGCATATTGTCACATCCATGCGCACCATGACCCTTCGGGGTTAGGGATAGTATTTTGTGTTTCTACGTGTTACACTGTTTTTTCAGCAATATCTTTTCGTGAATGGAGGTTTCCGCATGGCTAGTCGGACGCATCCTTCTATCTTAATAAATCAGTAACTTCATTAAATACAGCATACGATGAAAGTAATGAAATTCGGCGGGACGTCGGTAGGTTCCGTAGAGAGTATCTTGAGAGTGAAACGCATTGTGGAGGCCCGGCAGGAGCCGGTCATTGTGGTGGTGTCTGCCTTGGGCGGTATCACGGATAAGCTGATACAGACCTCGCGCATGGCGGCTGCGGGCGATGCCGCATACGAGAATGAGTTCCGCGAGATTGTCAGCCGCCATGTGGAGATGGTCAAGCGGGTGTTTGCCGAGTTTGACGCGCAAATGGTTGTGCAGCGCCAGGTGGGCGAGCTGCTCAACGAACTGAAAGACATCTTCCAGGGTATCTACCTCATCAAGGACCTGTCGCAGAAGACATCGGACACCATCGTCAGCTACGGCGAACGCTTGTCTTCTCTCATTGCCGCCCAACTGACCGGTGCGCAGTGGTTTGATTCGCGTCAGTTCATCAAGACCGAGAAGAAATATTCCAAGCACGTGCTGGACACGGACCTGACGAACCGTTTGGTGCGCGAGACCTTTCGCGACTTGCCCGGCCTGTCGCTGGTGCCCGGCTTCATCGCCACGGACAAGACTACGGGCGATGTGACCAATCTGGGCCGTGGCGGTTCGGACTATACGGCAGCTATCATTGCGGCGGCACTGGATGCCGATTCATTGGAGATATGGACCGATGTGGACGGCTTCATGACTGCCGACCCGCGTGTCATCTCTACGGCCTATACCATCAATGAACTGAGTTATGTGGAGGCCACGGAGTTGTGCAACTTCGGCGCCAAGGTGGTCTATCCGCCTACCATCTATCCCGTCTGCCATAAGAATATCCCTATCCTTATCAAGAATACGTTTAATCCCGAGGGCGCAGGTACCATCATCAAGCGGGAGGTCAGTGACCCGCAGAGTAAGGCTATCAAGGGCATATCATCTATCAACGACACGAGCCTCATCACTGTGCAGGGTCTGGGTATGGTAGGAGTTATCGGCGTCAACTATCGTATCTTCAAGGCGCTGGCCAAGAATGGCATCAGCGTTTTCCTCGTGTCGCAGGCTTCGTCAGAGAATTCCACGTCTATCGGTGTGCGCAATGCCGATGCCGACCTGGCCTGTGAGGTACTGACCACGGAGTTTGCCAAGGAGATTGAGATGGGCGAGATTTCTCCCATCCAGGCCGAGAAGAACCTGGCCACCGTTGCCATTGTGGGGGAGAACATGAAGCATACACCGGGCATCGCCGGCAAATTGTTCGGCACGCTGGGACGCAACGGCATCAACGTCATTGCCTGCGCCCAGGGTGCGAGCGAGACCAACATCTCGTTCGTGGTGGACAGCAAATCTTTGCGCAAGTCGCTCAACGTCATTCATGATTCGTTCTTCCTGTCCGAATACCAGGTGCTCAACCTCTTCATCTGCGGCATTGGTACCGTGGGCGGCAGCCTCATCGAGCAGATTCACAGCCAGCGGCAGAAGCTGATGCAAGAGAACGGGCTCCAGCTCAACGTGGTGGGCATTGCCGATGCCTCTCATTCGCTCTTCTGTCGCGAGGGCATCGACCTGGCCAATTTCCGGGAGGAGTTGCAGCAGAAGGGGCAGCCCAGCAATACGGAGGTCCTGCGCGACGGTATCATCGCCATGAACATCTTCAACTCCGTCTTCGTGGATTGCACGGCCAGTGCCGATGTGGCCGCCATCTACAAGGAATTGCTCTTGCACAATGTCTCCGTGGTGGCCGCCAACAAGATTGCCGCCTCGTCGGCCTACGACAAC
>DWZE01000063.1 GCA_019118325.1 Candidatus Bacteroides intestinavium
ATATCCATATGGCGGTATACCTGCATGGAATCCGCCTTGCTTTTTATTTTTATTAAAGTTTTTTTACAGCTTCGGAAAGAGGCGGTATAATCTGTTTTTTACGGGACATTACACCCGGCAGATACATAACCGATTTGCTTGCATCCTGTTTAAATGCTTCGCCGATTAAATTTTTCGGTTCACCGCTGAACAACAAGTAACTGCCTTCATTAATAATATCCGTTACGATGACTATGGACATCGCATAGCCTTCTTTTTTGCATACCTGCGCCATATTGGCAAGGATTTCATCCTGCATAGCCATTACTTGATCAGTATCCATTACGGAAAGCTGACTGATAAGCATTGGATAATTGCCGATTTGGAACTCTTTGGAATCGTTTTTAACGATTTGTGCCGGAGTCATATCGCCGATATCTGCACCGGCTTTAAGCATAGCAAGACCGTATTCTTTATAATCAACACCGGCGATTTTTGCCAGATATTCTACAGCGTCTTTATCCGCCTGTGTGCAGGTAGGAGATTTGAACAGTACCGTATCGGAAATAATTGCGGACATCAAAAGACCGGCAATCTGCTGCGGAATTTCCACTCCGTACTGCTGATACATATTCGTAACGATTGTGCATGTGCAGCCGACAGGACGGACATTAATGAAAATAGGATCGCTTGTCTGTAAGCCGCCGAAACGGTGATGGTCGACAACTTCAACGATTTTACCCGATTCAATGCCTTCTACAGCTTGACCGAGTTCGTTATGGTCAGTAAGAATAACGGCTTGTTTTTCCGGCATCATAAATTTATCTTTGCTTACGATACCTACAAGTTTGCCGTTTTCTACAACAGGGTAGTTACGATATTCATTCGTTTCCAGAATACCTTTGACATCGCTAATCATATCAGTAGGCTTGAACGATACGATATCAGTCGTCATAATGCTGGAAACGGGAGCGCACTGGCTGATAAGGCGAGCCGTACTGTATGTGTCAAATGCGGTAGTGAGCACGATTACATTTTTAGCCTGTGCTTTAGCGATGATTTCAGGCCAACAGCTGTTGCTGGGCGCTTACTCGGCACTGAGCCGCCAGGTGGCCGCCGGCACTGTGAAGCTGTACACCCGCTATGAGATGCAGGACGTGGTCATCATTGACGGACGCGCACGCGGTATCATCGCCAAGAACCTGGTGACGGGTAAGCTGGAGCGCTTTGCCGCCCACGCCGTGGTTATCGCTACGGGCGGTTACGGCAACACTTACTTCCTCTCTACCAACGCCATGGCTTGCAACTGCTCGGCTGCTATGGCTTGCTACCGCAAGGGTGCATGGTTCGCCAACCCCGCTTATGTACAAATCCACCCGACGTGTATCCCCGTACACGGCGACAAGCAATCCAAGCTGACGCTGATGTCCGAGTCGCTGCGTAACGACGGCCGTATCTGGGTTCCCAAGAAGCTGGAAGACGCCAAGAAGCTGCAAGAAGGCACGCTGCAAGGCAAGGACATCCCCGAAGAAGACCGCGACTACTACCTGGAGCGCCGCTACCCGGCCTTCGGCAACCTGGTGCCGCGTGACGTGGCCAGCCGTGCCGCCAAGGAGCGTTGCGACAAGGGCTATGGCGTGAACAACACCGGCTTGGCCGTGTTCCTGGACTTCTCCGAAGCCATCAACCGCCTGGGCAAGGACGTAGTGGCACAACGCTACGGCAACCTGTTTGACATGTATGAGGAAATCACGGACGTATCGCCCTACGAGAACCCGATGATGATCTACCCCGCCATCCACTACACCATGGGCGGCATCTGGGTGGACTACGAACTGATGACCAGCATCAAGGGTCTGTTCGCCATCGGCGAGTGCAACTTCTCCGACCACGGCGCCAACCGTCTGGGTGCATCGGCCCTGATGCAGGGCCTGGCCGACGGCTACTTCGTGCTGCCGTACACCATCCAGAACTACCTGGCCGACCAGATTACGGTTCCCCGCTTCTCCACCGACCTGCCCGAATTTGCCGAGGCCGAGAAGGCCGTACAGGCCAAGATTGACCACCTGATGGGCATCAAGGGCAAGAAGTCCGTGGACTCCATCCACAAGGAACTGGGCCACGTGATGTGGGAGTACGTCGGCATGGGCCGCACGGAGGCCGGCCTGAAGGAAGGCCTGAAGCGCCTGAAGGAAATCCGCAAGGAGTTCGAGACCGAACTGTTCATCCCCGGCGACAAGGAAGGCATGAACGTCGAGCTGGACAAGGCTATCCGCCTGAACGACTTCATCACGATGGGCGAGCTCATCGCTTACGACGCACTGAACCGCAACGAGAGCTGCGGCGGCCACTTCCGCGAGGAATACCAGACGGAGGAAGGCGAAGCCAAGCGCGACGACGAGAACTACTTCTACGTGGCTTGCTGGGAATACCAGGGCAGCGACGACAAGGCACCCGTATTGCTGAAGGAGCCGCTGGTTTACGAAGCCATCAAGGTACAGACGCGTAATTACAAGAGCTAATCGGGAAGTTGAACCAATTAAAGAACTAAAGTTATGGATAAAAACATATCATTCACCCTTAAAGTTTGGCGCCAGAAGGGTCCGAAGGCACAGGGCGCATTTGAAACTTACGAGATGAAAGACATTCCGGGCGATACGTCGTTCCTGGAAATGATGGACATCTTGAACGAACAACTGATTTCTGAAGGCAAGGAGCCCGTCGTATTCGACCACGACTGCCGCGAGGGCATCTGCGGCATGTGCTCGCTCTACATCAACGGACACCCGCACGGACCGGCACAAGGCGCCACGACGTGCCAGATCTACATGCGCCGCTTCAACGACGGCGACGTCATCACCGTCGAACCGTGGCGTTCGGCCGGCTTCCCCGTCATCAAGGACCTGATGGTGGACCGCACCGCCTACGACAAAATCATGCAGGCCGGCGGCTACGTCAGCGTGAACACGGGCGCCCCCCAGGATGCCAACGCCATCCTCATCCCGAAGACCATCGCCGACGAGGCCATGGACGCTGCCAGCTGCATCGGCTGCGGCGCCTGCGTGGCTGCTTGTAAGAACGGCTCGGCCATGCTGTTCGTATCGGCCAAGGTCAGCCAGCTCAACCTCCTGCCGCAAGGCAAGCCCGAGGCGCTGCGCCGCGCCAAGGCCATGCTGGCCAAGATGGACGAACTGGGCTTCGGCAACTGCACCAACACCCGCGCCTGCGAGGCTGAATGCCCGAAGAATGTTTCCATCAGCAACATCGCCCGCCTGAACCGCGACTTCATCCGTGCCAAGCTGAAGGATTGATTCCGCTCCTTTCTACATTTGATTAATATCAACAGAGAGCCCTCTCCTGTCGGAATCCTTCCGGCGGAGAGGGCTCTTCTTTTATGTTACATTTCTGTTACAAACGCGCGCGGCAGACCGACACAAAACGCATAAAGAAAAACACAATTCATCAGAAACCACCTGCATTTGCAAACAATTAGCAAGCAAAAAGAAACACTAAGTTATAAATAGCTTTAAATGCCGCATATAAATTCAGAAAGATTCTTGTACGTTCCATCAGAAAACGATACCTTTGCGCTGTGATTTTTTTCATAGTATTAGATTTAAGGTTAACAAACGGTTGGGGCTCGGCGGAGCCCTTTTTTTATGCGCCCGGACCAAGAGCCCGAAACACAACCCGTCCATTCCTGCCTCATTTTTAGAGAAAAAATGAGCCTATTTCTGAAATAATATGTTTATCTTTGGCCATAGTTTTTTAGAATTGATTCCTTTTTGATAGCACTTAAAGATTCTCATTTTCTGTGAAAGACAGGACTAAAAGCTATACTTTTTTACTTGCGGAACTTGAATTGGGAACAATACTCATTATCTCATGAATAAATATATCTTTCTTTCACTATTGTGTCCTTGGGTGATTCTGACATCTTGCCAAGACACGCCATCCACACATTCCCCCGTCAAGGAAATCCATATAGCAGATTTCGAAGGGAAATTCTTGCCGCAGACAGAACTACCCCTGATGCAACACCTCGAACTTCGTGAGGACACAACTGGGTACATCGGCCAAATTAAAGACATCTGTGCCATTGATTCCGGCCTATACCTATTGGATGCGGCCACACTCTCCCTCTCCCGTTTCGGACTGAAAGACGGAAAGCTGCAGCAGACCATATATGGCCGGGGCAACGGGCCTTTGGAATATATCCAACCCGCAGCATTGACGGCCGACGAAAGCAATGTCTATGTACTGGACTTGCCAGGCATGGCCATCATCACCTACAATAGAGACTTGAAGGCTCAAAAGAAAACGACTCTGTCCGTGCCGTGTTTTGATTTCATCAAAGTAGATGGCGGGTTCCTATGCTACAATCTGACGCCATCGGATGACTTCCAACCGCTGATATTCATCGACGACGAAGGGCATTTAAAGAAAAGCTTTCAAGTAAGCCACCAAAACCTGCCACTGACTACCGGAGCCAAGATTTTCACAAGCAATGCCCGCAAGGATATATTCATTCAGCCTCCTTTCTCACGAACCGTCTATAAATGGGACGCGCAGAAAGAGAAACCCATTGAATACATCCGACTTGACTTCGGCAACAAGAATCTGCCTGAAGAGATAAACGGAGAAATGACTGACCCATTTGATGAACCTTATGCCATCCCTACCCACTGCTTTGTGGGAGAGGAAAGCATTTTATGCAGTTTCTTATACAACGACAAACGCTATTACGCATTATCACTACCCGGAAAGGCGATAAAAACCGGTCAGATTATTCCCCAACAGACGGCTCCATTCTTCCCACAGTGGCAAATAGGAGACATGACAATAGGCACCTACTCAGGCGACTTTTCCTCGGATGATTCCTCCGACTCAACCGGGGAGATGTTGTTGTTATTCGGACTGAATGCCATAGAAGACAGATAAATAGAGGCAGTGAACTTGGAAGACAATCCGATTCTGGTCTTTTATGAGCCAAAATTTCTTATGTCAACTGACGGACAATGAATATAGAGTCCGCCTGAAAAACATCAATCTACTTATTATATCCGTTGACGGTACTCATCGGAGCATGAAAAGGTCCCGATGCAGGGATATCTGCGGACAAGGGCGGAGATATCTGCGCGCAAAAGAGAAGATATCTGCGCACAAAGACGGAGATATCCGTGTGCAAAGCCATGCGACGGATGGCCCTGACAGAAGTTCATATTGATTTAATTCCGCCAACGGATTCATTACGCATGCGTCACGCACCCTCCCCTATCCCCAGCAACGGCTCAATCCGCCGGAAGATGTCCATCAGCTCCGCCTGCGTCTCCGCCCGGAGCATGGCGATGCGCGTCTCGCGGAAGTTGGGGATACCCTTGAAGAGCGGGCTGGCAGCCAGGTGACGGCGCACGTGCAGGATGCCGCGACGCTCGTCCAGCAGGCGCACGCTGTCGTCCACCTCGCGGCGCAGGACATCCAGCTTCCAGGCAGGGGTCAGTCCCTGGAGCTCCTCTCCGGTCTGCAGGTAATGTTTTATCTCCTTGAAAATCCACGGGCGGCCGAAGCTGGCGCGGCCCACCATGATGCCGTCCACGCCGTAGCGGTCGAAGCACTCGCGGGCACGCGCGGGGGTGGTGATGTCGCCGTTGCCGATGATGGGGATACGCATACGCGGGTTGGCCTTCACCTCGCCGATGAGGGTCCAGTCCGCCTCGCCGGTGTACATCTGCGCCCGGGTGCGGCCGTGGATGGTGAGGGCGGCGATGCCACAGTCCTGCAGCTGTTCGGCCAGGGTGACGATGACCTTGCTCTCCGCGTCCCAGCCCAGGCGGGTCTTGACGGTGACGGGCAGGCGGACGGCATCCACCACCGCACGGGTGATGTCCAGCATCAGCGGAATGTTGCGCAACATCCCGGCCCCGGCCCCCTTGCCCGCCACACGCTTGACGGGACAGCCGAAGTTCAGGTCAATGACGTCGGGACGGGCCAGCTCCACAATCCGGGCAGCCTGCACCATCGTGTCCACGTCGCGGCCGTAGATTTGTATGGCCACGGGACGCTCGGCGTCGCTGATGTTCAGTTTCTGTTCCGTCCGGCTGACGGCACGTATCAGGGCATCGGCGGACACGAACTCGGTGTACACCATATCCGCCCCGAATTCCTTGCACATCAGGCGGAAAGCGGGGTCGGTAACGTCTTCCATCGGGGCGAGCAGCACGGGGCGCGGGCCCAGGTCTATAGAGGCAATCTTCATTTTATCTGAAAGTTTTGGCGCAAAGGTACGGAAAAATAGCTACCTTTGCCCCATTCCAAATCAGCAACTTTCCATTTATGACCCAAGCGGATAGAAACGACTTCGAAATCATGGCCCCCGTCGGCTCGCGCGAATCCCTCGCCGCAGCCATACAGGCCGGGGCAGACTCCATCTACTTCGGCATCGAGAACCTGAACATGCGCGCCCGCTCGGCCAGCACGTTCAGCATAGACGACCTGAAGGAGATAGCCCGCACCTGTGGCGAACACGGCATGAAGAGCTACCTCACCGTCAACACCATCATCTACGACCAGGACATCCCGCTGATGCACACCATCGTCGACGCCGCCCACGAGGCGGGCATCTCCGCCATCATCGCCGCCGACGTGGCCGTCATGACCTACGCCCGCAGCATCGGACAGGAGGTGCACCTCAGCACCCAGCTCAACATCTCGAACACCGAGGCCCTGCGCTTCTACGCCCAATTTGCCGACGTCGTCGTGCTGGCCCGCGAGCTGAACCTGGAACAGGTGGCGGAGATTCACCGCGCCATCGTCGAAGAACACATCTGCGGCCCCTCCGGACAGCCCGTCCGCATCGAGATGTTCTGCCACGGCGCCCTGTGCATGGCCGTCAGCGGCAAGTGCTACCTCTCGCTCCACCAGATGAACCACTCCGCCAACCGGGGCGCCTGCATGCAGGTGTGCCGCCGCTCGTACCTCGTGCGCGACAAGGAGACGGACGCGGAACTGGAGATAGACAACCAATACATCATGTCGCCCAAGGACCTGAAGACCATCCACTTCCTCAACAAGATGATGGATGCCGGCGTGCGCGTGTTCAAGATAGAAGGACGCGCCCGCGGCCCCGAATACGTGCGCACCGTCGTGGAATGCTACAAGGAGGCCATCCGCGCCTACCTGGACGGCACCTTCACGGACGAGAAGATAGAGGACTGGAACCGCCGCCTGACCACCGTCTTCAACCGCGGCTTTTGGGACGGTTACTACCTGGGACAACGCCTGGGCGAATGGACGCACCACTACGGCTCGGACGCCACGGAACGCAAAATCTACGTGGGCAAGGGCGTGAAATACTTCTCCAACCTGGGTGTGGCGGAATTCCTCGTAGAAGCCGCCGAACTGAACGCAGGCGACAAGCTGCTCGTCACCGGACCGACCACCGGCGCCCTCTTCCTCACCGCCGACGAGATGCGCGTGGACCTCCGGCCCGTCCCCACCGTCCACAAGGGCGAGCACTTCTCCATCAAATGCGACAAGATTCGCCCCAGCGACAAACTCTACAAGCTGGTCTCTACCGAGGAACTGAAACGATTCAAAGGACTGATATAATATGGACTACATCCACGAACTCCGCCTGAAGGTGCGCGACTACGAATGCGACCTGCAAGGCATCGTCAACAACGCCAACTACCAGCACTACCTGGAGCACGCCCGCCACGAGTTCCTGCTCTCGACAGGCGCCGGATTCGCCGAACTGCACCGTCAGGGCATCGACCCCGTCGTGGCCCGCATCACGATGTCCTTCAAGACACCGCTGCGCAGCGGCGACGAATTCATCTGCAAGCTCTGCCTGCGCAAGGAGGGCATCAAGTACGTCTTCTACCAGGACATCTACCGCGCCGCCGACAACCGGCTGGTGCTGAAAGGCGTCGTCGAAGCCGTCTGCGTGGTGAACGGCCGGCTGAGCACCAGCCCCCTCTTCGACCAACTGTTCGCCCCCTACCTGAACGACAAAGAATCCTGAAAACGAACGCCATGAACTACACCGACGAACGAATCTGCAGCATCGCCCTTACCCTCTGCACGGGCATCGGCGCCCTGACGGCCCATCGGCTGGTACAGGCCATCGGCAGTGCCGCCGATGTCTTTGCGCGCCGCAAAGAGCTAATCCAACTCTGTCCGGACATCCAGCCCGCCACCCTGAAAGCCCTCGACACACCGGGCATCTTCGCCCGCGCCGAGCAGGAACTGGACTTTGCCGACAAGCACGGCATCGCCTGCCTCACGCTGCAAGACGACCGCTACCCCACCCGTCTCCGCGAATGCGAGGATGCCCCGCTCTTCCTCTTCTACAAAGGACAAGCCAACCTGAACAGCCTGCGCGTGGTCAGCATGGTGGGCACCCGCCGCGCCACGGACTATGGGCGCCAATGGTGCGAAGACTTCGTGCGCGACCTCTCCGCCCGCTGTCCCGACCTGCTGGTGGTCAGCGGACTGGCCTATGGCATCGACATCGCCTCCCACCGCGCCGCCCTGGCCCACGGCGTGCCTACCGTCGCCGTTCTGGCCCACGGCCTGGACCGCATCTATCCCGCCCTCCACCGCAAGACGGCCACCGACATGCTGGCTCAAGGCGGCCTGCTCACCGAATTCCTGACCGGCACGGAGCCGGAACGCTACAATTTCCTCAGCCGCAACCGCATCGTGGCGGGCATGGCCGATGCCGTCATCGTCGTGGAATCGGGGCGGAAAGGAGGCTCGCTCATCACCGCCACGCTGGCCGAGGGCTACCACCGCGACTGCTTCGCCGTGCCGGGACGCGCCACCGACGAGCACTCGGCGGGGTGTAACCGCCTCATCCGCGACAACAAGGCCGCCTTGGTGGAGAACGCCGAAGACTTCGTACAAGCCATGAACTGGAGCACGACCCAAATGACATCTACCCCCGTGCAGCGCAACCTGTTTCAGGAACTGACGGACGAAGAAAGCCGCATCGTCCAACTGCTGGGCCGCCAGGGCGACCAGGACGTCAACACGCTGGTGGTAGAGAGCGGCATCCCCTTCAGCCGGCTGAGCGCCCTCCTCTTCGAAATGGAACTGAAGGGCATCATAAAAGCCCAGACAGGCAATGTGTATCACCTGCTGGGCTGAATTCCAACTCGAACAATTATCAAAGACTAATCATCGTAGCGCGTATCGATAATGGTGCCTTTCCGTTTATCCTTGTCCGAAAATATCCTATCTTTGCAACTTGTAAAGAAAACGACCTGCCTATGCACTTGTCCGACGAAACCCTCCGCTTCATCCGCCAGCACGCCCGCGACGACGTGCGCTCCCTGGCCCTGCACGCCCGCCCCCTGCCCGGCGTAGACCTGCCCGCCGCCCTCACCCAGATAGCCGGCCTGCAGGTTCTCCGGACCAAAGTCCCGACATGGGCTGCCACCGAAGGCATTCTCTGTCCGCCCCGCCTCTCGCTGGAGCAATGCTCGTCCGAAGCCACGGCCCGCTACAAGGCCCGCGTCGTGGCCGCACAGGAAGGCTCCCGCCGGCGGCTGGCCGACCTGACGGGCGGACTGGGCATCGACTGCTCCTTTCTGGCGCCGCTGTTTGCCGAGGCAGACTATGTGGAGCGCCAGGAGAACCTCTGCCGACTGGCCGCGCACAACCTGCCCCTGCTGGGCCTGACGCACGTCCGTGTGCACTGTGCCGACGGCACCGGCTTCCTGTACACGATGCCGCCCGCCGACTGGCTCTTCCTGGACCCCGCACGACGCGACAGCCACGGCGGACGGACCGTCGCCCTGGCCGACTGCGAGCCGGACGTGTCCCTGCTGGAAGAGCGCCTGCTGGACAAGGCGCCCCGCATCCTGCTGAAGCTCTCGCCCATGCTGGACCTGACGCTGGCCCTGCACACCCTGCACAGCGTCCGCGAGGCGCACGTGGTCGCCGTGGACAATGAATGCAAAGAACTGCTGCTGATATTGGAAAGGGGCTGCACGGCGGAAATAGACGACCTCCCCGTCTCCTGCGCCAACCTGGATGCCACGGGCGAAGCCGGCCGCGTATTCACCTTCACCCGCCGCCACGAACAGGCCGCTACCTGCCCCCTGGCCGACGCTCCCCTCGCCTGGCTCTACGAACCCAATGCCGCCCTGCTGAAAGCCGGCGCCTTCCGCTGCCTGGCCGACGCCTACGGGGTGGAGAAACTGCATCCCAGCAGCCACCTCTACACGTCCGACCGCCCCGTACCGGACTTTCCCGGTCGCACGTTCCGCATCGAGGGCTGGTGTGGTTTCGGCAAGAAAGAAATCAAGTCATTGCTGGGCGGCATCGGACAAGCCAACCTGAGCGTGCGCAACTTTCCGGACACCGTGGCCGGCCTGCGCCGACGGTTGCACCTGCCCGAAGGCGGCGACACGTATCTCTTCGCCACCACCCTGGCCGACGGGAGAAAGGTACTGATCCGGGGAAAGAAAAATAGTGATTAGCGGTTAGTGATTAGTGTTTAGCGATTAATGATTAGCAAAGCGTTCACAGACAGCACTCATCACTAACCCCTAATCGCTAAAATAAATATCAGCATCTACTTACGACTTCACACGCGACTAATCACTAACCACTTATCACTAACCGCTAAAACGACAGTTTCATCGTCGCCCGGATGCCGTGCTTCTGGATGTCCGGATTGCCCCGATAATTCAATCGCCACACATAGTCCAGGCGGAGGAAGTTGAAGATGTTCTCGATGCCCACACTGGCCTCCATGTAGGGAGCGCGCCCCATCCGCTGCGTGAAGGAAGGAAACGCATACAGCCCCTCGCCTCCGGACTTGGCGGGGTCGTTCTTGTCCGTCAGGTGGCCCCACAGGCCGCGGAAGCAGAACACCTCGCGCCAGCGCAACTTCTTGAGCAGCGGGATGCGGTTCAGGAGGATGCCGTTCATGTAGTAGGTCAGGTCCCAGGACAGATATTCGTCATTGATGAACTCCAGTGCGTTCATGTTGGTGTAGGTCTCCGGCTGGATGGTGTAGGTGGTGTTGGCATTGGGCAGGATGAGCAGCGGATAGGGCACCTTGGTCCAGACCTTGCCGCCCTTGACTATGGCATCCAGATAACCGAAAGCCGAAAACCAGAAACGCTTCTGCATCCCCACTTCCGTGCGTTGCAGGTCGTAGGACGAGCCCAGGAAGCCCTTGCGCGCCATCGTGTGGCTGAGGTTGAAGATGAAGGCATCGTAGGTGATGGGGATGCGCTGCGTGCGGGTCTGGTAGAACTTCTCGCCATAGCCGTAGCGCAACTTCAGCTCCAGGGCCGTCAGGTCATAGTGGTCCGCAGGCGTCAGTGCGCCATCCGCGCCGATACGGTTGAAAGGGGCATAGGGCGTGGCATACTCGCGCAGGTTGCGCACGACGGCGGCGTAGGAGAAGCCGTTGTAGTGCTCGCGCGTATAGGTCAGCTCGGCCCGGCGCAAGTAGGTGGCCACGTTGTCCTTCTTGCGCTTGATGGCCAGCATCACGTTGTCCTTGCTGGTGTACATATAGTTCTGTCCCAGCTTGTTGAGGTCGTACATATACTCCAGGCGCAGGGAGTGGATGGGGAAGTCCAGGCGGAAGTCGCGCCGGTCGTTGAAGGAGTATTCCACCAGTCCGTCATACTTCATCTTGCGGTCCCGTGTGCCATAGGCGGCATACCCCTCGAAGAACCAACGCTTGTGGAGGTTCGGAGTGGTTCCGCCGCCCACACGCAGGCGGACGCCCTCGATGGCATTGCCGTTGATAGTGCTGTTCATCGGTCCCAGGTCGAACTTGTTCTTCTCCGGATTCTTGTGGGTGGGGATATAGCCGGACACGAGGGTGGTCACCACCTTCTCCGTGAAGTAGAAGAGCGGCACGGAGCGCAGGCGTTTCATCAGCTTCTCCACGCCGTTGGGGTTCTTCTTCCGGGTCTCCTCCGGACGGTTCTCCGCCCAGAAATCGTCGGGACGGCGGTAGGCCCCCGGCTGCTCCACCAGGGGGGCAGGCTGGTCAAACAGGGCGGCCTGCTCGGCGGCAGGAGGCTCGAAGGAGGGATTGCTGTACACATTGAGCCGCTGGGCATACATGCCCTTGGACTTTTCGGTCAGCTTGAAGTTGACACGGATGTCGTCCTTGGTAATCAGGCGGGTACTGTCCGCGGTGCGTTCGAATTCCTGCTCAATGGTCATGTGCGAGACGAAATTCAGGTTGATGTCCTTGGCCACATTGAGCACGGCGCGGCGGACGAAGTAGGTGGAGTCCAGCGCGACGTAGAGGTGGCCCGTGAAGCCGAACGACTCGGAGTTGAAAGGCACGAAGCCCAGGTCCATGCACGGCCGGCCGGCCACCTGCACCGTGTCCAGCAGGTAATACTTGTAGAACGCCGGGCCCAGCGTGGACAAGGGGCTGACGAAGCGTTGCAGGAAGAGCGGGATGTTGTTCTGGAAAATATCCACCTCGCGGAAGGCCTCGTTGAGAAACTGCTGGATGCCCTCGCGCGAGAAGACCTCGTCCACGCCGGCGGACTTGCTGCCCTTCAGCAGGCGGCGCTCGGACTTGGGGTCGCGGCGGTAGTAGACGCGCTCCAGCCGCTCGCGCTCGCTGACGGGCAGGATGGTGGTGCCCGCCTCGAGGGTATCGACAAACTCGCGCACGAAGTCGAACTTGCCGGGCTTCTGGCCTTCCTTGCGGGGCTTGGGCGTATATTCGTTCATCGCAAAAACCATACGCTGGTAGTGGTCGTAGCTATAGTAGTCGCGGCTGCGGGGGTCGTGGGCATCGCGGCGGGCGATGACCTTCTTCACGAAGTCCACGGCGGGATTGCCGCGCCGCTTGTAACGTTCGCGCCCGGGGCGGACAAGCACCTCGTTCAGGGCGATGGAGGCAGGGCGCAGGCGGATGTCCAGCGTGCCGCCCTGTCCCGCGCGGACCGTCACCAGCCGCGTGTCATAACCGACGTACGAGACCTCCAGCACCCGGGTTTCCGAGGGCGAAGGCAAGGCATAGCGGCCATCCAGGTCTGTCTTCGCGCCGTTCGACGTCCCTTTCCACATCACCGAGGCATACGGCAGCGTCTCGCCGGTGATGGAGTCGGTCACCGTGCCGCGCAGCACAGGCCGCTGGGCGAAGGCCGCCACGACGCCTGCCAGGCTCAGGATAAACAAGAAAATTCTTCCTTTCAACATAGACAAAGTTTAAGTTTCTACCAATCAACGGTTTTCCATACGGATTAGAAGGCTGTCCGCCCGGAGCCGTCTCCGCCGCCGGGCGGGGATATCCCGGCCCGCGGGCGGAGAATACACCGCCCGGCAGCGGGGATATCCCTCACCGGTCCGCCGCCAGGAACTGCTCCTTCCAACGGGCGTAATAGTCGGGCAGGTCCAGCAGCAACTGCCCGGCAGGGTCGATGAAGAGCTGGGTCGTGCTGCCCGTGGCACAGAGCACGTGGCCCTCCTCACGATAGACCTCGTACGCGAAGTCCAGCCGGGCGCCGGGCTTGGGAACGTAGCGGGTGTGAATCTCGGCCACGTCGTTGACGCGCAACGGAGCCAGGTAGCGGACGTGCAGGTCGTAGACCGGGGCATAGATGCCGGAACGCTGGATGTCGGCATAGCCAATGCCGGGATAGCGGCGGCCGAAGGATTCGCGCCCGTCCTCGAAATAGGTGACATACGACCCGTGCCACACGCGCTGCATCGCATCCGTCTCGCTGAACTTCACGCGGACGCGGCAGATGTCCGTCAGTTCCTTACTCATGGGGCTACGGGGATAAAGACGGCATCGCCGACGGCGGCTCCGGGTTGGTGGCTGCTCAGGTCGTACTGAGTGTAGTTCTCGCCCCGCTCGTTCATGCGCAGGCTCAGCAGGCGGCCCGTAGCGTTGTCCAGGGTCAGGACAAAGGAGGTGAACATCAGGCGGCGTTTCTCCTTTTCGTTCTTCAGCACGGGGGTGACGGTCAGGATGCAGCGGCCGTCCTTCTGTTCCACGCTCACCGTGGCAGCCTCGTCGGGCGCATAAGTGCCATCGGCAAACAGTCCGCGCAACACGGTGCCCAGCGCCCCCATCACCCGGCCGTTACGCCCCTTGGCCACGGCCTGGCGGCCTTGCTCCACCAGGGTGAACGTGCCGCCGTCCATCAGCAGCATGTCCTTGTTGTTGTCGAAAGTCAGGCACATCCGTCCGGGCTTCTTCAGGAAGAAATGTCCGTGGGCCACTTCGTCCTGCGTCAGGACGGCGTTGTGGCGCGTACGGGTCACGGCGGCGGACAGGGTCTGCACGTCCGCATAGTGCTCCGCCAGGCGGCGGATGTCTGCCTCCTGGGCCGTCAGGGCCAGACAGGGAAGCAGGGTCAACAGGAGTACAATCAGTTTTCGCATATGGCTTGGTTGTTAAATAAGTTAGCAGTGATTAGTGTTTAACGATTAGTGATTAGTGTTTAACGATTAGTGATTAGTGATTAGCAAAGCGCTCGGTAGCAGGATACTAATCACTCATCACTAACCCCTAACCCCTAAAATAAGTTTCCGTTTCCCATCGCCGCGCACGTCCGTAGCGCCGTCATCGTCACCCCGTGTACCCCGTGCAGCATCAGGCTCTGGCCCGTCAGCCACAGGTTGGGGACGGGCGTGCGGGGCGAGAGCAGGGCGGTCAGCGGCTCGTGGTAGTCCTTGCGCAACCCGTAGGCCGAACCTTCGGGCGTGCCGGTATAGTCGCGGTAGGTCAGCGGCGTGCTGATGTGGCGTTCCTCCACCCGGTCGCCCAGGCCGGGGACAACCCTCTCGGCCAAGGCCTGGCATTCGTCGGCCAGGCGGTCTTTCATCGCCCGGTAAGCCTCGCCGCGACGTCCCACGGTGGTATCGGCCCAAGGCAGGCAACGCTCCCACGCCATCGGGGTCAGCAGGTCCACCTGGCGGGTGAAGTCCGTCCCATCCTCGGGCACACGGCAACTGACCATCACGGCCTTCACGGGACCCTCGCCCCGGCAGGACGCCCACACGTCCGGCTGTGCGTAGACGTAGTGGTTATGGTTGAAGTAACGCAACGTCTGCGGACGGAGACGGAGGGAGACAGTCAGCATCCCCACCGTATTGGGCTGCGTGTCCATCCGGCGGCGGTAGGACTTGCGTAGCAGGCGGCTCTCGCACAACAGGCGGCAGGTCGTGGCGGGATGGAGGTCGCTGATAAAGGCGTCCGCTTCGTAGACCTCGCCATCCCGGCAGCGGGCGGCCACCAGCCGGCCGTCTTTCTCGGCCAGTTCGCACACCTCGGCATCGCAACGGATGTCGCCGCCACAGGCACGGATATGCCCGGCCAGGCGGTCCGCAATCTGCGAGCCGGGACCGCGCAGGCGCCAACTGCTCTCCACATAGCCCGCGTTGCAGTGGGCAAAGGTGAACAGCGGCAGGGATTCGCGCCGCAGTTCCATCCGCAGGGCATTGCCGCTGAGGACATCGCGCAACAGCGGGTCGCGGAAGCGGGTGGACAGGTAGTCCCAGGCGCCCGTCTCCAGCAGTTCGTTCCCGTCGGCGGGACGGACCTCCCCGCCTCCGTCGCGGGCGATGCGGGCCAGCAGGCCGGCATACTCGCGCAGGGCTTCGCGCTCGGCGGGAAACTCGGCGGCCAACGCCCCGGCAAAGGCGTCGAAGCCCTGCACGAGGGAGAACGTGCGGTCGCCGACGGTAATGCGGTCGTAGGCCTCGTCCAGGCGATGCCAGGGCAGGTCCAGCAACTGCAGGCGGGCAAAGGCTTCGTGGAGGGACTGACCCTCGCCCAGCCCGCCGACATAGTGGAAGCCGGTATCATAGTCCAGCCCGCGACGACGGTAGCTCTGCAGGCAGCCGCCCACGTGATGCTCCTTCTCCAGCACCAGCACGGAGTGTCCCGCCTGCGACAAGAGGCAAGCGCACTCCAGTCCGCCCAATCCGGCTCCTATGACAATGACTTCATACCTCATGGCTCATCCGTCAATCCTTTCGGGAAGATTTACGCCGTTCCAGCCACCGGTAGACGGCTGGCTGCATCACGTAGGACAATACCACGGCAGCCACCAAGCCCGTCAGCGTGGAGAAGCCCACGGAGCGGATGGCGGGATGCACGGCCAGCAGCATCGAGCCTACGGTGACTATCAGGATGACGGCGCTGAAGAAGATGGCCGTCTTGTGATACTCCAGCAGCCGGGGACGCTTGCCGCCGTCCACCAGGCCGTTCATCACGAAGATGCTGTAGTCCACGCCGATGCCGAAGATGAAGGTGGAGATGATGATGTTGACCAGGTTGAAGTGCATGTCGAACATCGCCATCAGCCCCAGCACAATCAGCCAGCTCAACAGGATGGGCATGAAGCCCAGGAGCGTGTGGCGGACGTTGCCGCGGAAGCTGGCGAGCAATACCAGCAGGACGAACAGCATGGACACCCATTGCAGGATGTTGAAGTCGCCGTTCAGCTGGTTCAGCGTGTCGGTGGTATAATAATAGGTGTCCAATACCAGTTGGTGGGGCCGAGTGGCCACGGCGTCGCAGATGCGGTGGTAGTCGCTGGTCGCACTGCGCACCGTGTCGTTGGCGCAACGCACGGAGGTGAAGCAGAGCCACGTGCCGTCGTAGGACTCTTCCAGCAGCGTGGAGAGGTAGCCCGCGGGTATCAGGCCCGCCCCGTAGAGCGCGTCCGGCTCATAGTCGGCCTGCGCCAAGTCGAAGAAGGGGGCGAAGGCTTCGGGACGCAAGCCGGCGGCGGGGGCGGTCTCGGCAATGAGGCGGCGCGCCAGGGCCAGGCGTTCGCCCGTCCAATAGGCCTTCCAGGCGTCGATGCGCTGTTGCTGCACACGCAGGGGCACCAGCAGGAGGTCGGTGCGCGAGTAGCCTTTCACCAGTCCGGCGCGTTGGAGGGAATCCAGCTGGACGGACAGGGTGGCAAAGTGCTCCAGCGCCTCTTCCGGGGTGCGGCCCGAGGCGGCAAAGTATTTCTGCTTGTCGCCGGTGTGGGTCTTGGCACGCAGCAATTCCTCGGAGTGGGTGGTCAGCTCGGCCTTGTAGCCCAGGTTGTGCATGTCGGCATCGAACTCCGTACCCCGTCCCAGGTAGAAGCCTATGCACACCAAGGTGAAGACGGCCAGGACAGCCAGCAAAGCCGGTTTCCGGTCGAAGGGACAGGCATTGAGCCGGTCGATGAGGGCAAAGGCGCGGCGGCTCCGCTTGTTGCGCGACGGGCTGAGCATCTGGGGCAGGTAGACCAGGCTGAAAGCCGTCGTGCCCACAATGGCCAGCGTGGCAAACAGGCCGAAGTCCTGCAACAGCTCCGTGCGCACAAAAATCAGCCCGAGAAACGAGCCGACCGTCGTCAGACAACCCAGGCAGACCGGCTTCACCTCGTCGCGCAACACTTGTTCCGGGTCGCTGAGGTACTTATAATGCGTAATGACATGGAGCACATAACTGAACGCCACGCCCAACACCACCGACCCGATGCCCAGGGCCAACAACGAGAACTGTCCCTTGATGAAGTACATCCCCGCCAGCCCGAACAACGTGCCGAACACGACGGGCAGCACCAGCAGAGGCACCGTGTCCCAGTTGCGGAAGCAGACCGAGATAAACACCAGCACCAGCAGCAGGGAGACGATGAGCGTCCCCTTCAGGTCGGCCTTGATGCGCGAGGCGTTGTAGAAGCCGCTGGCCGGCGTGCCGTGGTAAGAGACGCGCACCTCCGGATGGGAGACGGCAAAGCGTTCTATCTGCTCGTTCAGCCGCTCGAAAAGGGCGGAGCCTTGTCCGGTGTTGGTGGCAGCATACATCGGCGTGATGAAGGCCACGCACACGGTGGAGTCCGGCACAAAGAAGTGCCCCTCCAGGGTCTTGTAGCCGCCCGTCGCACCCTGGGTCAGGGGCTTCAGCCGGTCGGCCAGAACATTGCGCAGGCCCAGCGGGTCCATCTGCAGCAGTTCGGGGAAAGCCTGTCCTACGGGCTTGCCGAAATCCTCGCGGTTGGCCTGCATCTGACGGACGAGGTGCTCGCGGGTCAGGAGCGTATCGAAGGCGGCATAGGCCGAGGTGTCGATGTAGGCAGGCAATTGGGCGGCCAGGTAGTCGATGACATCAGCCATCAGGTCGTCCGGCAGGCGGTAGAACACGTCGCCGATGACCCGGCTGGACGAATCGCGGGCTGCGTCCCAGGCCAGGAGAGAGTCCACGAAGTCATCACACGCCGCGGCCATCTGCGGGACCGTGGCGCCCTCCCGGCCTTCGAACACCAGGAACGTCTTGTCCTTGATGCGCAGGTCGGCAAAGGCCAGCTTGATGCTGCCGTCCTCGTTGCGCGAGGAAGGCATCAGCTTGTTGATGTCCTCTTCCAGATGAATCTGTGCGGCCAGCCAGCCCAGCACGCCGAACAGCACCAGCATCGACGTCCAACAGACGGCGCGATGGCTGCGGAAGAAGCGGTAGATACGGATACAAAGTGTGGTCATACGCCCAGTTCTCCTTTCAGTTCCATATAGGTATGTCCCTCGTCATAGAGGCGGGCCATCAGGGTCCAGGCGCCTTCGCCAGCCGGCTGCAAGACGACGGACAGGTCCAGTTCGGGGCAGTCGCCGGGTGTGGCCACGGCCAGGAAACGGCACGAGGCGATGCGACGAATCAGCAAAGGCCGGCCCGCCAGACGACCGCCACACTGACGCGCCATCTCCACCTGGCAGACGCCCGGACACACCGGACGGCCGGGGAAGTGGCCGCGATAGACGTCGCAGTCCGGCAAGAGGGCGATACGGAAGACGGCACTGCCGGCCGCTGCCTGCCTCTCCATGCCGATGATGCGATAATACTTGTTCTCTAAAGATGATACTGCCACGTTAAGTAGGGATTTTAGGGATTAATGTGTAGGGTGGGGATTCGGAATTACTCCATCGCCACCTTCATCTGCGTCTCCGCCACCACTTCGCCACCGGCCTGCGTCTCCGCGCCGACCACCAGGATGCCGTCGAACTCGGTGAGCAGGGTGATGGTGGTGCGCAGTTCTTCGCCCACGGCCGGGCGGCGGTGGCACCGGAACTTCTTGACTTCGCCAATGAAGCCCACAGGCGGTGTCTCCGCGCCGGATTGCCGTGCGCGCCAGCCTGCGAAGGCCGAGGCCGACTGGGCGATGTGCTCCATCAGCCCCGTCTCGGCCAGGAGGCCGTCGTCGTCCAGGAAGAAGAGGTCCGCACGCACCGTGAAGCACGCCTCGGCCACGTCTCCCTCCACGCACAACAGACGGTCCACCAGGAGGATGGGGTCGCGTTGCGGAATCAGGTCGCGTATGTCCGTGTCCTTAGTTTCCACCGGCGGCCAGATGGGATTCGATGTAGTCATACAAGTCCGTGAAGGTCTGGATACCGCGCAGCTCGGCCACAGGAATCTTGATTTTATACGTCTGCTGGATGAGGGCCACCAGGTCCACCAGGCTCAGGCTGTCCAGCTGGAGCGTCTCGCGCACGTTGGCCTCGGGGGTGAAGAGGGCGGCGTCTACTTCGAATTCATCGGCCAGGAGGCCGTTCACTTGTTCTACGATTTCGTTACGTGTCATAATCTTATTGTTGATAGTTGGTTTATACGATAAATAGGGATTTATGGCACGCAGATGACGCAGATACAACTGATGACCGCAGATTTACAGATTACAAAGAATCTGTGTGAATCTGTTACATCTGCGTGCCATCCCCGATGATAACTTATCCTTTCAGGTCTTTCACAATCAGTGTCGAGTTGGTTCCCCCGAATCCGAAGGAGTTGGAGAGGAACATGTCGAAATGCGCCTCGCGCGTCTCGGGCAGGATGTTCAGGCAGGCGGTGTCGTCGTCCGGGTGCTCAAAGTTGAGGTTGCCCGCGATGAATCCGTTCTTCATCATCAGGATGGAGTATATCAGTTCGCTGCCTCCGGCCATCCACATCTCGTGTCCGGTCTGGCTCTTGGTGGAGGTGACGGGCACCTGCGTATCGCCGAAGAAGCGGGCGATGGCCTGTGCCTCGCGGGCGTCGCCGATGCGGGTGGAGGTGGCGTGGGCATTGACGTAGCCAATCTCGGCGGGGGTGACCCCGGCGTGCTCCAGACAGAGCTCCAGCGAGCGGGCGGGCCCCTCCACGTTGGGCGTGGAGATGTGGTCGCCGTTGCCGGAGAAGCCCCAGCCGACAATCTCGGCCAGGATGGGCGCCCCGCGGCGCACGGCACTGTCATAGTCCTCCACAATCAGCGTGGCGGCACCGCCGCCGGGCACCAGGCCGTCGCGGTCGCGGTCGAAGGGGCGGCTGGCCCGCGTCGGCTCGTCCTCGCGCACGGAGAAGGACTGGATGCCGTCGAA
>DWZE01000064.1 GCA_019118325.1 Candidatus Bacteroides intestinavium
GGCACGTCCACCGCTTCCTTGCAGGAGGCTTACGCCAATAACCAGTTCTTCATCGGCTATGCACGCATCCATGCCGGCACGGAAGGCGGCGACGTGATGAGCGCCGACCTGGAGATGACACCGGTGCTGGGCGCCGTGGGCATCAAGATTAAAAATGTAGGTAACCAGGACTTCACCGTGAAGAAGATTGTGCTGCAGTCCGAGGCTTTCAATACGCTGGTGAAAGTTGACCCGACCATGGCAAAATACGAGGGTGAGGATGGAAGCCGTACTTACAACTTGGCATACAATGCTCCGAATCCTAAGTGGGCAAATGTAAGCGGCGATAAGGCCGGTTACTTCAACTACGCTAACTACGAGGAGGATTATAACGCCGACTTCACGGAGAGATTTGCCGATCCGAATAACATCTATGCCCTCGGTGGCTTGGTGAACAACACCGAAAAGTCAGTGAACTACAACCGCAAGAATGCCTTGCGCGCTGTCATGAATGGCATTGCGAAAAATGAGAATGAAGACTATAACGGTAGCCCGATTAACGGTGCTGACGACCGTGCCGAGCTGACCGTGCTGAACGCTCCCGTGCAGAAGGGTAACCAGAACGCCACGGAAAGCTTCGTAATCATGACTAACATCTATGATTATGCAGAAAGCGAGGCAGTGATCAACGCTTACATCTACACCGACAGAGGCATGGTAGGCCCGGTTCAGATCAGCAACATCAACGGTGAGGTGAACGATGCTCAAAAGGGAGTGACCGTAATCAGCGAGAACCCCATCGTGAAGATTGCTCCGGATGAAGTGAACAGCGTGACGCTGGAAATCACCGACAACTCCGTACAAGGAGATTGGGACATGAGCGTCTACAACGAATCCGACCTGTTGCAGCTCATCGAGTGGAACAACGCCTCCAGCATCCGCCGCGTCTACAAGGCTGCCTTGCAGAACGACGTGACGCTGACCAAGGAAATGAGCGACCTGCTGACAAAGGACGGCGTGAACTCCAAGCTGTACATCAACACGAACGGCAACAAGCTGCTCATCGCCGAAGATGCAGCTGCCAACATCCTGGACTACGTGCTCGTGAGCGGCAGTGCAATCAATGAACGTGAACAGAAAACAGCAACCATCGTTGTGGAGAACAACCTGACCCTGGGCAGCAAGTCCTTCGTGAAAGGAAGCTACAGCGTGGGCAATATCCACAGTGGCAGAATCACACTGGATAATGAGCTGGAAGTAGCCGAAGGCGCAAGCCTGACCGTTGCATCGCCCATCAAGTATGAGCAAAGCGGCGACTACCAGAATCAAGAGTTGATCATCGCCGAGAACGAGGGCACAGTGACCATCAACGCGAACGCCGAGGTTGAGCACCTGCAAATCGCCGAGAACAAGGCTGACGTCACCATCAACGCCAACGTCACTTTCGAGTATCACAGCAAGAATATGGAGAACGCCACCATCACTATCGGCAAGGGTGCCATCGTGAGCGCAGCCGGTAAGCTGACCAACCAGGGCAAGAACGACTACACTGAGGACGAATACGCTGACTGGGCTGTCATCTACAACAACGGCCAGATCAACAACCTCGTGAATGCTATATATGGTAAGGTCATTGCCGGACAAGGCTCCACGACCAATGCCAACAGCAATAAAGGTGAGATCGACAAGTCCGCTGACATCAAGGCTGTGGTAGCTGTAAATAATGCTAACAAGGGTGTCATCTCTTACACCGTGAAGAGCAAGATGGCCCTGAAGGACATCATCGACAGCAAGATCACGAAGCTTGTCATCGACGGTGGCAGCGTGGAAGGCACGGCGAACGGCAGCAACGTACCTGCTACAAGCTACACGGCTTCCGACGTGAAGTGGATCGAAATCAAGGGCCAAGGCGGTAGCCTGGGTACGGAAATTGAAGGCACGCCGGATTCGCACAAACGCAGCGTATTCGAAAACGTGGTAGAAATCACGACCAGTGCAAACGCAACGCTGGCTGACATCGACTTCACCAATAGCAACGAAATTGCCTTCAACATCGAGGCCGCCACAACCAATATCAGAGGTATCGTAAATGCCAATAGTGCCAAGGTGGTGATCGGCAGCTATGACGGTAGAAACTACAAGGGCATCGACGCTACGCTGAACATCCCGGCTACGGACGGCGAACTGTATGTGAAGAGCATCAATAAGATATATGTTCCTGAACATGCTGATGAAATTACGGCCAAGGTGATCAACCAGGGTAAGATTGAAACGGCTTGGGACTATATTCTGGATAACGAGGTTGTTTGGGAAGGTGCCGGAACAGTGGACGGTAAAAAACCTGAAACTCCTGAAACACCTGTGGATGCTGTGACCGTATCCGGTACAGATGGTTTGCAAGCATTGGCAGATGTTGTAATGGGCAACGAAACAGAGATCACGCTGACCGGAAACTTCAACATGAACCTGGATGAGAACAAGGACTACGCTTACTTGCTGGCTGGCAAAGACGTGATCGCCGAAGGCTGTGAAATCCAGAATTTGACGCCGGACATGAACTTGAGCATGAAGTCGTTGAAGGCTACTTATAAAAACTTGATTATTAGTGGTAATGCTAATCAGCCTAACGTGGTCGTTCTTACTGTGGATGAGTTGGATTATTCGGAAGCAGCCGTGCTTATTACTAACGGATGGGTACGCGTAAGCGGGACTCATGAGGTAGGTAGCAGCCAGGGCGTGATATCTGGTCCGACCACTAACCTGCCCAATCCTACTAATGTGATAACGTACGACAAGGACGGCAACAGATTGCGTTGGAGCTACAGTGCTAAGAGCTGGATGCTTGCCGAGTAAATGTTGAATAGAATAACGGGAAGAGCCGCCCTCCGGGGCAGCTCTTTCTTTTTTTAAAAACCTGCTTTAAAAATAACAAAATCATGAAACAGATGTATTTCGCAGAACAAACTCTTGAAGGCGACTTCGTCATCGTGCGTTATGACAACCAGATGCAGTACCTCATTCCCCTGCGCGGCGAGCGTTATGCCACAGTTGATGAAGCCATCGCCCGCGCCCGACAGTTGAACGAAGAGTATTTTGCCGAGGCGGAAGGCTCAGGAGAAAAACAGTCCTGACGGTCTGGAAAATCGCCGGGACTGCTTCCAAAATTTCTCCAATGCCGCAAATAAATTGTAAATCCAGCCTGGAGATATACCTCTTTATCGTGGGCCACACCATAACGGGTGATAGCAAAGAAAAAAACAGATTGCGTAAGGAACTGGAAGAACTAAAATGAGCGGAAAACATCAACCAACCGGTGCTGAAATGTCCCGATATCGTTGGTTTTGTAGAGAAAATAAAGAAGGTGTGCCAGGAGGCTGAACAAAAAGTGGGTAAGGTCTCCTTTGAAAAGGGTGATTGCACAAAAATTTACTACAACCCTCATCTCTATAACATGACAACGGCTAGCACTGGCAAACCTGGTATTGACAACCGTATCATAGAAAAATTGGTGCATGGAAGTGTAGACTGAAAATGCACCGGCATCCATGGGGGAATGAGAAATATGCATATTAGCATACGCTATTAAAAATTCGAGCAGGAGAACATCCTTTTCAAAAAAAGAATCCCAAACTACGGAAAAAATTCCGAGAGTTTGGGATAGTTCATTGAAATCGAATGGACTTCTCCTTTACCGCCTCATCCGCTTCTTCACCTGCATCTGTACCGAATGTACGGCAACCATGACCGGATACCAGAACGCCTCGCCGGGAGCCAGGGCGCCCATCTGCCAGCAACGCTTGACCACACGCCGCAGGGTGTACCACTTGCCCGCCCAGTAGCCGCGGGGACGCTTGCGGTGCTGCCCGACACCGAAGTTACCGCCTGCCCAAATGTCTTGCAAGAGCCACTCGGCCTTGGCAAAATCCTTCGGTCCGCAGGGCACGGGCAGCCATTCGGCCGGAAAGTCCAATTGGCGCACCAGCAAAGCACCAAACAGTCGCGCCGCACGGGTCAGGCCGAAACAATGGAGCAGGCGTGCTACTTCGCGAAGTTCGTCATCCGTGTGATGGGCATGGAGCAGGCAGGCCCAGTCGCACACTTGTCGCATCCCAATACCCTCGTTGAGGAAATGCAGGGCAGCATGAGTCAGGACATAGGCCGTATGGAAGGCGGCTGGCGGCACACGAGCCTCCGTCTCTCCCACCCTGAGCAACGGGCACGCAGCCTTGTCGCGTCCCCAAGCGGTGGTGAACTGCTGCATCCGGCGGTCGGCTGCCGGACGGCTGAGATTGATAAGAATGCGGTGATTCTCCACAATGATGCCGTGCCAGTGCATGCAGGCGTGCTTGAATACTTCCTCCTCTTCCTGCGTAGCTTCCAAGCGCAGCAAGGCATTGGCCCGTTCGTAATCCTCCAGACCTATGTAGAAGTCAATATCCCCGCAGCGGCGATGCTCCGGGTGGCGGTAATACTGAGCCACGGCCTGTCCCTTGACCAATACCGGTTCGATGCCGTGTGTACGCATCAGGGCATAAAGACGGGCCAGTTCGCGGTTCAGCTGTTCGTTCTGTTCCTCGGTGTGCAGTCCCAGGGCACACCATTGCAAGTAGAGCGACTTGGGAGGACGACAATCCACGGGAAGCAGCTGCACGCCATCCAGCACGACAGCCTGCACCGATTGTTTCTTGGCAGCAGTCAACAAGGCTGCCCAATCCGTGTTCGCATCAAATAAGGAGGCATCGGGTGCCTTGCCCCACAAACCCGCCCGCAAAAGGGCAAAAAACTGTTGTTGAATCTGTGTCATTGCATTTGTATATTACTTAATTCTTCAAATTCTTTTCGTTATCAAGGGGATTTGCCTATATTTGCGCCATTCTAACACTAAAAAGACAAAAACATCATGCGCATCAAAGACAACTACAAGGTCCGCCAGATAGCCGGCGAGAACCTCATCGTCGAGCAGGGCAAGTCCCAAGCCGACATGACCAAGGTCATTTCCCTTAACGCCACTGCCCTGCTGCTGTGGGGATCCCTCAGCGGGAAGGATTTCACCATCGCCGACGGTGCCGCCGTCCTCGTGGACCATTACGGCATCCCTCAAGAACAAGCCGAAAACGACGTGCGCCGCTGGACGGATACACTCATCCGTTGCGGCATCATCAGTGAATGACAGAGTCAATACCTTACGATTCTTTTGAGAAACGGCAACAGCCACCTCCGTAGCGGGCGCAGTCGGTACCACCACTGCGCCCGCTGTAGCCATCGAGGATCCGTGCAGTCCTGCACCGACCCATCTGCATGATAGATGCGACGCAGCAGTCCGATGATTTCCCGACGAGGCACACGCTCAATGCGGGCCACATTACCGTCGCCCAGCATCAGGCAGTCATCCCCGTCACGACCGATATAGCGATGAATCATGTACTTGCCTTCCCATTGATAGAAGGGGCAACACCAGGCGGGCAGTTCGCCCTCAGGCGGACAGGGAGTGATTTCCACCGTATCTCGCCCGCTACGAATAAATGGGTACATACTCTCGCCCGTGATGTGAATCTTCACCGTTTCGCCATCAACCAAGGCACGCGCCGCCTCCGCCAAGAACTGGTTGGGAAGAGTCACTCTGCGCATGGCTGGCCGAAAATGGTAGTGCAGGACAGACGCGCCGCAGCCTCATCGGGCAAGCAAGCCAAATGATATACCGGTACACAACCCAGCAAGACATTGAGTACGCGACTGATATGGTCGTAGAGCGTATCATCGTAAGCAAAGTCCGGCGGGCAGGACGGATGTAAGGCGGCGTATGCACGCGGAATATTCAGCCGCTCCATCTTGTTATAAGGTGCCTGCGAGAGGCGCACGCAAGCCGCCAAAGGATAACGCTCGGTCTTATAACAAGGCGTCTTCCCACTCCAGGGACTTCCGTAGGCATAGGGTATCCCGTCGTGAATGCGGACAATAGGGCTGTCATCGTTCAGCAGGGCTGCACCGGAAATATATTCGCGCCAAAGCCGCGTGTGCGTACTCTTACCCGTGCCGCTCTCGCCAAGGAAAAGCACCGCCTTGCCCTGATAGGTGAGCACGCTGGTGTGGATAGCCACTGCATCGTGCGGGGCAATGCCTATGCCAAAGGCAATCCAGCAAGTGAAGCGCAACAGGCGCGGGTCGAGGTCGCGGGAGAGGTAGAACACATTCGTGCCCTGCGGATTCCACATCCGGATACCCCGGCCGTCGGCATAATCCGAGGCAAAGCAATACCCGTCTTCATACCGGCCAAATCGGCTGGTCACATCGTCTACCGTGCTACGGTACATCTCTTGGCCGAAGGTTGGTGCCTCCTCGTCAGTAGCCACCAGCCGGATAAGCGGCTCGTTACCCTCCCGGCTGTCCGTGGCAAACACCTTGAATCCTTGCAGGGTGGCCATGGCAGTTGTCAGTTTATCGCCCTCCGCACGCAGGCGGAAGCCGGCTATCAGATAATTTTGTTCGTTCTTCATCCTATATTCTATTTTCTTCTATTCTTCATTCATAGTTATTCATTCTTCATTCACGATGACCTCCTTAGTCACCAAGTCAAAAATGCGGTTGCAGACTTTGAGCGATGATTCACGGTGAGCGATGATAATCATGGTCAGTTCTCGGTAACGTCCCGACAAAGCCCGGAGCGCTTCGTTGATTTCCTGCTCGGTGCGGCTGTCCAATGCCGAGGTAGCTTCGTCAAAGAACAACACTTCCGCCTCCTTATAGAGGGCGCGGGCAATGCCGATGCGTTGCTTCTGTCCACCGGAAAGCCGACTACCGTATTCACCCAGCGGCGTATCCAATCCTTCCGGGAGGGCCTCTGCCCATTCCTTCATTTGCACCTGCTCAAGGACATGTGCTACCTTGGCGCGGTCTGGAGGCAGATGGCCAAGAGCCACGTTGTCCGCCAAAGAACCTTCGATGATGAAGATTTCCTGCGGAACATAGCCCACCAGCCTGTGCCAGGCATTGCGGTTGGAGGGAGACAATTCGCGCCCGTCAATGCAAATCCGTCCCTCGGTAGGAGGGAAAAAGCCTAACAAGAGATTAAACAAAGTGGACTTGCCCGAGCCACTGGCTCCCCGCACCCCGATGCGCTCACCTCGGCGAATCTCAAGGTTCAGTCCGTTGAACAGCAAACTGCCGTCCGGAAAGGCAAAACCCAAGTTCTCCAGACGCAAACTGTGCTCAAATGTGAAAGGGGCAGGGGTATCCGATGCTTGCCCCGGAGTAGTATCGGCAATACCGTCGGCCACCACAGCTATGGAGTGCGAAGCATTTTGCAAGGTAGCCCAACTGTTCAGGATGCCTCGCATAGCCGGAATCAAGCGGAAAGCAGCCACGGCAAACACGCCGCTCATGATGCCCACATCACCACGCCCCACACCGACCAGCAAGGCAATGCCCGCCACGATGGCCGCTTCGGAAAGGAACTGGGGAAACAGCTGGTAACGCTCCATGCGCAAGCGGCTACGAACGATGGCATCCATTCCTTGATCGAACGACTGCATGGATGTACCGAAAGACTGGGCTATCTCAATCTCGGGATAACCACGGAAAGCCTCGACCACCGTACGCGACTGCTTCCGACGAGCCTCCAACTCCTCACGGCCAAAGGCACGCAAGCGTTTGCGGACAATAAGAATATAAAGGACGGCCAAGGGTATGAGCACGGCGCACAGCAGAAGCCCTGCCAACGGCTCCCACACAACAAGCGCGGTAATCATCAACAGCACCAATATGACCTCGCCCCCGATGCGAAACAACGGTGCCATGACGCACAAGCAAAAGGTGTAACAGATATAATTGACTTCATGGCCCAACTGCACGCTGCTCTTGCTCTTGAGGAATAGCAGGCCACGACGATAGTAATTGACAAACATGCGACGGCTGAAGTCCCGATAAATGCACATCTGGAAACGGCTCTCCGTCTGTGCCAGCAGAGCCACTAACCCATTCTTGAACACAACGAATAACAAGACACCGCCACAAAGCAACAGCATCATCGGGCGGCTGCTTCCCGGCTTCAGCACCGCCAACAACAGGGGAATCAGGGCCGCCACGCCAGCAAAATCCAACATGGCCCGAATCAGCACCGCCAGTGCTATCCACACGCTGCGCCTCCGTTCACGTTCGGGCAGCAATCCGAATATTTCCTTGATCATCAGTAGGGCTTATAAAAGAAAAACCCTGAGAATAATACTCAGGGCTTCGTTCAAACTTTAGCGGGTGATCCGCTTGGGGCTCGAACCCAAGACCCCAACATTAAAAGTGTTGTGCTCTACCTGCTGAGCTAGCGAATCAAACCTTATTGCTGTTAAGCGAGTGCAAAGGTAGACATTTTTTTGGAATCTGCAATAGATTCCTGCAAGTTTTTTATGCCTAAAAATTCGACACGCTTCAAAAGCTACTGATTTCCAGAAGAATGACGAATCGGAATATCTTCCTTATTGATGATAAAACGCTGGTAATAGGACAACATCAAGGTGGTCAGAGGCAAAGCGATAATCATGCCGAGCATCCCCATCAATGACCCCCAAACGGAAAGGGACAAAAGAATGATGGCCGGATTCAACCCCGTAATCTTGCCCATGATGCGAGGCACCAGCACCATATCCTGAATGAGCTGCACTACCACAAACACGATGACGGCCCCCAACAGAATGAACCAGAAATTCTCCCCGGTATCGGCTGCCTTCAGAATGGCCAGTATGACCGTAGGAACATAACCGATAATTTGCAGATAGGGCACCATATTCAACAGGCCTATCAATAAGCCCAACGCTACAGCCAAAGGAAAATCGATGATAAGAAAACCTACCGCATGCAGGATGCCTACGCAAAAAGCCACCAAAGCCTGGCCACGGAAATACCGGTTCATGCCATCCTTGATATCATTGAACAACCCCACTACAAGAGGGCGGTAACGGGGAGGCACCAAATGTACCCACCCGCTGGCAATGCTCTCGTAGTCCCACAGGATAAAGACGACGTAAAGCAACACCATAAAGATGGTGAAGAAGCTGAAAAGAATATTGACCGACTCTGCCAAAAGCCCCCAAAGACGGGGTAAGGCCTCTTTCAGGGCTGTCAAGAAGTCACTACTGTTCAACACTTGCGAGAGAGCCTCCCGATCCACATGCTCACGCAAGAACTCCGACAGAAGCAGGGGGATGTTGCTTCCCCGGTTGCCGGAAGAGAAATATTCCGCCAACAGGTCCTTCACGCGTGCAAATTCCTGTATCATCGGAGGAACCAGCAGATAGAAAGCCAGCCCTCCTACAACAGCCATGGAAAGGAGGGCGCAGCAGATAGACAAGGCCCGGTGCTTCAGGCGCAACCGATATTGGAAGAAGGTGACCAGCGGATAAATCAGGTAGGCAATAAGCCATGCCACAAAAAAAGGCAACAAGACACTGCTCAGTCGCTTGAAAAGCCAGAGGATACCGATGACTACCAGCGCCACGATAATGCCCCGTATAAAACTGTCGAATGTGATTTTCTTTCGTTCCATCTCTCGTTGGTTATTAGGGTTCTCTACTTCTCCACTCTCTTGCGGCCAGCCTCCTCTGCCCGCAAAGCCCGGCGATAGCACTCCCGGCAGAGCGGTTCGTATTCAGCGGTCTCGCCCAGCAGTACTCGTTTCTCATTCTTTACAGTGCGATGAGAAAAGGTGGCCAATTCGCCGCACTTCACACAAATGGCATGCACCTTGGACACCTCGTCGGCAATGGCGCACAAGGCCGGCATCGGGCCGAACGGACGCCCCCGAAAATCCATATCCAGCCCTGCCACGATGACCCTCACTCCATTGTCTGCCAACTGATTGCACACATCCACCAGGCCGTCGTCAAAAAACTGGGCCTCGTCTATGCCCACCACGTCCACCTCCGAGGCAAACAGCAGAATACTGGCCGAAGAGTCTATCGGGGTGGACGAAAGGGCATGGCTATCGTGCGACACCACATCTTCCTCGGAATAACGGGTGTCTATAGCCGGTTTGAAAATCTCCACCCGCAGGCGGGCAAACTGGGCACGCCTGAGACGGCGTATCAATTCCTCTGTCTTGCCGGAGAACATTGAGCCGCAGACGACCTCTATTCGCCCCCTGCGTTTCGTTTCCTGTATATGGTCTTCCGAGAATACTACCATAGTCTCATACTTATCTTAATTCAACCGCAAAAATACGTTTTTTCCTTCAAAAGGAAACATCCGTCCGGAAAAACAAACGGAAACGAAGACTTTTGTGCACAATCCTATATTTTTCCAGTATTTATTTCTACATTTGTGCCCAAACGTCTAACCGAACCTTGAAGATGCAGACTATTTTGAACGACATAGAGCTGGATATGGCTGAACTGAAATGCCTGATCCAAGCCATGAACGAGGGCCACCACCCGTCGCTCGTCGAAGTGGCCCGGCGCAATATCCGCCAGATGCAACGACACCTCGAAGACTTGGCCGGGTCTTTGCAGAACTTTGGCGATGACAAACCTTCGCAAAGTCCCCATGCGCCCACTCCGCCCCCGCCTCAAGAGCCACCCATTCCTCCCGTCTCTCCCACACCGCCCACAGCCAAGGATGAAGAGCCCAGGCCTGCCGTCATCCTGGCCGAACGCATCCGCCCGGCCCACGACTTGCGCCATGCCCTCAGCCTGAACGACACCTTCCGCTTCTCGCGCGAACTGTTCGGCGGAGACACGGCCCGTATGCACGAGGTACTCAACCTGATAGGACAAGCCGGATCGCTGGACGAAGCCATAGAGACATTCACCAGAGAGGCCCATCCGGAAGATGGCAACGAGGCCGCCAATGACTTCAACGAATTGCTGAAAAAATATTTCAACCCATGACGAACCAAGGAAAACTGTACATCGTGCCCACCCCCGTAGGTAATTTGGAAGACATGACGTTCCGTGCCATCCGCATCCTGAAGGAGGTCGACCTGATATTGGCCGAGGATACGCGCACATCGGGCATCCTGCTGAAACATTTCGAAATCAAGAATGCCCTGCAATCTCACCACAAATTCAATGAACATAAAACGCTGGAAGGCGTTATTAATAGAATAAAAGCGGGAGCAAACGTCGCGCTCATCTCGGACGCCGGCACGCCGGGCATCTCAGACCCCGGCTTCCTGATGGCACGCGAATGCGCACGCAACGGCATCGAAGTGCAATGCCTGCCGGGGGCCACCGCCTTCGTGCCGGCCATAGTGGCTTCGGGATTACCGAACGACCGCTTCTGCTTCGAAGGTTTCCTGCCGCAGAAGAAAGGCAGGATGACACGCCTGCAGGCCCTGAGCGAAGAGCACCGGACAATGATTTTCTACGAGTCGCCCTACCGGCTGGTGAAAACCCTGACGCAACTTGCCGAATATTTCGGCGACGAACGCCCGGCCTCCGTATCGAGGGAAATCTCGAAGGTACACGAGGAAACCGTCCGTGGAACGTTGAACGAACTGGTGCACCACTTCACCGAAAACGAACCGAAAGGCGAAATCGTCCTTATCGTAGGAGGAAAAGAAGATTGACATACATACATTTATTAACCAAGCATTAAAAAACAAGTGTTATGAAAAAGCTCGTATTATCACTGATGGCATGTGCAGCCATATTGGCCTCATGCGATGGCGTAGGGGGCAGCAAGAGCCGCCTACAGGCAGAAAATGACTCCCTGCAAGCCGCACTGAACGAACGGGATGCGGAACTGGATGCCATGATGGGAACCTTCAACGACATCTCCGAAGGCTTCCGCCAAATCAATGCGGCCGAAAACCGCGTCGACCTGCAACGCGGCGCCCTGACCGAAGGCTCACTGAGCGCCAAGGAACAGATTGCCTCGGACATCGAGTTCATCCGCAAGCAGATGGAAGAGAACAAGCAACAGATTGCCAAGCTGCAAGAACAGCTGAAAAACAGCCGCACCAACTCGGCCCAGCTGAAAAAAGCCGTCGAGACTCTGACACAGGAACTGGTCGAAAAAACCAAACGCATCGAAGAGTTGCAAGCCGAATTGGCCTCCAAGAACATCCGTATCCAGGAGCTGGACGCCGCCGTCACCACCCTCACCACCGAGAAGGAAACCCTGGTGGCTGAAAACGAAGCCAAGGCTGAGACCGTAGCTGCACAAGACAAGGCTTTGAATGCCGCCTGGTTTGTCTTCGGCACCAAGAAGGAACTGAAAGACCAGCGCATCCTGACCAACACCGGCGTATTCAAGAAGGGAGATGTGATGCAAGATGCCAATATAAACAAAGACTACTTCACGCAGATTGACATCCGCACCACCAAGGAAATCAAACTTTACTCCAAGTCCGCCGACCTGCTGACCACGCACCCCGAAGGCTCCTACGTGCTCGAACAGGACGACAAAGAGCAACTGACACTGAAGATCACAGACCCCACCCGGTTCTGGAGCGTATCGAAGTACCTGGTGATACAAGTGAAATAAAGACGTGCCGACCCGCTACAAGAACCTGTTCTTCGACCTGGACGATACGCTGTGGGCATTCTCCGCAAATGCGGAAGATACCTTCCGGGAAATGTACGAGAGGCACGGCTACGGGCGTTTTTTCCGCTCTTTCGACCATTTCTACACCCTCTACACGGAGCGCAACCTCCGGTTATGGGAAGAATACGGCCAAGGACGCATCACGAAGGACGAACTGAACCGCATCCGCTTCCTCCACCCCCTGCAACAAGTAGGGGTGGAGGATGCCGGATTGGCACAGGCCTTTGCCAATGACTTCTTTGCCGTGATACACACCTGCAAAAAGTTGATGCCTCACGCCCGCGAGACGTTGGACTATCTTGCCGGCCGATACCGTCTGTACATCCTGTCCAACGGATTTCGTGAATTGCAATACCGCAAGATGTGCGCGGCAGGCATCGAAGGTTATTTCCGGAAAATAATCTTGTCCGAGGACATCGGCTTGCTGAAACCACGCAAGGAATTGTTTGACTTTGCCTTGTCCGCTACCCAGTCTGATGCCCGGGAAACGCTGATGATTGGCGATAACTGGGAGAACGACATTGCCGGAGCCCGCAACGCCGGCTGGCATCAGGTGTACTACGCACCTTCCGACGTTTCTCCCCTGCCCTTTCGCCCCACCTACCGCATCCACGACCTGCGGGAACTAACCACCTTTTTATAATTAAGTCGCAAGAATTAAATGACACTACCCATTGGCAGAATGAATCAATCTATGACAGGCCACGGACGGAGATATCTGCGGACAAGAGCGGAGATATCTGCGGGCACGGACGGAGATATCTGCGGACAAAAGCGGAGATATCCGCCCGCAAAGCTGCACGATGGACCGCCAGGATAAAGTGTATATGGGTTTCAATTCCGCCAACGGGTAATGACACTATCTTTTGAGGAGTTAAGGAGTTAAGCCAATACCTTGTATACGGCTCATTGACTTACTATCGGCTTAACTCCTGTCATATAAACTAAATACGAACATCTACTTATCAATATTATGGATACCTTGTTACCTTTTGCCCTGCTCTGCCTGACGTCCTTCTTCACGCTGACCAATCCATTAGGCACCATGCCCGTATTTCTGACCATGACCCAGGGCATGACGGAGAAGGAGCGCCGCTTCATCGTGACACGCGCCACGCTGACCGCCTTCATCATCATCATGGTCTTCACCTTCGCCGGCCAGTTTCTGTTCAAGTTCTTCGGCATCTCCACCAACGGTTTCCGCATCGCCGGCGGATTTATCATCTTCAAGATTGGCTACGACATGCTGCAGGCACGCTATACGCCCATGAAGCTGAAAGACGAGGAAATCAAGACCTACGCCAACGACATCTCCATCACCCCGCTGGGCATCCCCATGCTCTGCGGACCCGGTGCCATCGCCAATGCCATCGTACTGATGCAGGATGCACAGACCATAGAGCTGAAAGGCGTGCTGATCGGCTCCATCGCCTTCATCTACCTGCTGACTTACTTCATCCTGCGCGCCTCTACCCGGCTGGTCAATGTGCTGGGCGAGACGGGCAACAACGTCATGATGCGCCTCATGGGCCTCATTCTGATGGTGATTGGCGTGGAATGCTTCGTGGGTGGCGCAAAACCCCTCCTGCTGGAAGTGCTGACGGAAAGCTACAAGTTGTTGCCTTCGTAAAAATAGAATGAGCTGCAAACTACGGGTAAATCACTCCTGTGCTTCATCCATAGTTTGTAGCTCGTAACTTGTTGCTATAGCTGAGTTCAATACGCGCTCAGGTCGATTACTTCGATGCCTGTCAGTGCATCCAATTCAAAACCGGTAGAATTCCAACTCTCGATGACAGTTTCCTTACTGCCCGATGCAAAACTGTGTTGACCGCCTGCTTCATAACTGCCAGACTCACCATCCCCCCAGGATACGGTACCAAACACATTGTCTCCGGTCAGCAACGGCAGGGTGAAATCCGTACAGGTATGAGTCAAGGTCAAAACGCCGTGTCCTTCCAACACCCCGGGCTGATCATCTGCCTGATTCAACGAAACGGTCTGCACTTGTCCCGGGATGAATTGTAATCCATGGGCTGTCATCACCAGACGGAAAATGTACTGAAAACCGCCTTTCATCTCCAGTTCGGGGAAACAAGCCTCATAGGATTTACCGTCAATGACTGCTGTCAGGCGAGCCTCCTGTCCTTGCGTAGAAAATGGAATGGTCCACAAACGCGGCAGGTCCTCACTCCATCCCCCGACTGTCAAAGTCTGCTCGAACGGACAAACGAACGCATCTTGTCCTGTACCTGCAATTTTACCGCTGGACACGTCCATCGTTCCTGACGTATAAACCTGCTCTCCAGATACCGACAAACTCTGCAATTGCCCCGCACCGGTATAGCCCTGCTTCAGGACATTGAAAGTCAGCAGCATCAAAGCATGCTTCATATTCAGAGTCGCCGTATGCGTAGTATAAGTCACCGGCACAAACGAGCCGGAATACAACACATCTTCCTGACGGCTGACATCAAGAGCAACGGCTTTCGGATCCGTATTCTCCGCTGAATAAGGCGATACGGCATAGATAAAAGCCCGGCCGCCTTCGGCGATGCGTACAGCCGGCTCCAGCGTCCAGGTGCCACCGTTATTCACTGCTTTGACGCCCTCCACCAAATCCGGTGCTTCGATATCACCGTATGTCTTGGCATACACATTCATTTCATCTCCATCGCCCAAAGCAGTCACCACGGTTGCCTTGGTTTCTACTTGTGTGGTAATAACCACATCCACTTGGTTGCCACCCTCGTTTTCCGTCCCGGGTGTATCATCGCTACATGCCTGCACCAAAGGCAACAGCAATAGCACGCTATAAATCAATCTTTTCATACGCTTTTCATTTGATAATCTGAATGTTTTTCTTTTCTTCGCCACACGTCAGTTCCAGACAGAAACCATCGGCAGGCAGGACTTGCGTATCAATTGTCAGCTCGGGCAAAGGTTCCAGCATGCCACTCTGCAACACACGCCCGCTCAGATCGGTCAACACATAAGATACATTATGCTTGGTGTGCAGACTGAAACGCTCCGACTGTCTGTCGTAACGCAACGAGGTACTTTCTTCCAGACTCTTCCAAGGGTCTATCTGGATGCGGAACCCTTGCGTCAGTGAAGTTTCGCTTTCGCTGTCCTCCACGGTAACCTCGATGGTATAAGCTTCGTCCGAAGCGGTCAGTACCTCTGTAGTCACCAGCATATCCCCCGAAACGGCAAAAGGCACCTCTGCATAAGTACCGCTGGCGCTGTCATAAGTACCGTGCACACTGACGGTGTAGGTAGACAAGGCTGCCGCACCGTTCACCTTAATCTGCCCCACGACAGCACCTGCCGGCAATCCTTCTTCGATGTGCAGATTACTCAGGGTGATATCCTTCAACACCTGATCGGGCGCACCAATGCCGATGACTGCCACATGTCCTGCGTCATAGTCCATATTCATAGCCAGGTCGCGCAGGTTGTCCACACCGAAATAGCCGTTGCCCGTGCCGCCCCATCCCCAATTCACGTGGAAATGTCCGTCACCGTCATAGCCGTCCAGATTGAAACTATGCCCATAGTTGCCTTTGGTATCCACAGCATTATAGATGATGGCACGCCCGGCACTCAGTTCGTTCAAGAGGAGTTGCTCCCAATCGCCGTCGTATTGGTCGCGCCAGATATACTGCACACTCTCCGGGTAAGAGAAGTTCTCGCGCAAGGCATCGGTGATTCGGTTCACTTCGTTACTGGGAATGCCGGAACCGTCCGTACCGTAACCCATCTCCACCGACAGACCGGCGTGATACATCAGACGGGCCGCTTCGTCATAGTTGTCCGTGCCGGCCAGGATATCATTCCAGTTATAGGCACGCTCGGCATCAAAATCAATGGACAGGCCGCCATATCCCGGAGCCGTGTAACTGACACGCCCCTGCGGACGGTCGGGATATCGCTGCACGCTCATGGCCTGGCTCATGGCCACTGCCACGCAACCCACCAAAGCCGTACCCTGCGGACAATAAGCATTATAAGGAGCTGTTTGGTTCCAGTTCACCTGTATCAAGGGGTCAATCACCCGGCCACCGGGTGCGCGAGTCAAGGCACGTGTCGATACCCAATCGGGATGCGGATCGGCTGTTAACGAAGCGATTTCCTCAATTTCACGCGCATATCCCTCCAACAGGCCGCGCATGTTATCAGGCATTCCGTCCGTTTCCAGACTGCCCGAAAGGGAATAACCCAAGATAGGTTCTGCCACATCGTCGGCCGAAACAATGACCCAGCCGCGGGGATTCAGATTTACCACATAGTACGTGTCGTTGCCGCCGGACACGATATTGCGCACGCTCACAGCCGTTTCTACACGGGCACTCAAGAATGTAGATGCCACCACACCAGCCTGCTGCTCAGGCACGTGCTTGCCCCACGACAACGCAGCCATGGACATGAGCAGACTAAAAAGGATATACTTTTTCATCATAATGATTACATACATAAAAACAAGAAAGGGCATGCATCGGGCTATTGACCCGAGCACGCCCTCTAAACACCTTTATCGGGATATAAGAGCCTTGTGCTTTATTTTGTCAAGGCGATATTGCCCAACAGACCACCGTAATAGCCCAGGACGGAACCGCTTTGCACTACTGCACCAATCAAAGCTGCATCCGGATCAAAGGTCACTTCGGTCATATCCGTATTCCAAGTACCTGTGATAGAACCGGATGTCGGCACAATAATATTGCCATTGGCATCCACCGAACCGGCCATGACATCACAAACGCCCAAACCTGTAAAGTTCAGCTGACCCATTGATGTTCCGTACAGGATTTCCACCGAACCGGTCTGCGAAGCAACATCATAGTGATACAGCATGTTCAACATCAAAGCCGACTGATTGTTGAAGCCTGTCAGAATCAGCTCCTCGCCGTAACCAGCTTCACCTTCGTCCACGCTAGTAATGCTGACGCTCCAATTTGCTGCGCTTCCGGTAGCGGCATCCACGCCGGTCATCGTCCAGCTACCTTTCAGCTTCTCGTAGAAGTCAGAATCCTCATCACGCAGTTCGACTGTCGTCGAGCTTTGCGAGCCGATAGTAGCACCTTCGGCACTCACGATAGTCACAGTAAAAGTACGTGTATCGTTGATGTCGTTGTCATTGACAGTAGAGATTTCGATGTTGCCACTTGTGGCATCCGCCGGAATGACGATGCTCTTCGAGGTCACATAATAGTGCACATCCTCCATGGCGGGCGTAGAACCTGACTCAGCCACTTCCACCGTCACGCGGATATAGTCGTTCTGCTCGCCGGTCACCGTGATAGGTACGTTGAACAGGCCCGCATTTTCTCTGACCGACACGGTCGGCTGCCCCATCTCTACGGTAGCGGCACCGCTGTTCCAGCTTTCGTCATCCGAACAAGCGACCAACGCCGTGGCAGCTAATAAGGAAATAAATATATTTTTCAGTTTCATGTTTTTGCTTTTTGTTTAGGGTTAGACAATCAATAGCCGGGATTCTGCTGGCCTGCCATCTGCGGGTTGGTCTGCAATTCATCAGACGGAATGGGCCATACGAAACGGTGGTCATCGGCTGCATAGCTAACACCGGCACTGGTGGGTACCATGATGTTGGCGATGTCCGGATTTTCCGGATGATCCGGATTGCGGGAGAAGCCCAAGTTCCAACGACGCAAGTCAAACAGGCGGAAGCCCTCGCCTACCAGTTCCTTCTGGCGTTCGCTGCGGATGGCATCGCGCAGAGCCGTACCCGAATAGGTAACAGCCTCATATCCTTCAATACGCTTACTGCGCAAATCGTTCAGATACTGGTTGGCCAGGGTCGGATTGCTCTCAATGGCAGCTTCGGCTGCAATCAGATACATCTCGCTGGTGCGGAACACCTTCGGCATATTCATATAGTTGGGCGTGCTGCTGGTCTTCAGGCTCTCGTTACCCGGATACTTGTGGAACACACGAGCTTCAATCTGCTGATCACCCAACAGCCACTGTGTGAAGAAAGTACTGAAACGGATGTCTCTTTCCTTATCATACAGGTTCAACACGTCGGACGTGGGGATATAGTCGGCATTGTCCAAGTTGTAGGACAAATATGTGCTACCTGTGGAGTTACCCAACTCTGTAGCGGCCATGAACGGACGGAAAATCACTTCCGAACCTTCGTCTTCAGTCCACATCGTCGTATAGTCCGCAATCTCAGTCAACGGATACAGACCCGAATTAATTACCTCCTGTGCATAGTTCAAAGCCGTGGCATTGTCGCCTTTCTGGAGCGCTATGCGGGCCTGGAAAGCGCGGATGGCATACGTGGAAAGGTAAGACGCATTAGGTGCCAAGCAGCTCTGGTCGTCTTGCTCAAATATGCTCAGACCGTCGTAAGCAATCTGTAGGTCGCTGTCAATCAAGGCATAGGTCTCGTCCTGCGTGCTACGGCCGGGATAAGCACCCGAATCGCCCGTAGGATTGTACACCGTCACCAAGGGTAGCCCCTTGTGGGCAGCCTGGGCCGTCTCGGACGAATAGTCTTCACAGAAACGTTGCGTCAGCCAATAATAAACAAATGCACGGATGAAGTGAGCCTCGGCGTTGTAGCGTGCCAAGGCGTCGCGGTCTTCCTGGCTCAACCCCTCTTCGTTGGCCAACAGAGGCTGCATGCGCTCAATGAGGTAGTTGGCAGAGTTAATCACGCTATAACCGGAACTCCAATAACCGGTAATGTCGCCATCCGAGGACAGGATATTGCCCGAAGTGAAGAAGCCCATGCGATTGCCATAATAGGTGGTGGCGTGAAACTCATCGGCCTGCAGGTCTGTAGCATACACATACGAACCTGTGGTCAGGCCACGCAGGCTGGAATACAATCCGTTGCGAAAACGCAGGCAGTCGTTCACCGACTGGATAGCCGTCTGGTCGTCCAACGAACCAATGGGCCGCAAGTCCATGTCACACGAAGTGAGCACGGTTCCGGCAGCCAGCAGGGCTGCCACAAAATATTTCTTTATCATCATACTGAGTCTTAATTAAAAGGTTATTTCTGCACCAAATACGAGTTGTCTTGTGTTAGGATAGAAGAAGGCCACCAGGTTGCTGTCCGGCTCGGGGTCGTAACCACTGAACGAGGTAACCGTCCACAGGTTGCGGCCGGTGAAGAACACGTTGATGTTCTGCACGTCGCCCAGATGCTTCAGCAACGACTTCGGCAAGGCATACTGTACAGTCAGGTTCTTCAGGCGCATGAACGAGGCGTTCTCCACCATGTGGTCGTCAAACTGGATGGGCGACGTGTAGTGAGGCACGTCCGTCACCTGTCCCGGCGTGGTCCACATGTTCAGCATATTGGTAGTCTGGTTCCAACTGCCGGCAAAGTTCGGGTTCTCGATGAAGTAATTGTCGTTGTTGAGCATGTATTTCTTTCCTGCCCAAGTGAAGTCTGCACTCACGGTCAGTCCTTTCCAAGTGATACTTGTGCCGAAACCTCCAGTCAACGGTGCAAAGCGGTCTTTACCAATCAACACGGCATCGCGTTCTTCGTTGAATACCTTCGTCAGGTTGCCATCCTTGTCATACCAAATCTGTTGACCATCGCGAGGGTCAACGCCGGCACGGCGCACATAGTAGAGTTCGCCTACAGAGTGGCCAACCTTGTACATCAAGCCGTAGTCGGGCAAGGCATATTCGTCTCGGCCATTGAACAATTCGGTGATCTCGTTCTTATTGTAGTTCATGTTGGCACGAAGTTTCCACTCGAAGTCGCGCAGCTTCAGGATGTCCACATCCAGGTTAATGTCCACACCCCGGTTCACCATCGCGCCGATATTGCCATAACCGGAACCGTAACCCGTCGTATAGGAATAAGGAATCTGCATCAGCAGGTCGGTAGTCTTGCGGTGGTAGGCGTCCACATCCACGCTCACGCGGTCGAACAAGCGGAAGCTGACACCCACATTGGCCGAAGCCACGGTTTCCCACGTCAGGTCGTAGTTACTGGGCTGGGAGATGCCCAACGAACCCTGGCCGTTGTAGATGCTGCCGGTGCCAATGAGGCCATAGAACATGTAGTCGTTGATGCTGGAGTTACCTGTCGTACCGTAGCTGGCACTGATTTCCAGTTCGTTCAGCCAGTCTACATCAGCCAGGAAGTTTTCCTTCTTCATGTTCCACATGGCACCTACCGACCAGAAGCTGGCCCAACGGCTGTCCGGAGCGAACTTCGAGCTGCCGTCGCGGCGGAAGCTGAGGTCCAGGTAATACTTCTCGGCATAGTTGTAGCTGCCCGTGAAGAAGTAAGAGTTGAACACACTCTCGGAGATACTGTGGCTCAGGTCGGAGATGGATACCTGTGTACCCTGGGTGAGCAGCAACTGGCGGTTGTCCGTATGGCCCTGCGTGAAGACACCGAATCCGTTGCTCTTGCTGATGATGGACTCCTGGCCGGCCAGCAAGGTGACGTTGTGGTCATCGATGTTGAACTTATATTCGGCTGTATTCGTATAAGTGAACGAATAGTACCGCGTGAAACTTTCTTGGCGGTAACCCGTAGAGCCCTGATATACATCGCCCATCGGCGTAACCAGGTCGTCCTTCTGATAGCCAATGTTATCCAGATCATAGTCATAGGCATCAACCGCCTGCTGGGCACGGATCGTAAGGCCCTTGATGGGAGTCAGCTCCTCGTAGAGGTTGATGTTGGCCGTCACCCGCTTGCGAGTTACGTCACGGTTGTCGTTGATATAGTCCACGGTAGGCATCTGCGTGAAGTGCAGGTACTGGGCACGGTCGCCCCACTGGATATTGCCGTTCTCGTCCACCGTATAATAATAAGGTGAATCGTACGGGAAAGCCTGGCGGGCAAACACGGCCGGGTTCGTGCCATAAACGCCGCTGGCATTCACTTCGTTGTTCTGCTCATACTCGCTGAAGCCCAAGTTGGACTGCAAGCCCACCTTCAGCCACGACTTGATGCGCGCGTCGAAGTTGAAACGCAGCGTTTCGCGACGGATGCCGGACTGGGCAATGATACCCTGCTGGTCGTGATGGTTGAGAGAGAGGTAGTAGGACACATTGCTGCCGCCACCGCGAATGCTGGCATCCAGCGAATACATGGGGGCATTGTTGTCAAACACTTCGTCACGCCAGTTGGTATCAATGCCATACAGGTTTACGGCATCATAAGCAGCCTGCGAAGCGGGCTGACCAATCATCTCGCGGAATTGCAGGTATTGCGAAGCATTCATCATTTCCTGCTGGTCCTTTACCATGTTGGAGAAACCATACTGTCCGCGCAGGGTCACCGTGGCCTTTTGGTCAAACTTACCTTTCTTACTGGTAATCACGATCACACCGTTGGCGGCACGCGAACCGTAGATGGCCGTGGAGGCAGCATCCTTCAGAACCGTGATGTTCTCAATATCGTTCGGATTCAGCGTATTGAAAACACTCGACGAAATGGGCGCACCGTCCATAATGAACAGCGGCGTCGTGCCGGCATTGATAGAGCTGACACCACGCAGACGGATAGAAGCCGTTGCTGTCGGGTCACCCGTATCAGACAATACCGACAGACCGGAAACTTGTCCGGCCAATGCATCCGTGAAGTTTGTCGTCGGCGTCTTTTCGATAGTCTCATTATTCACTGTTCCCAGCGATCCGACCACCGATCCCAGTTTCTTGGCCGTACCGTAACCCACGATAACCACTTCATCCAACAGCTCATCATTCGCCTTCATACGGATAGTCATATTCGGCTGAATTTCAAGCTCTTCCGTCTTCATACCCACGAAGGAAACTACGAGGGTTCCCGCGGAACTTGGTACGTCATAAAA
>DWZE01000065.1 GCA_019118325.1 Candidatus Bacteroides intestinavium
GGCCAAGACAGAGATATCTTCGGACAAGGACGGAGATATCTCTGGACAAAAGCGGAGATATCCGCCCGCAAAGCCGTACAATGGACCGACAGATAAAGTGCATATCGGTTATAATTCCGCCAACGGGTTAAGAATAGTATCAATTAATTCTGAACAGTTACTTTTTTTATAGAGATTATGATTCGATTAAATGTTTTCATCCGGGTGGCCGCCGAGAATCGTGCCGCTGCCCTGCAAGCCGCCAAAGAACTGGTAGCTGCTTCGTTGAGTGACAAAGGCTGCATAGCCTATGATGTGTTCGAGAGCGCCACGCGCCCCGACGTGCTGATGATTTGCGAGACGTGGGCCGACGAGGCTTCGCTCGATGCCCATCAGAAGTCCGCCCACTTCACGACCCTCGTGCCCCGCATTGAGAGCCTGGGCGAAATGAAGTTGGAAAAGTTTGAGTTCTGATGATTATTGGCCGATTGAAAGATATATGGCGGGTGCCTTATCCCGCCTATATCACTTCGTGGAAGACGGTGGCCATACCTGCGGCCATCATCTTCCTTATCCTTTATCTGCTGGAGCCTTTCGGCCTCTCGCGGCTGGAGAGCGGGCTGTTGTGGGTATCGCTGGGGGCGGCGTTCATCTCGGCGGGCGTGTCGTCGGTCTTTGCGTGGGCATTGCCACGGGTGTTTCCCCGCTGGTATGCCGAACGGGGATGGACGTTGGGCAAGGATGTGGTGAATACGCTCGCCTTGCTGCTGGCGATTGCCGTGTGCATATGGCTCTACGTGGCGTGGCTCACGGGCATGATGCTTTCGTTTCGTCTGTTTTTTATTGTCCTGCTTTGGGTGCTGATACTGGGGGCTTTCCCCACCGTATTCTTTGCCATGTGGAACCGCAATATCCAGTTGGCAAGGAACTTGTGTGAAGCCCGGAAGATGAACCAGAGTTTGCCTGTCAAGCCGGAAGTCGAGAAGCCTTCTTCCGTTCCTCTTGTCTTTCTGGGCGATACCCGTGAGATGCTGGAGATTGACGCCATGTCCTTTCTCTACGCGGAATCCGAGGGCAATTATGTCCGCTTGCATTATCTCTCTCCACACGACCAGAAACAAACTTCCAAACTCCTGCGCCTCACGATGAAGCAAGCCGAGGTGTCGGCTTCCGCTCCTTTCATTGTCCGGTGCCACCGGGCTTACCTGGTCAATCTGCACCGTGTGACCAGGGTAGATGGCAACTCACAAGGCTGCCGTCTTCGGCTGGAGGGATGTTCGGACGAAGTGCCGGTGTCGCGGTCGTATGTCAAGGGAATCAAGGCTTTACTCTTACACTAAACAATTTTCCCATATTTCATTTCGTGGCGCAGCAACTCATAATTATAGGGAGCACTTTGATAGTATAGACCGGTCTCTAAGTCTGTAATCTTCTCGTATAATTGTGAGTTATAAACTAATTGCAATGCTTCGGGAATAGCGAGTTTGTATTCCTCAACAGCCATCAGGACGAGTTGTTCAATTAATGAATCTATTAAAAAACGTGCTTCGTCTGTCATAGTCTTTGTAATTTAGAAATAGACAATTCCGTACCCAAAAAATATTGTCGGTTCAGTTTCCGGTAAGTCAATCCTTCCACCAAAGTTTCCAACGTAATCATGCGACGCATATAACGTTCTAACTGAAAAGCTACCCCATCATCTGCTATAGGACCGATAACAATGTCATAGTGTTGTCCGGCTATGCCTTTGCGATTGGCTAAGACGAACAAAGCCCATTCTTTGCTTGGTTTATCAAAAATCTTCACTTGCAAGGATGAATCATTAAGTAGACGTTCGTCAAAAGTGTAAACTGTAACGGTAGGTGAACCCTCGCCTGCAATGCGGGTACGTCGGATTGCCATTTGACGAGCCTGTTCTTCTATATCCGTCAGATAGAATCCTTTCCCAAAATCCTTATAGGGACTGCATCGATCCAGACAAACGGACTCAATCTTTACATTCGAACCGTGATATAAAGTAATCATCCTAGTCCTCCTCCATTTCTTTTGCAAATGATAGAAAGGTCGTTCACGGCATCTTCCAGTGATAACTGATGTTCGGCCTCATAACATTCGTCCAAGAAACTGATGCCCTTAAAACGATTCAAATAAGCAAAAGCCTGTTTAGCCGTCAAACGATAACGGTCGGCAAAGGCGTTGATGCAATAAATCATATAAGTGACGCGGTTTTGAAGTTGTTCATCCATAACTTCCCATTTTCATTATTCCATGCTACAAAAATACGGATTCCCACCTGCATATCCAAATGTCATTCGTCCTAATTTCCTCCCATTCATCACTTCCTTTGGTCATTCGTCACATATCCTTGCTGTCTGTCCCAGTTGTTTTTCTTCCTCAGAATCAGTGCGTAAGTTTGCATCGAAATCCAAACATAAAATCGTATGAAAACAAAAGCAATGATTCTCTTCGCCGCTCTTTTCTTTATAGGAAGTGCGGCACGAATGCAGGCCCAATGCCTGACCCTCGAAGTACGCGACATCGACCGTCCGCAAGGCTTTCTCTATGTCGCCTTCTATTCCTCGCCGGATAATTTTCTGAAGAAACCCCTCACGGGTTTTCGTGTGGAGGTAAAAGACAAGACTGTCACCGTGCCTTGCGAAGGTTTGCCTGAGGGTACCTACGCCCTTGCCCTCTTCCAAGACCTGAACGAAAACGGAACGCTGGACACGGGCACCTTCGGCATTCCTCAGGAACCTACGGCTTTCAGCAACGATGCACAGGGCGTGATGGGGCCGCCTTCGTTCGAGGAATGTAGCTTCACGTTGCGGAGCGACACCACCTTGGTAGTCCATCTGAGAAGGTAACCAAACCTATTTCCGATGAAGATATTCTGGATTATTTTGGGGGGAGTAGCTCTCGCACTCTCCCCGCTGGGTGCCCAGACGCCTGCGGACACCGTGCGTCTGAACCTTCTGATGGATTCCATCGTCCTGAACGAAGTGGTGGTGACCGAACGGCGCACGCCTGCCGCTGCGGGCCGCTGGAGCGATATGAATCCTGTCGAGCTGGTCACAGTGGCCGGGGCAAACGGTGATTTCTATAAAGCGCTACAAACCCTGCCCGGCACTCAACTTCAGGGCGAGACGGGTCGCCTGCTGGTGCGCGGGGGTAGCAGTGAGGAAACACAAACCTACATAGACGGCTTGCATGTGTTGGTGCCTTATACATCGAGTGGCATTAACTCGCCCGCACGAACCCGATACTCCACGTTTATGTTCAACGGTATCAATCTGGCTTCGGGCGGTGCACCGTTGGAGTATGGGCAGGCTCTCTCTGCCGTCCTTCCCTTGGAGACGAAAGATGAAAGTCCTGTCACGAAGTTGGGCATGAACGCTTCCATCGTGGGGGTGGGTGGAGGAGGTACGCGGGCTTTCCATCGGGGTTCGCTCTCCGTGGACTTGACTTATCAGCATTTGGGGCTGTATAATAAAATGTATAGCGGCCGGCGCAAGTTCGAGGAGCCGTATAAAATGTTTTCCGCCGCCATGCAGTTCCGGCATTCGTTGGGCAAGGATGTCTTGCTGAAGATTTACGGGCAATTCGACCGCACCGACTTCTCCTCCTATGAGGACGAGGATACGCGCCGCCTTTTCGCCTTGGGCGAGGACAATGTTTATCTGAACGCCACCCTGCGCCGACCTCTGAAGGAAGGTTGGGAGGGGTACGTGGGCGCAGCTTTCTCCTATAATCAGCAAAGCATCGCGGGTGCGGCCCAAACCAACGACCGTTGGGAGGAACGCCGACAAGAACTGCACGTGAAAGCCACGGCTTCGCGCCTTTGGGCCTCCGGCCTGCGCATCGGGGGCGGGATGGAGAGTTTCCTCCGTCGGTATGAGAATCGCTATGAGTGGCAAGAGGGAGAAAGTGAAGGCAAGGTCCGCCCCGTAGTGTCCGCCGCTTTCCTCTCCGCCACGTGGTTTCCGTGGGAACGACTGAAGGCAGAGGCTTCCGTGCGGGCGGAGCATACGGGATTGGACAAGCAGCTCAGCCTTTCACCCCGCGTAGAGGTGGATGGTTATGTGGGGGATGCTGTGCTTTCGGCTACCGTGGGGCGTTATACCCAACAGGCGGAATTCCGTTATCTGGCACTCCGGCCCGACTTGAATTCTTCTACCTGTTGGCAATACAACTTGGGCGTGCAATATGAACGGGGCGGACGCTTCGGCAAGGCGGAGGTGTATTACAAGGACTACGACCGCCTGCCCTTGTGGGAAGGCACGTCACTCACTGCCAATGGCTATGGGCATAGCGCGGGATTAGACCTTTTCTTTCTCGACCGAGCCTCGCTGAAGAATGTGGAGTACCGCCTCTCCTACACCTACAACCTCTCGCGTCGCCGCTACCTGGAGTACACGGAGCTGACCACGCCGCAGTATGCCACGCGCCACAATGCTTCCTTCGTCTTCAAGTGGTCCATCCCGCGCCTGCGTCTCATTCTTGGTCTGACGGACACCTATACCAGTGGCCGTCCCTGGCACAATCCCGACCGTCCCGGCCTGATGAACGACGAGGTGAAGCCCTACAACAGCCTTGACTTGGGACTGACCTTCCTGCTGAGTCCAAAGGTCATTATCACCGCTTCAGCCACGAACATCCTTTGCCGCCGCAACGAGTTCGGGCGGGTGGACGGGCGTCCCGTGCTGGCATCGGCGGACCATTTCTTTTATGTCGGGGTATATGTCACGCTGGGCAAGAAGGCGGCATACGATGTGTCCAATTTCTGAGACAACTACCCCATTGGGTAGTGCACGCCCCGCTTCGCCTGTCTACCTTTGCCGCCGAAATAAAAAACAAGATTGACGATGAAAATATTCAGACTTGCTTCTTTGCTGACGGCCCTGGCGATGGGCGCGGGACTGTCGGCACAGACCATCAGCGGGCGGCTGGTGGACGAACAGAACCAGCCGATGCCCTACGCCAACGTCGTGCTCTTGTCCTTGCCGGACTCAGCCTACGTGACGGGCGTGGTGAGCCGCGAGGACGGTTCGTTCCAACTGAAGAACCCCACGGGCGAGGAACGCCTGCTGCGTATTTCCAGCGTGGGTTATGTGAGTATATATAATAGGTGTACATCGGGCGAAGTGGGTACGTTGCGTCTGGAGCCGGATGCCGCGCTGCTGGGCGAGGTGGTGGTGAAGGGTACGTTGCCCGTTACCCGCATGAAGGACGACGCGCTGTCCACCACCGTGCAGGGCACCGTCCTCAGTAAGGCAGGTACGGCGGAAGACGTCCTGGCACGCATCCCCGGCTTGCAACGGAAGCAGGACGGCTTCGAGGTGTTCGGCAAGGGCGCGCCCCTCATTTATATCAATGGGCGGAAGATGCGCGACCGGACCGAGCTGGACCAACTCTCGTCCGAGGACATCCGCAATGTGGAACTGGTGCTGAACCCCGGCGCAAAGTACGATGCCACGGTGGGTGCGGTGGTGCGCATCCGGACGGTGAAGAGGCAGGGCGACGGCTTCGGCATCAGCCTGCGCAGTTCGTACGACCAGTCGCAGAACGCCGATTTCGTGGAGCAGGCCGACGTGAACTACCGGCACAACAGCCTGGACGTCTTCGGCATGATTCGATTCAGCAAGACGGCCGACCGCCAGGAGGATATCCTGGACCAGACCACCTGGGCCGACACCCTGTGGACACAGCGCAACTACCAGCGGGCCGATGAGGAAACCCGTGAACTGAGCGGGCGCATCGGCTTCAACTACGACTTCAACGACCGCCACTCCATCGGCCTGCGCTACGACATCGGCAAGACGCTGCGCAACACCGAAAGCAGCATCTTCGACAGCGAAGTCCTGGCCGACGGCTTGCCTTATGACATCCTGCACTCCGACATCTATGGGGAAGCAGACTTCCGTCCCGAACACTCGCTCAACGCCTACTATGCCGGGCAGATTGGCAAGGGACAATTGGAATGGGATGCCGATTACTACAGTTCTGTCTATACCCATCGCACGCTCAACACGGAAGACAGCCAGGACCATGCCGACCGCGAGGTGACCTCCCTCAACGACGTGGACAACCAGTTGGCCGCCACCAAGGCCTCTTTCACCCATCCGCTGTGGGGCGGCGACTTCAGCATCGGCGGCGAATATACCTACACCGACCGCCACGATGACTACATCAACCCCGAAGGCTACGTGCGTACCTCCTTCAGCCGCATCCGCGAGCAGAATCTGGCAGGCTTCGTGCAATACAGTCACCCCGTGCGCTTCGGCAGTCTGGGCGGGGGACAACTGAGCGCGGGCGTCCGTTTCGAGCACGACGACTTCGACTATTACGAAAGCGGCGAGTATGTCCCCGGACAGAGCCGGACGTATGACAACTTCTTCCCCAACGCCTCCCTGGCCGGACAGCTGGGCAAGGTACAGTTCCAACTGAGCTATGCCGCCAAGACGCAACGACCCTCGTACAGCCAACTGCGCAACAACGTGACCTACGCCAACCGCTTCACCTGGCAGACGGGCAACCCGCTGCTGAAGCCCAGCATCACGCATGACCTCACAGCCGCGGGCATCTGGCGTTTCTTCCAGGCGATGCTGAGCTACCAGGTGACGCGCGACTACATCCTCTACTGGGGCGTGCCGGTGGAGGGGCAGTCCGCCGTCACCCTCATCAACCACATCAACTGCGACCGCATGCCCATCCTCACTGCCGTGCTCTCCGCCTCGCCAACTATAGGACTGTGGCATCCCAATGCCAGCGTGGTTCTGCGGAAACAATGGTTCTCGCTCGATGCCGCCGGACAGCGCCGCACGTATGACAATCCTATTTTCATCGGCACGCTGAACAATGTCTTCACGCTGCCTGCCGGGTTCCAGTTCACTGCCGACTTCACCTATCAGAGCCGGGGAGATGCACAGAACGGCATCTGCGAGCGTCCGCTCTATTTCCTGAACGTCGGTCTGCGCAAGTCCTTTCTCAATGATGCCCTCAGCATTGAAGCAAGGGGCAACGACTTGCTGCTGGGCGGCAAGCAAGAGTTCAGGCTTTATATGCAGAGCGCGCAGATGAACGACCTGTCGTGGGGCGACACCCGCTCGTTCAGCCTCACCGTGCGCTACCGGTTCAACGCGGCAAGGAGCAAATACCGGGGCACGGGTGCCGGACAGGACGCGAAGGCAAGGTTCTAAATCAGCCCCAGATTGGCTGCGATGCCCACGGCCTCAGTGATGTTTGCTGCGTGTAGCTTCTCAAAGATGTTCTTCTTGTGATATTTCACGGTGTTGACATCTATGCAGAGCGCTTCGCCCACCTCGGCGTTGGAGAGGCCCTTGACCGAGAGTTGCAGGATGTCGCGCTCGCGGTCGCTGAGGGTCAGCGCGGGCAGTTTGTGCCAACGGCGTCCGGCAAAGGAATAGACGTAGCGGTCGCCGTCGGCCCTGTTTGTGATGAGGATGTCGCCTGCCGTCTGTGTGGGCGACAGGGAGACGACGCACAGGGCCAGCCAGATGTCGCCTTGGGGACTGAGCAGTACGGGCGTTAACTTGTGGTGGACGAGGTGCGTGTGACGGTCGGACGCGCGGATGTGAAAATCGTATTCGATGATGAAGTCCATCCGCTTCTCCAGCGGCTGGGCATAGTAGAAGCGGAAGCCCGCTTCGTTGATGGCTTGTAGCGTCTGTATCTCTTCCGGCGGCACGACCTCGAGGTAAAAGGAGTAGTCCAATCTTTGCACCTCCTCCGGTGTCCGTCCGCAAAGGAAGAGCGAATTGGACGACACGTAGAGGAAGTTGCGGCGGTTGTAGTCAATGAGGTAGATGCTGTGGTTGGTGGTGCGCGACAAGGCGTCGGCCATTGCCACGCAGACTTGGGCCTGGGCATAGTCCTCGTCGGGGATTTCCATCCGGCGGGGAAGGGGCGAAAAGAAAGGGGCGGTTTCTTGCTTCATAAGTTTCCGGTCTATATGGCGGTAGCGGCGGCAAAGGTAATGCTTTTTTGCGGATATGCCGCCAAAGGCGTATCTTTGTGCCCGTAATACAATCAGATAACAACTATGACAGGAAAGTACAACCGTAAAATCAAGCGCGGCATCGTCATGCCCGTGCAGCAATTCATCAACCGCGAGAAGTCGGCCGGCGTGGTGCTGGGCATCAGCATCGTGGTGGCTATGGTGTTGGCCAATTCGCCTTGGAGTGAAGATTATTTTCATTTGTTTGAAAACAAAGTGGGCTTCTTCTTCAACGGCGAGCCTTACCTCTATTACTCCCTGCACCACTGGATTAACGACGGACTGATGTCGATGTTCTTCTTCGTGGTGGGCCTGGAACTGAAGCGCGAGTTCATCGGCGGCGAACTGTCCGACCCGCGCAACACCATCCTGCCCATCGGGGCCGCCGTGGCAGGCATGTTGGTGCCTGCCCTGATTTACACCCTGCTGAATGCCGGCACCGGTGCGGCTGGCGGCTGGGGCATCCCGATGGCTACGGACATCGCTTTCTCGCTGGCCATCATTTACCTGCTGGGCGACCGCGTGCCGCTGGCCGCCAAGGTATTCCTCACCACGCTGGCCATTGTGGACGACCTGGGCGCCGTGGTGGTGATAGCCCTGTTCTATACCTCGGAGATTTCCCTGCTCAACATCGCCATTGGCGTTGCCTTCCTGCTGGTGATGTGGGGAGCCAACAAGCTGGGAGTGAAGAACGTCCTGTTCTATGGCCTGCTGGGCATCGGCGGCGTGTGGGTAGCCTTCCTGATGTCGGGCATTCATGCCACGATAGCCGCCGTGCTGGCTGCCTTTGTCATTCCGGCCGATGCGCGTCTGCCCGAAGCGATTTACCTGAAGCGGGCCGCGCGGCATCTGCGGGCCTTCTCGCGCATGGAACCCAACGGCGTCTCTACGCTGGACCACAAGCAACTGGAGGTGGTGGCACAAATGCGGAACGACACGCGCGATGCCATGCCTCCCTCGCAACGGCTGGAGCATGCCATGCACCCCTTTGTGTCGTTTGTGGTGATGCCCATCTTTGCCTTGGCCAATGCGGGCGTGTCCTTTGCCGGGATTGACGGTTCGATGGTCTTTTCTACGAACGTGGCGTTGGGTGTGGCGCTGGGCCTGTTTCTGGGCAAGCCCTTGGGCATTGTGTTTTCCACGTGGTTGCTGTCGCGTCTGGGCGTGGCCCGTCCGGCCGAGGGGCTGACGATGCGCCGTGTCGTGGGGCTGGGCTTTCTGGCTTCCATCGGCTTCACCATGTCCATGTTCATTTCCACGCTGGCCTTTACGGACGATACCTTGCTGCTGCAGGCCAAGCTGGGCATCTTTGCCGCATCCATCTTGGGCGGGATTGTCGGCTACCGGCTGCTGAAGAAATAAGAAAAATGTCAGGAGAGTGTGTCAACATATAAAATGGCACGCAGATGACACTGATTAAACAGATTTTCGCAGATTTGTCTAACTGTAAATCAACTAAGTATAATCAGTGGTCATCTGTCGCATCTGCGTCATCTGCGTGCCATTTTATATGTTGAC
>DWZE01000066.1 GCA_019118325.1 Candidatus Bacteroides intestinavium
GGGAATCGTGTTTTTCGGGAGATGTTTCGACTTCGCTTCGCACCCCCTCTTACCTCCCCCGTTTGTCGGGGGAGAACAATGCTCAACATGACAGGCACACATCATATAAATTAATTTTCAACATCTACTTATATTTGATTAGGTAAATTGATTGCGTGGGGGGCGTTCCTTGTGAAAGGAGCGCCCCCTCCTTTTGGGTATATGCTCTTATATCTGCCTGCCCACCCATTTGCCGCGTCTGATGTACAGCCAGCAGAACAGCAGGATGAAGATGGCGTAGACGATGTCGGCGCTCCAGCACAGGGCCACGTCAAGGCGGAGGAAGAGAATGATCCAGGTGATGTAGGCCGTGTAGATGGTCAGGCTGCTCAGTTCCAGCACGAGGGCTGTGCGGGTGTTGCCCGTGCCGGACACGGACTGGAAGTAGACATTGGCGGGAACCAGTACCAGGTAGGTGGTACACATGACCCACAGCGACGGGATGGCTGCCTCGCGCAAGTCCGGCATATCGGTATAGATGCCCAGGATGAGGTGGGGGAAGACGGCGAACAGTATGGCCAGGGGCAGCACAAAGAGGTAGGCCAGGCGCGTATGCTGGCGGATGAGCCCCGGCACCTTGTCCGAGTGGCCCCGGCCGATGAGATTGCTGGTCAGCGAGCCGCACGTCGAGGCAAAGGCCATCATCACCATGAAGAGGATGCCCGAAGCGCTGCGCACGATGTTGGTCACAGCCAGGGCCCGTTCGCCCAGATGCTCGATGTAGAGGAAGAACAGGAACCACGTCCCCAGGGAGAAGAAGTTCTGTATCATCGTCCAAAAGGACACGTCCAGTATGCGGCGGAGCACATCCGGGCAGAAGCGGGGGATGCGGTCCAGCCCATATTTCCTGATGTCTATGCGCCGGCGGGTATAGAGGATGAAGAACACGAGCGATACGCCTTCGGCCAGCGAGGAGCCGATGGCGGCGCCCGCGATGCCCAAGGCCGGGAAGCCCAGGTTGCCGAATATCAGGATGTAGTTGAACACCACGTTGCTCAGCACCATCACGATGGAGTTCAGAGTCAGCGTCTTGGTCTGCACCGTGCCCAGGAAGAAGGCGCGGAAGATGACGGCGCTGAACGAGAAGAACGCGCCGAACACCCGCCAGTGCAGGTAGTCCTCGGCAGCGCGGCACACGGCGGGCGAGGAGATGATGCGTTCCAGTATCAGGGGCGACAGGAAGTAGCTGAGCAGGAACATCACTGCGGCCAGGCACACCTGGAAGTAGATGCCGTGGTAGAACAGCTGGCCGATGGCTTGGTAGTTTTCCTCGCCATTGCGCCGGGCGATGAGTATCTGCGTACCGATGCTGAACCCGAAGGCCACCATGAAGATGACCATGTAGAAGACGCCGGCAATGGCCGATGCGCCCAGTTCGACTTCGCCCACGCGGCCCAGGAAGGCGGTGTCCGTCATGCCGATCATCTGTTCCATGATGAGGCTGATGAGGATGGGGTAGGCGATGTGCCAGATCTGGCGGTTGGTGTATTGTGTCTGTTGCATAGTGTCTCCTGTCCTTGTTTGGTTGTGAATGATGTTTACATCAAGATGACCCCCTGCGAAAGGTATATTACCTTGGGGGGAATGGTATATTACCCTTCCGGGAATGGTATATTACCATTGTGGGAAAGGTATATTACCCTTCCTGGAATGGTATGATACCATTTTGGGGAAGGGTAATATGCCTTTACAAAGAATGGTCCCGTGCTTAGGGTGGTGAGAATGCTGCCTGCTCGTCACCCCCCCTCGTCAACGCCTGCCTTGCTGTGCCTGGCGTTGCCGTTGCATCTCTTCGGCCTGCTTCTGCATGGCCTCCAGGCGGGCGGCGAATCCGGTCTTCTTCATCTGTCGCGGGTCCTTCTTATTGGCTTCCAGCTGGGCCAGCAGCTTCTCCTCGTTGGTCGTCTTGCGCAGGATGATGGTGGTCACCACGCTGATGAGGGTCGAGATGAAGTAGTAGTAGTTCAAGCCCGAAGGATAGTCGTTCAGGATAAAGAGGAACATGACGGGCATCAGGTATTGCATCCACTTCATGGCGGCCATCTGGGGATTGGCGCCCGTGTCCTGTTGCTGCATCATGAACTTGGCGTTCAGGATGTTCGTCACCGTCATCAGCAGGCAGAACAGGCTGAGGTGGCTGCCCATGAACGGGATGTGGAACGGGAACGTGATGATGGCGTCATACGTCGACAAGTCGTCTGCCCAGAGGAAACTCTGTTGGCGCAGTTCGATGGCGCTCGGGATGAACATGAACAGCGCGATGAAGATGGGGAACTGGATGAGCATCGGCAGGCAGCCGCCCATCGGGCTGACGCCGTACTGGCTGTAGACGCCCATGATTTCCTGCTGCTTCTTCATGGCATCCTCCTGCTTGGGATATTTCTTGTTGATTTCGTCAATCTTCGGCTTCAGCACGCGCATCTTGGCGGAGGACAGGTAGGTCTTCCACGTGGCGGGGAAGACGGCCGCCTTGACGATGATGGTCAGGAACAGCAGCACCACGCCCATGCTCAGGCCCCAGCCCTGCAGCCAGTCGAAGAGGTTGATTATGATCCATTTGTTGATCCAGCGGAAGAGCGGCCAGCCCAGGTAGACCAGGCGGTTCAGCTCCCAATCCTTGTCGCGGCCCTTGTCCAGGGCGGTCAGCGTCTTGTAGTGGTTGGGGCCGAGGTAGAGGTAGAGGCGGGTAGGCTCCGCGCCGGTGGGGTCGAAGGCGGTGTTCATCGAGGCGCTGTAGTCCTTGATGTAGCCGCTGCCTTTCGGCTCCAGTTTGGAGGCCAGGGAGGCTTTCTGGAAACCGGCTTCGCTCAGCATCACGGCGGAGAAGAACTGGTTCTTGAAGGCCACCCAGTTCAGTGTCTCGGCGATGTCCTCCTGATCGTCCTGATTGGCGTTGAGGTAGTCCGAGCCTTCGCCGTCGCGCTTGTAGGTCAGCTCGGCCAGTCGGTTCTCGTAGGTGTAGCCTTTTTCAATCTGGCGGGCCCGCTCGCTCCACTCGATGTCCACGTGGCGGTTGGTCGATGCCAGCTTGCCCTCCATGCCCGTGGCGCGGATGGTGAAGTCCACCAGGTAATTGTCCGGATGCATGGTGTAGCAGAAGTCGATGTAGCTCGCGCTGTCGGCCTGGAGGCGCATCGTGACACTGGAGTCCGTCTGCTGCACGGGCGTGAAGTAATAGTCGCGGGTCTCGATGATTTCGTCACGGTTATAGAACAGGAAGTTCATCTCCGTGTCGCCTCCGCGCACCAGGGTCAGGGGTGTCTGCTTGTCCTGCTCCTTATACTCCTTGAGGACGGACTGGTAGAGGACGCCTCCCTTGGTGTGGAGGGTGAGGCTGGCCACGTTGTTCTCGATGGTCACCTCCCGGTCCGTGCCGTGCAGGGCTTGGCGGAAGAGGGCGGACGAGTCCCTCTTGGCCAGTCGCTCGTTCTCCAGGGCGGCTTCCTGCCTGGCCTGGAGTTCGGCCTCGCGTTGCTGCACCTGGGCGATGGAGTCGTAGTAGTGTTGCTGGGCTTCCAGCTGTTCCTGGCTGGGACGGCTCAGGATGCTGAACCCCACCAGCAGCACGCCGATGAGGACCAGCCCGATAATGGTGTTTTTATCCATTGGGTCGTATGCTTTATAAGATGTGTGCTATATATATAATAGGTGCGGTCATTCGTGCGTCTCGTTCTTGATGGCTGCCCGGACGAAGGCCAGGAACAGCGGGTGCGGATGGAGCACGGTGCTGCTGTATTCCGGATGGAACTGGGTGCCGATATACCATTTCAAGGCCGGTATTTCCACGACTTCCACCAGGTCCGACTCCGGGTTGATGCCCACGCACTGCATACCGGCCTGCTCGTACGCCGCGCGGTATTGGTTGTTGAACTCGTAGCGGTGGCGGTGGCGTTCCTGGATGTGCTCCGCGCCGTAGGCCGCATAGGCCTTGCTACCGGGGCGCAGCACGCACTCGTACGCGCCGAGGCGCATCGTTCCGCCCATGTTGGTGATGGACTTCTGTTCCTCCATGATGTCGATGACGTTGTGGGGGGTCTTGGCGTCCATCTCGCGGCTGTTGGCGTCGGCCAGGCCGAGGACATCCCTTGCAAACTCGATGGCCATGCACTGCATGCCCAGGCAGATGCCGAAGGCCGGCACGTCATGCGTCCGCGCGTACTTGGCGGCGACGAGCTTGCCGGGGATGCCGCGCTCGCCGAAGCCCGGCCCGATGAGCACGCCGGACATGCCCCGCAGGGCCTCGGCCACGTTGTCGTCCGTCAGGCGTTCGCTGTTGACGAAGTGCACCTCCACCTTGCGGTCGTTGTACGTTCCGGCCTGCGACAGGGCTTCACGGATGGACTTGTAGGCGTCCTGCAGGTCGTATTTGCCCACCAGCGCGATGTGCAGCGCGGGCTGCTGCTCGGCCTTGTGGCGGCGCTCCAGGAAGCTGCGCCACGGACCCAGCCCCGGGGTGTCGCCCACCGGGAGGCCCATCTTCTTCAATATCGTGGCGTCCAGCTTCTGTTCCTGCATGAGGATGGGCACCTCGTAGATGGTGGGTGCGTCGATGCTCTGGACGACGGCGTCCTCGTCCACGTTGCAGAACTGGGCCACCTTGCGGCGCAGGTTGGCGTTCAGTTCGTGCTCGGCGCGCAGCACGAGGATGTCGGGCTGTATGCCGGCGCTTTGCAGTTCCTTGACGGAGTGCTGCGTGGGTTTGGTCTTCAGCTCGCCGGCGGCGGCCAGGTAGGGGACGTAGGTGAGGTGGACCACCAGCGCGTCGCGGCCCAGTTCCCACTTGAGCTGGCGGATGCTCTCGAGGTAGGGCAGGGACTCGATGTCGCCCACGGTGCCTCCTATCTCGGTGATGACGAAGTCGAACTTATATTTGTTGCCCAACTGCTTGACGTTGCGCTTGATTTCATCCGTGATGTGCGGGATGACCTGGATGGTCTTGCCCAGGTAGTCTCCGCGGCGTTCCTTGTCGATGACGCTCTTGTAGATGCGCCCCGTGGTGATATTATTTGCTTTGGTGGTCTGGATGCCCAGGAAGCGTTCGTAGTGTCCCAGGTCCAGGTCGGCCTCGTGGCCGTCCACGGTGACGTAGCACTCGCCGTGCTCATAGGGGTTCAGCGTGCCCGGGTCGATGTTGATGTACGGGTCGAACTTCTGGATGGTTACGTTGTAGCCGCGGGCTTGCAGCAGCTTGCCGATGGAGGAGGAGATGATGCCTTTGCCCAAGGACGAGGCCACTCCGCCGGTGACGAAAATGTACTTAGTTTCTCCCACAGTGATAGTCTTTATAAGTGTCTGTTTTACAATTCGAGGTGCAAAGGTAGGCAAAAAAAGGGGAAGCGCCTACGATTTGGTGCAACAAATCGCCAAATGCTTTGGCTTTCTGAGGGATTTAACTTACATTTGCAGCCATAAACACAGAAACAGACAGGAGATATGAAGAACAGACATCTGATACCGGCCGTCCTCTTGCTCTGGGCATCGGCCGGACTGCGCGCCCAGACCGTGGCGGACAGCCTGACGCAAGCCGTGGCGGACAGCCCGGCGCAGGTGGTGGACAGCCTGGTGCAGGCGCAGGACAGCGTGGTGCAGCCCGTGGACAGCCTGGCCGCACCCGTGGCCGTCGTGCCCGCGGACACGACCACCGTCATCGAGGGCGACACCCTCGCCCTGCAACCCCTCGACAGCGTGGCGGCCGACACCGTGCGCCGCCGCCCCCCGCGACCCTCGCTGCCGGCGTCCATGCGCCCGTACTTCGTGCTGAAGGTGACGCGCGACGACGGCGCCCGCGGCTTTCGCCTGGACACCGTCTCGCGGGCCTACGAACGGCTCATCGGCGTGCTGGACTACCTCAACGACCCCTCCACGCCCGAACGCTACATCCGCCTCACGCCCGACTACTATCGCCTCTTCCTCCCCCTCACGTACTATGAGCGGCCCATCGCCCGCCTCTCCGACGTCAGCCGCCCCTCCCCCGGCCCCGATACGCTGAAGGCCGCCGCCGTCTGCCCCCTGTGGACGGACACCCTCGCCTTCACCCGCCAGGAACGGGCAGACGAGGCGACGGACCGCGCCCTGCTGGCCGCCTACCTGGGGCACATGGACCTGGTGCGCTTCACCGAGGCACAGATTGAGGCCGGGCCCACCTACCGCGACAACATCGAACGCGAGGAGCGGTCGCGCCCCTCCGTCCTCAAGCTCTTCAAGTCCGAAAGCATGCGCTACGTCAAGCCCGACGACGCCGATGTCGTCATCCATAAGCCCAACTGGTGGGTGACGGGCGGCAGCGGCTCGCTGCAATTCTCGCAGAGCCACATCTCGGACAACTGGTACAACGGCGGCGAGGGCACCCACTCGCTGCTGGGCAACCTCCAGCTCTACGCCAACTATAACGACCGCGAGAAGTGGCAGTGGGAAAGCCTCATGGACGCCAAGCTGGGCTTCATCTCCGCCCCGTCGGACGAGTACCACAACTATCTGGTCAACAACGACCAACTGCGCATCGCCTCGAAGGTAGGCCTGCAAGCCATCAAGAACTGGTATTATACGCTGCACACGGAATTCAAGACCCAGTTCTGCAACGGCTATGGCGCCAACAGCCAGACGCTGAGCGCCGCCTTCCTCTCGCCCGCCTACTGGACCACCGGTCTCGGTATGGACTTCAAGCTGAACAAGCCCAAGGCCACCCTCTCCGTGGTGCTCTCGCCCCTGACGTACACGATGAAGATAGTGACCAACCCGGACGTGGACGAAGTGTCCTTCGGACTGGACGAGGGCGCCACCACAGCCCACGACTTCGGTTCGCAGGTGCAGGCCAACCTGACCTGGCAGGCCTTCTCCTTCCTCAGCGTCACGTCGCGCTTCGACTATCTGACGTCCTACGAGACGGTACGCATCGAGTGGGAGAACACCTTCAATTTCACCCTCAACCGCTACCTCTCCGCCAAACTCTACGTCTACGGGCGATTTGACGACGGCGTGGCTCCGGCCGAGAACGGCTCCTACTTCCAGATTAACGAGAACTTCGGTTTCGGACTGAATTATACATGGTGAGACAATGGACAGACATCCCGGTATCGTGGTCGGCATAGACGGGCATCGCTTGCAGATACGCCTGTCGCAGACGTCCGGTTGTTCGGCGTGCGGGTCGAAAGACACCTGCCCGTCGGGCGGACGGCGCGGGCGCCTGCTGGAGGTGTCCGTGGACGACGCGGGCGCCTATCGGCCGGGCAGTGCCGTGTGGGTCTCTTGCCAGCGTTCGCTGCTTCCGCGGGCGGTGGGCTGGGCCTTCGGGCTGCCCTTCCTCGTGGTGGCGGGGTCGCTGGCCCTGCTGCTGGCGCTGGGACTGGGCGAGGCGGCGGCCGGCCTCCTTTCGCTGGCCTTGCTGGCGCCCTACTACACGGGCCTGTGGCTGTGCCGCAAGCGGATGTCACGGCGTTTCCCCCTCTTTGTTACCCCTGCTTAATACCTCCTTGCTTATGAATACGATACTGATAGCGGTGATAGCCCTGGGCGCGATAGCCCTGTTGCTGGCCTTGGTCTTGTACGGGGCCTCCCGCAAGTTTGCCGTCCATGAAGATCCCCGCATCGCCCGGATCGCGGAAGTCCTTCCGCAAGCCAACTGTGGCGGTTGCGGCTATCCCGGCTGCAACGGCTTTGCCGGCGCCTGTGTCGCGGCCGGCTCGCTCGAAGGCAAACTCTGTCCCGTGGGGGGCCAGGCGGTGATGGACCGCGTGGCCGCCATCCTGGGCCTGGAGTCTGTACAGGCGGAACCTCTGGTGGCCACGGTGCGTTGCAGCGGCACGTGCGAGGCCCGTCCGCGGCAGAACCTGTACGACGGTGCCCGCCGCTGTGCCATCCTCTCCTCCCTGTGCGAGGGCGAGACCGGCTGTGCCTACGGCTGCCTGGGCTGCGGCGACTGTGCGGATGCCTGTAGCTTCGGCGGCCTCCGGATGAATCCGTCGACGGGGCTTCCGGAGGTGGACGCTGCCGTCTGCACGGCCTGCGGCGCTTGTGTCCGGGCCTGTCCGCGCGGGCTCATAGAGCTTCGTCCCCGTGGCCGGGCTGAAGTGTTGTGCGCCAGTCGCGACAAAGGCGGCGTGGCGCGCAAGGTGTGCGCATCGGCCTGTATCGGTTGCGGCAAGTGCCTCAAGACGTGTCCCTCCGGAGCCGTCGTGCTGGAGGACAACCTGGCCCGTATCGACCCGCGCAAGTGCGAGGCGTGCGGCCGTTGCGTGGAGGCCTGTCCGCAAGGCGTCATAGTTATGAACTAAACTCACAAGGAATTATGTGGAAGACATTTTCAAAAGGGGGCATCCATCCCCAGGAGAACAAGCTCTCCGCCCGTCATCCGGTACATGAGGCCGACCTGCCCCGGCAGGCCGTCATCCTGCTCTCCCAGCACATCGGCGCCCCGGCTACGCCCATCGTGGCCCGCGGCGACGAAGTGAAGGTGGGCACGAGGATTGCCGACCCCGCCGGCTTTGTGTCGGCGCCCGTCCATGCTTCCGTCAGCGGCCGTGTGGCGCGGGTGGACCGGGCCATAGACGTCAGCGGCTATCCCCGCCCCGCCATCTTCATCGACGTGGAGGGCGATGAGTGGGAGCCCTCCATAGACCGCAGCGAGACGCTGGTCCGTGACTGTCCCCTCAGCCCCGAAGAGATTCTGCGGAAGATTGCCGATGCGGGCATCGTGGGGATGGGCGGCGCGTGTTTCCCCTCCCATGTGAAGCTCAGTCCCCCTCCGCCCCTGAAGGCCGAATGCCTGGTGGTCAACGCCGTGGAGTGCGAACCTTATCTGACGGCCGACCACCAGTTGATGGTGGAGCATGCCGACGAAATCGTCGTGGGCGTCTCCATCCTGATGAAGGCCATCCGGGTGGAGAAAGCCTACATCGGCATCGAGGCCAACAAGCCGGACGCCATCCGCCTGCTGACGAAAGCGGCGGAGGCCTGTGCCGGCGTCGAGGTCGTTCCCCTGAAGGTGAAATATCCGCAGGGCGGGGAAAAGCAGTTGATAGACGCCGTGCTGGGACGCCAGGTGGCCGCCGGGGCGTTGCCGGTGTCCACGGGAGCCGTGGTGCAGAACGTGGCCACGGTCTTTGCCGTCTACCAGGCCGTGCAGAAGCACAAGCCCCTGTTCGAGCGCATAGTGACCGTCACCGGGCAGTCGCTGGCCCGGCCCTCCAATCTGCTGGTGCGCATCGGCACGCCGGTCGGCCAGCTGGTGGAGGCCTGCGGCGGCCTGCCGGAAGATACGGGCAAGGTCATTGCGGGAGGACCCATGATGGGGCGGTCGCTGGTCAGTCTGGACGTGCCGGTGTCCAAAGGGACTTCCGGGGTGCTGCTGATGGGCGGTCGCGAAGCCCGTCGGATGGCGGTTCAGCCCTGCATCCGGTGTGCCAAGTGTGTAGCCGTCTGCCCGATGGGGCTGGAGCCCTATCTGCTGGCCACGGCTTCGGCCCATGGTGACTTTGTGCGGGTGGAGCAGGAGGGCATCCTGTCGTGCATCGAATGCGGCTCCTGCCAGTTCACCTGTCCGTCCGGACGCCCCATTCTGGACTATGTCCGGCTGGGCAAGTCGAAGGTCGGGGCGATGGTGAAGGCCCGTCAGGCGAAGTGAGTCTTGTAGAAGTGACATTATAGTTTCTCAGTGATGGAAAAAATGATTGTATCCTTGTCGCCCCACGTCCATGGGCGCGACAGCGTGCGAAGAAATATGTACGGGGTGCTGGTGGCGTTGCTGCCGGCTTTCCTCGTGTCGTTGTATCTTTTTGGCGTGGGGGCTTTTCTGGTGACGCTCACGTCTGTGGCCTCCTGCGTGTTCTTTGAGTGGGCCATCGGCAAGTACCTGCTGAAGCGCGGGCATACCACCATAGGCGATGGTTCAGCCCTTATCACCGGTGTGTTGTTGGCGTTCAACCTTCCGTCCAATCTGCCTCTGTGGATAGTCGTGCTGGGAGCCCTCTTTGCCATCGGCGTGGTGAAGATGTCGTTTGGCGGGCTGGGCTGCAACCTGTTCAATCCGGCGTTGGCGGGCCGTGTCTTCCTGCTGCTCTCTTTCCCGGCCCAGATGACCAGCTGGCCGGTTGTGGGGCAGGTGACGGCTTATACGGATGCCGTTACCACGGCCACCCCGTTGGCGGTGATGAAAGGTCTGATCAACGGGGTGCCCGGCATGTCTGCCGACCAGTTGCCCGCTGCGTTCGACCTGTTCTTGGGCAACAATCCCGGATGTATCGGCGAGGTCAGTGCCCTGGCCGTGCTGTTGGGACTGGGCTATTTGCTCTTGCGGAGGATTATCACGTGGCATATCCCCGTGTCCATCCTGGCCACGGTATTCGTGTTGACCTCCCTGATGCACTGGGTGGATCCTGCCAAGTATGCCGACGGGCTGACCCATCTGCTGACGGGCGGTGTGCTGCTGGGGGCGGTCTTTATGGCCACGGACTATGTCACTTCGCCCATGAATCATCGGGGAATGTTGTTGTACGGCGTCTGCATCGGTCTGCTGACGGTGGTCATCCGCTTGTTCGGCGCTTATCCGGAGGGCATGTCCTTTGCCATCCTGATCATGAACGCATTCACACCGCTAATCAATACGTATGTCAAACCTAAACGCTTCGGGGAGGTAGCAAAGAAGAAATGAAGAAGCTGGAATCATCCTTAAAGAATATGCTGTTGGTGCTGACAGGCGTGACGGTGGTCTCCGTGGCTTTGTTGGCCTATGTGAACCAACTGACGAAAGGGCCCATCGCCCGTGCCGAGGCCCAGGCTTTGAGCGATGCGGTCCGTGCCGTCGTGCCGGGCTTTGACAACGACCCTATTGCCGAGAAGAAAGTCCAGGAGGTGGATGGCGTGGGGTATGCCGTCTATCCCGCCACGAAAGGAGGGACTTATGTCGGGGCAGCCGTAGAGGCTTCGGCCATGGGCTTTGGAGGAGAACTCCGTATCCTGGTCGGTTTTGATGCCCAAGGGAATATCCTGGATTATTCTCTCCTGTCCCATGCGGAAACTCCCGGCCTCGGCTCGAAGGCAGATGCCTGGTTCAAGAAGGGAGGCAAGGGAGACATTACGGGGATGAATCCCGGCGAGGCGCCATTGGTCGTGGACAAGGACGGAGGCCAGGTGGATGCCATCACCGCTTCCACCATCACGACGCGGGCTTTCCTGGCGGCCGTCAATGCCGCTTATGCCGCCTATGCCGGACAAAACACGGCAGATGGCGCCACGGGGGCTTCGCAGCAAGTTGAACCTTAAAGAATAGGAGATACAAACGATGAACAATATGAAAGTGTTGGTGAACGGGATTGTCAAGGAGAATCCTACCTTTGTGCTTCTGTTGGGCATGTGTCCTACGTTGGGCACTACGTCGTCTGCCATCAACGGGATGGGGATGGGGCTGGCCACGATGTTTGTGCTGGTTTGCTCCAACGCCGTCATTTCGGCCATCAAGAACCTGATACCGGACATGGTGCGCATTCCGTCCTATATCGTGGTCATCGCTTCGTTCGTCACCTTGCTTCAGATGGTGATGCAAGCGTATGTGCCTGCATTGTACGCCACATTGGGCTTGTTCATTCCGCTGATTGTGGTAAACTGTATTGTCTTGGGGCGTGCCGAGGCTTTTGCTTCCAAGCACGGGCCGTTGTCCTCCCTTTTCGATGGGCTGGGCATCGGGTTGGGCTTTACCATTGCCCTTACCTTGCTGGGAAGCGTGCGTGAACTGTTGGGGACCGGCCGGGTCTTTGGGCTGGCGCTTTTCCCCGAAGACTATGGCATGCTGCTTTTTGTGCTGGCGCCGGGAGCCTTTATTGCCCTGGGCTATCTGATTGCCATCGTGAACAAGTTGAAGAAAGAATAATAATCATTTGTCATGGAATACCTATTGATTTTCATTTCGGCGATATTCGTCAACAATATAGTGCTGTCCCAATTCTTGGGCATTTGTCCCTTTCTGGGTGTTTCCAAGAAGATAGATACTGCGTTGGGCATGGCTGCAGCCGTGGCCTTTGTGCTTACCCTATCGACCATCGTTACCTATCTTTTGCAGAAGTTCGTGCTTGATGCCTTTGAGTTGGGCTATTTGCAGACCATTACTTTCATCTTGGTCATTGCAGGTCTGGTGCAGATGGTAGAGATTATCCTGAAGAAAGTGTCACCTTCCCTTTACCAGGCCTTGGGAGTGTTCCTTCCGTTGATTACGACGAATTGTTGCATTTTGGGCGTGGCCATCCTGGTGATTCAGAAGGACTTTGACCTGTTGACGGGCGTCATTTATGCCTTCGCTACAGCCTTGGGCTTTGGTTTGGCTCTGGTCTTGTTTGCCGGCATGCGTGAGCAAATGAGTCTGTCTGCCATTCCTAAGGGGATGCAAGGAACCCCCATAGCGTTGCTGACGGCCGGCCTCTTGGCTATGGCCTTTATGGGATTTTCGGGGGTTGACAAGGGTTTATCAGCTTTATTTGGATTATGACTGCATTTTTTTGTCATAATTGGGTACGGTTACCAATTTAAATCCTTACATTTGTAGCGTTAATGAGTTTAATCCGTAAAATTATATACGTATGAAAGAGAAAATCTTGGTCACAGGAGGTACGGGTTATATTGGCTCGCACACTGTGGTAGAACTTCAAAATGCTGGTTACGAGGTTGTGATTGTCGATAATCTTTCCAATTCGAGTGCCGATGTGGTAGATAACATTGAGGCTGTTTCGGGTATCCGTCCTGCCTTTGAAAAGTTGGATTGCCTGGATTACGCCGGTTTGGAAGGCGTGTTTGCCAAGTATCAAGGCATCAAGGCCATTATCCACTTTGCTGCCAGCAAGGCCGTGGGCGAATCCGTGCAGAAGCCTTTGCTCTATTATCGCAACAATATCGGTTCGCTGATCAACTTGCTCGAACTGATGCCCAAATATGGGGTGGAGGGTATCGTATTTTCCTCTTCCTGCACGGTCTATGGACAACCCGATATATTGCCGGTAACAGAGAAGGCTCCGATTAAGAAGGCCGAATCTCCTTATGGTAATACCAAGCAGATTAACGAGGAAATCATTCAGGACACCGTAGCTTCCGGTTCTCCCATCAGTGCCATCCTGTTGCGCTATTTCAATCCGATAGGTGCGCATCCGTCGGCCTTGCTGGGTGAGCTGCCCAACGGAGTTCCTCAGAACCTGGTGCCTTATATTGTGCAGACGGCCATTGGCATTCGCGAGAAACTGAGCATTTTCGGCAATGATTATGACACTCCCGACGGCACCTGCATCCGCGACTATATCAATGTAGTGGATTTGGCGAAAGCCCACGTGGTAGCCATTGCCCGCATTCTGGAGAAGAAGCAGAAGGCCAAGGTCGAAGTGTTCAATATCGGTACAGGCCGCGGCCTTTCCGTTTTGGAGTTGGTTCATGCTTTTGAAAAGGCAACGGGCGTGAAGTTGAACTATCAGATCACCGAGCGTCGTGCCGGTGACATTGAAAAAGTATGGGCCGATCCTTCGCTGGCCAACAACGAGTTGGGTTGGAAGGCCGATACACCCATTGAAGATACATTGCTTTCCGCGTGGAAGTGGCAATTGCACCTCCGCGAGAAAGGTATTCAATAAATAGAACAGCATACCCTGCAAATGCATCCCCGCATTTGTGGGGTTTATATGCGGCTATTTGACAGATGATATGTATGTGAATACCTAAATTCTGTATTTGTACCCATATGGGTGCAGACAGATAGACCGCATAGTAGTTTTGTCGTGTTTTATTTTGTGTTTGTGTTGTGAATAGGCCTTGTCGGGAGACAAGGCCTATTATTATTTTTAGCAGGGAAGCGTAACAAAAGGCGTTTATATATCGTCTTTTTTACAAAAGGCCGCTATGGCTTGTGTTATTAATTGAGAAGCTTAATGGATGCAGTCAGTTTTAAGAAGATGTTTTTGCCTTACCATCGCAAATTATATGGGGTGGCCTTGCGTCTGCTGGAGAACGAAGATGATGCTCGTGATGTGTTGCAGGATGCTTATCTGAAGTTGTGGGATAAGCGAGACACATTGGGCGTCATTGACAATCCGGAGGCTTTCTGTACGACATTGGTGCGCAACATGTGTGTGGACCTGCTTCGTTCTCCCCGTTACGTGCGTGAACGGCAGCAGGTGGAACTGACGGCTACCTTGCCTGTGGCTACTCCCGATGATACGAATGTCCGTGACAATGTGCAGGTGGTGCAGGCACTGATTGCCCGTTTACCTTTGCAGCAGCGACAGGTGATACGTCTGCGCGACATACAGGGGTATTCTTACCAGGAGATTGAACATTTGACCGGGCTTAGTGCCGGCAATGTCCGTGTGATGTTGTCTCGGGCCCGGAAGAAAATACGAGAGGATTATTTAAAACTATGCGGCTATGAAAAAAGAAGAGATTGAGAGATTGTTGACTCGGTATTACGATGGTCTGACTACCGAACAGGAAGAGGCAAGCCTGCTTCGGGCTTTTCGGTCGGTGGAAGGCTTGCCGGAAGATTTGCAGGCTGAACGCGCCTTGTTTCTTTCCTTGCATGCGGAGCCTGTTGGGGATAGGATTGTGCCCGATGACCTGGAAACGGAATTGGAAATGTTGATTGACCGCAAGGCATCTGCCTCGCGCCGGCGTCGGTTGTGGTGGGGAAGTGTGGCTGCTTCGGTATTGTTGCTCATCGGATTGGGCTTCGGCATTGCGGAGATGCGTCGTCCGGCTTTGGCCGTTACTCCACAGGATACCTTCACCAATCCGGAGGATGCCCATCGGGCTTTGCAGGCCATTTTCACAGAGATGTCACAGACCTGGAACGAGGGTATGGAGCAACTGGAGGCTTCGCAACGGGATATTATGGCTACCAATCAAGCCGTCAGGAATGAATTCAAACAATAATCACTTAAAATTATAAAATCATGAGAACTATCAGTTTTTACTTAATGATGTTACTGATGTTTGTTCCTTTGTGGGGACAGGCACAAGAGAAGCTGTTCCATAAATACAGCGACAAGAATGGGGTCAAATCTGTCTACATTTCCAAGGCTATGCTGGAAATGGGGCCGCATCTGTTCTCTAATATCTATGTCGGCTCGGCATCGAAGCATCTGAACTCGGTCAGCCTGCTTTCAACCTCCAAGAAAGTGGTCTACAATGATATGAGGAAGGACATACATGCTTTGCTCGAGTCGTCCAAGTTTGAACTGCTGATGAAGCAAAAAGGGGAAAACACTACGTCCGAGTTTTACATCACCCGCAGCGGGAGCAAGATAAAGGAACTGATTATGTTCACGGAAGATGGAGTGACCTCGTTGAGATTTGTCTATCTGGAGGGGTTGATGACTATGGAGGATGTGAAGAACATCCTTCTCTATACTTCTTCCGCGTCGTTGGAACATTCTTCGGGTCTGGAGAACCTGCAGGCTTTGCAGTCCTTGAAAGGTTTGGATTCGTTGAAAGAACTGGAATCCCTCAAGGATTTACGGAAATACTTTGATAGTGATACTTGGAAGCAATTCGGCGAACAGATGAAGGACCTGGGCAAGCAATTGAAGGACTTGGACGTGGATTTTGCCAATTGAGGTAATTCCAACAGGCTTAAAAATAAGGCGGATGAAATGGAATGTTTTGCTATCCTTCATCCGCCTTGTTTCTGTCTATGAGTTGAGGATTACTTTTCCTTCTTCAGTTCCTCGAAGATCTGTGTTTCCAGTTCCTCGGCCAGTTCGGGATTGTCCAGGATGACCTGTTTGGCAGCGTCACGTCCTTGGGCCAGCTTCGTATCGTTGTAGCTGAACCATGAGCCGCTCTTCTTGATGATGCCCAAATCCGAGCCCAGGTCGATGATTTCACCCGCCCGTGAGATGCCTTCGCCGAACATGATGTCGAATTCCGCCTTGCGGAAGGGAGGTGCCACCTTGTTCTTTACAATCTTTACCTTTGTCTGGCGTCCCATGACCTCCTCGCCATTCTTGATGGCCTGGCCCGGACGGATATCAATGCGCACCGAAGCATAGAACTTCAGGGCATTACCGCCCGTGGTGGTTTCGGGGTTGCCGAACATCACGCCGATTTTTTCGCGCAGCTGGTTGATGAAGATGCACGTCGTGCGCGTCTTGCTGATGGCGGAGGTCAGTTTACGCAGGGCTTGCGACATCAGGCGGGCTTGCAGACCTACCTTGTTGTCGCCCATGTCGCCTTCAATCTCAGCCTTGGGGGTCAGTGCCGCTACGGAGTCGATGACGATGATATCCACGGCCGACGAGTGTATCAGTTGGTCGGCAATTTCCAGAGCCTGTTCGCCATTGTCCGGCTGGGAGATGAGCAGGTTGTCTATGTCCACGCCCAGGTTGGCTGCATAGAAACGGTCGAAGGCATGCTCCGCATCGATGAAGGCCGCGATGCCGCCCAGTTTCTGTGCCTCGGCGATGGCATGGATGGCCAAGGTTGTCTTACCGGACGATTCGGGGCCATAAATCTCGATGATGCGTCCACGAGGGTAACCTCCTACGCCCAGGGCGGCATTCAGGCCGATGGAGCCGGTGGGGATTACGTCAATGTCTTCTACCTCTTCGCTGCCCATCCGCATGATGGAGCCTTTGCCAAAACTCTTTTCTATCTTGTCCATGGCGGCTTGCAAGGCTTTCAGCTTTTCGCTGGAGACTTGCGGTGTGCCGCCTTCGTTTTCAAAGTTCAGTTCGTCTTTCTTTGCCACTTTCTTTTATGATTAAGGGTTATTTGTTTCCGTTCAATATCTGGGAGGCGTGTTCCTTGGTCTTTACTTCCTTGGGAGAGATGATACGCTCGATGATGCCCTCTTCATTCAGGATGAAGGTGGTGCGGAAGGTGCCCATATATTTGCGTCCGTACATGCTCTTCTCGCCCCATACGCCGAACTGTTCTACCAGTTTCTTGTCCGTATCGGCAATCAAGGGGAAGGGCAGGGCGTTCTTCTCGATAAACTTCTGGTGCGACTTCTCGCTGTCCACGCTGACGCCTATCACGGCATAGCCGGCTTCGCGCAGTTCGGCGTAGTGGTCGCGCAGGTTGCAGGCCTGGGCTGTGCATCCCGACGTGCTGTCCTTCGGATAGAAGTACAATACTACTTTCCGGCCTTTGTAATCGCTCAGCCGGATTTCTTCGCCTTTTTCGTTCACGCCCAGGATTTCGGGCGCTTTGTCTCCTATGTTCATTGCATATTGGTTTTAATGAAGAATGAAGGATTTTTCGCTGCACACCGAGGCTGCGCCGCAATCAGCTTCGCTCAGAATATCTTCCGGTTATTGAATAGCGGAAAACTCTTCATTCTTCATTTTGGGTTCTTCCTTTTACAGTTCCAAGTCTCCGTCAAATACCTCGTGCCAGGGCAGTCCCTGTTTGTTCAGTTGCTCCATGAAGGGATCCGGGTCGAACTCTTCCACGTTCCATACGCCCGGACGCTTCCACAGACCTTTGAGGAACATCATGGCGCCGATCATGGCCGGTACGCCCGTGGTGTAGCTCACTCCCTGCATGCCTGTTTCCTGGTAGGCGGCCTGGTGGCTGCAATTGTTATATACATAATAGGTGCGTTCCTTGCCGTCCTTCAGGCCCCGGATGCGGCAACCGATGGAGGTCTCGCCGTCATAGTTTTCGCCCAGGTCTTGCGGATTGGGCAATACGGCCTTGAGGAATTGCAGGGGCACAATCTGCATGCCGTTGTAGTCTATCGGGTCGATGCGGGCCATGCCGATGTCCTGGATGACGCGCAGGTGGGTCAGGTATTCCTGTCCGAAGGTCATCCAGAAGCGGGCACGCTTGATGGTGGGGAAATTCTTCACCAGCGACTCCAGTTCCTCGTGATAGAGCAGGTAGGAGTCACGCGGGCCGATGTTCGGGTAATTCAGGGACTTGTGGATTTCCAGGGGCTTGGTCGTAATCCACTGGCCGTTTTCGTAATACCGTCCGTTCTGCGTGATTTCGCGGATGTTGATTTCGGGGTTGAAGTTGGTGGCGAATGCCTTGTGGTGATTACCGGCGTTGCAGTCTACGATGTCCAGGTACTGGATTTCGTCGAAGTGGTGCTTGGCGGCATAGGCCGTATAGATGCCGCTCACGCCCGGGTCGAAGCCGCAGCCCAGGATGGCGGTCAGGCCGGCCTCTTCGAAACGCTTCTTGTAGGCCCATTGCCAGCTGTATTCGAAGTGTGCCACGTCTTTGGGCTCATAGTTGGCCGTGTCCAGATAGTTCACGCCCGTCTTCAGGCAAGCTTCCATGATGGTCAGGTCCTGATAGGGCAGGGCCACGTTGATTACGATTTCGGGCTTGAAGCTGTTGAACAGGGTCACCAGTTCGTCCACATTGTCGGCATCTACCTGTGCGGTTTGGATGTTCGGGTTGCCGATGGCCTTCACGACGGCGTCGCATTTCGATTTGGTGCGGCTGGCAATTAGGATGTCGGTGAATACATCCGGATTCTGAGCCACTTTGTGCGCAACGACGGTACCTACACCGCCTGCACCGATAATAAGAACTTTACCCATTTCTTTAGTCGTTATTGTTAAAGTTGAAAATGATGTCACATTAGGTTTTTGCTCGGCGGTACTTTGGCTTGCGCTCGGCGGTACTTTGGCTCGTGCTCCGCAGTACTTTGGCTTGCGCAGGGGGATAGGTCCGCTTTGCGTCAGCAAATATACGGCTAAATTCTTACATATTCATAAAAAACTTCCTAAATCATTCGGGCTTTTGCAGGCAATTTGTGAACAATTGGCTTGCTTTCGGGTTTATTTCTTACCTTTGCAGTGCGGTGTCTGAAAAAGAGGCCGCTTGTTATCGGTTATTAATCAATCTAACTTAAAGACAACAAAAGAAATGAAGAAGATTTTAGTGACTTTCTGTTTGGCAGCCGTCATGACCGGCTTGTCATCGTGTGGTTCCACCAAGCAAGCAGCCGCGTCGTTGGCCGACATTGAGGGCGAATGGAATATTGTTGAGATAAACGGGGCGGCCGTGGTGCCTGCTCCGGGGCAGACGTTTCCTTATATAGGTTTTGACAAGGCTACGGGGCGTGTGCATGGCCATGCGGGATGCAACCGTTTGATGGGTTCGTTCGATGTCAATGCCGAGCCGGGCACCATCGACCTGGGTCAGTTGGGCACTACCCGCATGATGTGTCCGGACATGACGGGAGAGCAGAACGTATTGAATGCCTTGGCGCAGGTGAAGAAGTATGTCCGTCTGGGCGACGAGAACATCGGCTTGTGCGGCAACTCCACGAAGCGTCCCATCCTGGTGCTGAAGAAAAAGGAACCGGACATGACCCTTGCCGACCTGAACGGCAAGTGGAAGATTGTGGAGGCTATGGGCGTGGCCATTGCCGATAGCATGGAGAATCAGCCTTTTGTCGAATTGAACGTGGCCGAAAAGACGCTGCATGGCCAGGCCGGATGCAATCTCATCAATGGTGGCTATCAGACGGAAGAAGGCAATCCCACCTCTATTTCCTTCCCCCAGCTGATCAGTACGATGATGGCTTGCCCCGATCTGGAGACGGAGGACCGCGTGAAGCAGGCCTTGAACACGACCCGTTTCTTCGGACGCCTGCAAGAGGGACGCGTCGGCTTTTTTGATGAGGCCAATACACCGGTGCTGGTGCTTGTTAAATTTCAATGAGTAGCTTAATTTGTTTGGAGCCATGAAAAAGATAATCAATCCGTGGAAAGAAACAGACGGTTATAATTGTTTCGGATGCTCGCCCCATAATGTGGCCGGCTTGCACATGGAGTTTTATGAGGATGGAGACGAGATAGTCAGCCGGTGGACGCCACGGCCCGAATATCAGGGCTGGTTGAACACCTTGCACGGCGGCATACAGTCTGTCCTGCTGGACGAGATTTGCGGTTGGGTGGTCTTTCGCAAGTTGCAGACGGGAGGCGTTACTTCCAAGATGGAGACACGTTTCCGCAAGTCCATCTCCACCAACGATGCATGGCTGACGCTCCGTGCCCGGCTTCGTGAGCAGAAGCGGAACCTGGCGGTCATCGAGGCCCGTCTGTACAATAGTCGCGACGAGTTGTGCACGGAGGCCGTCTGTACCTATTTCACGTTTCCGAAGGAGAAAGCTGCTGAGGAGATGCATTTCCATCGTTGTGAGGTGGAAGATGCGGAGATTGATTTCTAAAATTCCTGTTCAGGTTTCCAGAATCCCTGTTTAGGCGGCTCAAATAGATGTTGGGCAGCGTAAACAGGGATATGGATTGACTCCAAAATAGATAATAATGACTACCAATGTAATTTGTATACAGACTTATTGTTCTCCTTGTGGAGATTTGTTGCTGGGTTCGATGGGTGACAAGCTTTGTCTTTGTGACTGGATGAACCGGCGAAACCGTAAGGCGGTGGACAATCGTTTGCACCGGTTGCTGAAAGCTTTGTATAGGAGGCAGATTTCAGATATCCACGTGGAAGCCATTCGGCAACTGAACGAATATTTCAGGCATGAGCGGACGTCGTTTGATGTACCCTTGTTGTTGGCAGGTACTGAATTTCAGCAGGAGGTGTGGCAGGCATTGATGGAAATCCCCTATGGAGAAACCCGCTCTTATGCCGAAGTGGCCACACAGTTGGGCAATGCCGATGTGGTCCGTGCCGTGGCCAGGGCCAACGGGGCGAATGCCATTTCCATTTTCGTGCCTTGCCACCGAGTCATTGGCAGCAACCACTCGCTGATAGGCTATGCGGGTGGCGTGGAAGCCAAGAAATACCTGCTGGACCTGGAGCAGTCGCTGAAACCTTTTCTGCGCTAATTGACAGAAAAAATATCTTTTTCGCGATAAATCCTTGGTATATTCGAATAAAAACTATATTTTTGTCGCAGAAAACAAAAAATCAGAGTTATGAGAACATTCATCGCACATCATCTTCATCATCATTCCGTCGGATAATCTCGGTGGGCGAAGAAGTTGTGCGTAATGAAAAGCATAGAGAAAGACGAGGCTTACCGGTATTTGCTGGCAAGCCTCGTTCTTTTTCCAGGACCTGGGAAGTATAATCAAAACATAAAAAAGAGACATGCTAAGAATTGCAGTACAAGCCAAAGGTCGTCTGTATGACGAAACGATGTCCTTTCTGGAAGAATCGGATATCAAACTGAACGCCACGAAGCGCACCCTGTTGGTGCAGTCTTCCAACTTTCCCCTGGAAGTGCTCTTCCTGCGGGACGACGACATCCCCCAATCCGTGGCTACAGGCGTGGCCGATATCGGCATTGTGGGTGAGAATGAGTTTGTGGAAAAGTCCGAAGATGCGGAGATTGTGAAACGGCTGGGCTTCAGCAAGTGCCGCCTGTCGTTAGCGGTGCCCAAGGAGGTGGATTATCCCGGTGTAGAGTGGTTCAACGGGCGTAAGATTGCCACGTCCTATCCTGGCATCCTGTCTGCTTATTTGAAGAAGATGGGGGTGCGGGCCGAGATTCACGTCATCACAGGTTCGGTAGAGGTATCGCCGGGCATAGGCTTGGCAGATGCCATCTTCGACATCGTAAGTTCCGGGTCTACCCTGGTCAGCAATAGCCTGAAAGAGGTGGAAGTCGTGATGAAGTCCGAGGCCCTGCTCATTGGTAACAGGAACTTAAGTGAAGAAAAACGCGGGATTCTGCGCGAACTGCTTTTCCGTATGGATGCCGTAAAGACAGCCGAAGACAAGAAATACGTCCTGATGAATGCCCCGAAGGACAAGTTGGAGAAGATTGTTTCCGTCTTGCCGGGCATGAAGAGCCCCACGGTGATGCCCTTGGCGCAGGAAGGCTGGTGTTCGGTACACACCGTGCTGGATGAAAAATGTTTTTGGGAAATCATCGGGAAGTTGAAAGCTCTGGGAGCGGAAGGCATACTGGTGTTGCCGATAGAGAAGATGATTGTGTAAATAGGAATTTATGGCCCGCAGATGACGCAGATACAACTGATGACCACAGATTTTTAATATCCAGATAATAAAGAGTCTGTGTAAATCTGCTTCATCTGTGTCATCTGCGTGCCATCACCGGTAAATTAATTTATATTTCACCATGATACAGGTAGAATATCCGGACAAGGCTCAGTGGCCTGAGATTCTGAAGCGTCCGGGACTGAATGTGGAGAGCTTGTTCGATACGGTTCGTGTCATACTCGACCGTATAAAGGCGGAGGGAGACCGCGCCGTATTGGATTATGAAGCACAGTTTGACAAGGTTCGGCTGGAGTCGCTGGCCGTTACCGAGGAAGAAATGTGCGAGTCAGAGAATTTGGTTAGCGAGGACCTGAAAGCGGCTATCCGCCTGGCCAAGCAGAACATTGAGACGTTTCACGCTGCCCAACGTTTTGAGGGCAAGCGGGTAGAAACCAGGCCAGGCGTAACCTGCTGGCAGAAGGCGGTGCCTATCGAAAAGGTGGGCCTGTACATCCCCGGTGGTACGGCGCCCCTGTTCAGTACGGTATTGATGTTGGCCGTTCCTGCAAAGATTGCCGGTTGTGAGGAAATCGTCTTGTGCACCCCGCCGGGCAAGGATGGGAAGGTGCATCCTGCCGTTCTTTTTGCCGCCCGCGTGGCCGGTGTGAGCCGTATCTTCAAGGCAGGAGGTGTGCAGGCCATCGGTGCCATGGCGTATGGGACGGAGAGTGTACCGCGTGTCTACAAGATATTTGGTCCGGGCAATCAGTATGTCACTGCTGCCAAGCAGTTGGTCAGCCTGCGCGACGTGGCTATCGACATGCCGGCCGGTCCTTCGGAAGTAGAGGTCTTGGCGGACGAAACGGCCAATCCTGTCTTTGTGGCAGCCGATTTGTTGAGCCAGGCCGAGCATGGCGTGGACAGCCAGGCCGTGTTGGTTACCACTTCTCCCGACCTTTGCCGGGCTGTGGTGGAAGAGGTGGAGCGTCAGTTGGCTTTGTTGCCTCGCCGTGAGATTGCTGCCCGCTCGCTGGAGAACAGCAAACTCATCGTAGCGCGGAACATGGATGAGGCCATTGCCTTGACCAATGCCTATGCTCCGGAACATCTCATCATTCAAACGTCGGACTATACCCATGTGGCCGGACAGGTGAAGAACGCCGGTTCCGTCTTTCTGGGTCCATACGCCACAGAGAGCGCAGGAGACTATGCCTCCGGCACCAATCATACCTTGCCCACCAATGGTTATGCGCGTGCCTATAGTGGCGTCAGCCTGGACAGCTTCATACGTAAGATTACCTTCCAGGAAATTACTCCCGAAGGCTTGCGCCTCATCGGTCCTGCCATTGAGGTCATGGCTGCCAACGAACATTTGGACGCGCATAAGAATGCGGTGAAGGTGAGAATGGAATAAAAATAAATAGGAATTTAGTTTAGGCAGCAGCTGATAGGCCCCGGCCAAATCTCCCTCGGCCACCTTGCCGATGAAGTCGGGGATGGGGATGCCCACCGGGCAGCCGCCGATGCAGGGCT
>DWZE01000067.1 GCA_019118325.1 Candidatus Bacteroides intestinavium
CTGTCATAGTCCTCCACAATCAGCGTGGCGGCACCGCCGCCGGGCACCAGGCCGTCGCGGTCGCGGTCGAAGGGGCGGCTGGCCCGCGTCGGCTCGTCCTCGCGCACGGAGAAGGACTGGATGCCGTCGAAGGCGGCCACGCTATACATGTTGTTCTCCTGCGCACCGCCGCACACCACGCAGTCCTGCAGGCCGTCGCGCACCAGCAGATAGGCCAGGCCCACGGATTGCGAGCCCGAGGCGCAGGCGGCCGAGGCGGTCAGGTTGATGCCGCGCAGGCGGAAGAGGCAGGCCAGGTTCATCGTCACGGTGGAGTTCATCGACTGGAAGATGCTGCCGCTGCCGCAAGCCGCCGTGTCATGGAACTCGCGGAACTTGTCCAGGGCCTCCATCGTGGCTTCGGCCACGGAGTCGTTGCCATAGACGATGCCTACCTCATGGGCGGCGATGTAGTCGGGATCCAGGCGCGCGTCCTCCAGGGCGGCGCGGGTGGCCATGTAGGCGTATTGCGCCTCCTCGGGCATAAACTGGCGCAGGTTGCGCGACACGTAGGGTTTCAGGTTGGGTTGGGGAACAGCCGTGCACAGGGCCGAACGGAAGCCCGCGTCCTTGCGCTCTTGGCTGAAAATGACCCCGCTGCGGCCGTCGTACAGCGACTGGCGCACTTCGTCCAAAGTGGTTCCCAGGCAGGACCAGATGCCCATGCCGGTGATTACTACTCTTCTCATTGTATTTTCTTCCTTTCTATTTTCTTTTTATAACACCGTCTCCGCTTGCCGAACGTCGGGTGCAGCGGCGCCCACTGGGACAGTTCCTTCAGGTTGTCCTCCAGCTGGGGGCCGGTTTCGGCCTGGCGGATGCCGAGTTCATTATAGACAGGTATAAGGTCGGCGAAGAACAAGGCGTTGACGCCCAGCCCCTGGTAGTCGGGCCGCACGGCCACGAGATAGAGGTCGGCCTTGTCCGAACGCTTCCAGCGCAGGGCGCGCAAGAGGTAGAACCAGCCGAAGGGCCACAAGCGCCCGCCGCTCTGCTGCAAGGCGCGCGAGAGACTGGTCATCGTGACGGCCGCCCCCACCAGTTCGCCCTCGGCGTTCTCCACCACGGGCACCAGCCGCAGGTCGATGATGGGCAGGTAGCGCTTCACGTAGTCGTCTATCTGGCGGTCCATCAGCTCCGTGTATCCATAGAGCGGGGAATAGGCCTGGTTCAGCAGCTGGAAGACCTTGCGCCCGTAGCCGTCCAGCATCTCCCGCACCGACAGCTTGCGCACATGCAGGCCGTACATCTCCTTCGCCAGGGCGGCCGTGCGGGCATAGCGGGCCGGCACCTCGGCGGGCACCTCGATGCGCGCCTGCACCCAGTCCACTTCCTTCACATAGCCCAGTGCCTCCAGGTGGCGCGGATAGTAGGGGGGATTGTAGATGGTGATGGACGAACCCAGCTGGTCGAAGTCCTCGACGAGCATCCCTTCCTTGTCGAAGTCGAAGATGCCCATGGGGCCTACCACGGTGTCCATGCCGCGTTCGCGCCCCCAGTCCTCCACGGCACGCAGCAGGGCGTCGGCCACGTCCACATCGTCCACAAACTCGATGAAGCCGAAGCGCACCTGGCGCGTGTGCCACTTCTCGTTGGCGCGGTGGTTGATGATTCCGGCGATGCGGCCCACGGTTTTTCCCGTCCCGTCACAAGCCAGGAAGGCCTGGATGTCCGAAAACTCCAGCGCGGCGTTCTTCACGGGGTCGAACGTCTCCCGGATGTCCGACTCCAAATCGGGCACATAACAGGGATTGCCCGCATACAGCCGGCGGGGCAAATGCACGAATTCATCCATCTCGTGCCCTGTCTTTACCTCTATAATAGATACCTTTTGCATAGTGGGAGGCAAAATTAGGAAAAGATTCCGCACACGCCAATCAGCCGTCCCCCTTTGAACATTTTTAGGGAACATAAGGCCAATCCAAACGGGACATCATCGCGGCGCCTGCACGGGGATACCGCCGCCCGCGGACGGGGACTACTGCGGGCACGGGCGGGGATATCCGCGCCCGCAGGCTGAGTATCAGCGTGTTAAAACGACGCAGGCGTAACACGTTTGTAACACGTTTGTTACCCATTCTTAAGAATTTCGCCAGAATCTTGTAACATGCACCCCGTACTTTTGCAAAAAATTTCTAATGGACAACAAGAACATGAAACGTATGAAACAAATCGAACGAACAATCCTCTCCATGCTCATTTTACTGATGGCCGGACTGCCTCCCGTGCTGGCCGACGAAAATGAGAACACCAAAGAGTACGTGAACGAGACCAAACAGAGCAGCATCCGCGGCCGCATTGTCGACAAATCCGGACAGACCCTGCCGGGTGCCACCATCTTCATCGAATCCCTCCACACGGGTGCCATCAGCGACATCAACGGATTCTACACATTGGCCAACCTGCCCGTCGGCACCTATAAGATAAAAATCAGCTACGTGGGCTATTCCCCGGTGGAACTGACCATCACCGTCCCCGAAGGGAAAACCGTGGAACGCGACGTCACCCTGAGCGAAGGCATCGAGCTGCAGGAGGTCGTGGTGGGCGGCACCTTCCAGGGCCAACGCCGCGCCCTGGCCTCGCAGAAGAACGCGATGGGCATCAGCAACGTAGTGTCCGCCGACCAGGTGGGCAAGTTCCCCGACTCCAACATCGGCGACGCCCTGAAGCGCATCAGCGGCATCAACGTGCAGTATGACCAGGGCGAGGCCCGCTTCGGACAGGTGCGCGGCACCAGCGCCGACCTCAGCTCCGTGACCATCAACGGCAACCGCATCCCCTCGGCCGAGGGAGACACGCGCAACGTGCAGCTGGACCTCATCCCCGCCGACATGGTGCAGACCATCGAAGTGAACAAGGTGGTGACGGCCGACATGGACGGCGACGCCATCGGCGGCAGCATCAACCTCATCACCAAGAACACGCCCTACCGCCGCATCTTCAACGCCACGGCCGGAAGCGGCTACAACGCCGTCAGCAAGAAGGCACAGCTGAACCTGGGACTGACCTACGGCGACCGCTTCCTGAACGACAAGCTGGGACTGATGATATCCGGCTCCTACCAATATGCCCCCGGCGGCTCGGACAACACGGAATTTGAATACGACGTGGACGACGACGGCAACGTGGTGCTGAAAGAAGCCCAGGTGCGCCAGTACTACGTCACCCGCGAACGCCAGAGCTACTCGCTGGCCCTGGACTATGAGTTCAACCCCGACCACCGCATCTCCTTCAAAGGCATCTACAACCGCCGCAACGACTGGGAGAACCGCTACCGCGCCGTCTACAAAGACCTGGACGAGAGCGACCCCGCCGAACAGTCCATCGAGCTGCAGACCAAAGGCGGCCTGCACGACACCAAGAACGCCCGCCTGGAACGCCAGCAGACCATGGACTTCACGCTGGACGGCGAGCACAACCTGGGCGGACGCCTGCTGATGGACTGGGCCGCCTCCTACTCCCGCGCCAGCGAAGACCGACCCAACGAACGCTACTTCGGCCTGAAGATGGACAACAACACGGGCAGCAACCTGCTGGGCACCTTCCACGACGTGGGCGGACGGGCCCCCTACTCCACCCTGGCCTTCCCCGCCCTGAGCGACGAGGGCTGGGAGCTGGACGAACTGACCAACAGCGACCAGAGCATCTACGAGAACGAATGGAAGTTCCGCCTCAACTTCGAACTGCCCCTGGCCAAGGGCCTCTTCGGCAACACGCTGCGCTTCGGCGGCAAATACACCAACAAGACCAAGGACCGCGAAACGGAGTGGTACAAGTATGACGGCGAATTCGACGACGGCGACGCCTGGCGCAACAACGGCGCGGCACAGATACGCAGCGGCTTCATGGCCGGCGACCACTACCCCGAAGGCACGGCGTTCGTCAGCAAGGAATACCTGGGCGGCATCGACTTCACCCGCATGACGGGCGAACCGGACTACGAGGAAATGTCCGGCAACTACCACGCCAACGAACAGATCACCAGCGCCTACCTGCGCCTCGACCAGAAGCTGGGAAGCAAGCTCAACCTCATGCTCGGCCTCCGCATGGAGCACACCGCCCTGAAGTACAGCGGCCTCAACTGGGAGGTGGATGCCGACGAGAACGAGGCCCTCGTGCCCACCGGCGACCACAAGAACGACTACACCACGTGGCTGCCCAGCGTCCTGCTGAAGTATGACGTGAACGACGACTTCAAGCTCCGCGCCTCGTTCACCAAGACCCTGTCGCGACCCAAATACTCGGCCCTCATCCCCAGCGTCAACTACAACAGCGCCGACGAAGAGGCCACCATCGGCAACCCCGGCCTGAAGCCCACCACGGCCTACAACGTCGACCTCAGCGCCGAATACTACTTCAAGTCCGTCGGACTGGTCAGCCTCGGACTCTTCTACAAGAGCGTGAACGACGTCATCGTCGACGAAGCCTGGCAGGGCATGTCGGACGAACTCCCCATCCAGGGCGAATATGACTACGACATCAGCAAGCCCATCAACGCCTACGACGCCAACCTCTACGGCGTGGAAGTGGCCTACCAGCGCGACTTCGGCTTCATCGCCCCGGCCCTGAAGTGCGTGGGATTCTACGGCAACTACACCTATACGGCCAACAGCACGAAGAACTACAAGTTCGAGCACCGCGTCGTGCAGCCCGGCGAAGACATCGACATGATAGGCTCGCCCGAACACACGGCCAACGCCTCGCTGTTCTTCGAGAAGTGGGGCCTGAACCTGCGCCTCAGCTACAACTTCGCCTCCAGCTTCGTGGACGAGATGGGCGAAGTGGCCCAGCTGGACCGCTACTATGACAAGGTGAACTACCTGGACCTGAACGCAAGTTATACCTTCGGCCAGCGCTTCAAGACCACCATCTATGCCGACGTCACCAACCTGCTGAACCAGCCCCTGCGCTACTACCAGGGCACCACGGACCGCACCATGCAGGCCGAGTACTACGGCGCACGCTTCAACGCAGGCGTCAAGGTGACGTTCTGAACCCCCGTCCCGCTACTTCGGGACTAGCAAGCCGCTACTTCGGGACTAGCGGACCGCCACATCGGGACCGGCGAAACCCGCCCCGGAAACGGAACCGGCCGGCCGCGGCACGGAAGGGGAGCGAGTCCAGGAAACTTCCAGATTCGCCCCCTACCTTCGCAGGCCGATAAACCGAACATTAATCTATTAAAAGACAAAAGCAATGAAACTGAAAAAGACATTCCTGCTCCTGGCCCTCGCACTGGTTAGCACGTGGGCCGTGGCACAAGAGAAAATCGACTACAGCGTCTACGAGGACAAATGCAACTTCTACATCGCCAACGACCTGGGCCGCAACGGCTACTACGACCAGAAACCCATCGCCGAACTGATGGGCGTGATGGCCGAGGAGGTGGGCCCCGAATGCGTCATCGCCGCCGGCGACGTGCACCACTTCGAGGGCGTGCGCTCCGTCCAGGACCCCCTGTGGATGACCAACTACGAGCTCATCTACGCCCACCCCGAACTGATGATAGACTGGCATCCCATCTGCGGCAACCACGAGTACCGCGGCTCGACGCAGGCCGTCATTGACTACAGCCGCGTCAGCCGCCGCTGGGAGATGCCCGGACGCTACTACACCAAGTCGTTCAGCGAGGAAGGCACCACGGTACGCATCGTGTGGATAGACACCACGCCCCTCATCGACAAGTACCGCCAGGAGACGGACAAGTATCCCGACGCCTGCCAGCAGGACATCGACACCCAGCTGGAGTGGCTGGACGCCACGCTGGCCGCCGCCAAGGAAGACTGGGTCGTCGTCGTGGGACACCACCCCATCTACGCCGAAACCTCGAAGGACGACGTGGAGCGCCTGGACATGCAGCGCCGCGTGGACACCATCCTGCGCCGCCACCGCGTGGACATGTACATCAACGGACACATCCACAACTTCCAGCACATCCGTATGAAGGACAGCGGGATTGACTATATCACCAACTCCTCCGGCTCGCTCAGCCGCAAGGTGAAGCCCGTGGAGGGCACCGTCTTCTGCAGCAGCGAACCGGGCTTCTCCATCCTCTCCGCCAGCCCCGCGTCGCTGGAACTGCGCATGGTGGACAAGCACGGACAGGTGCTCCACACAGTGACACGCACAAAATAAATACGAAAGACTGATTATTGCTTCTTTTTCAAGGAAATCCCCCGCCGCGCAACGCTGAGAGTTGCGGACGGGGGATTGTTGTTCCTCGCACGATGCCCCGGAGGTCACTCGCCCAACGGACGGTCCAGGCGCACCACCTGCGGGCGGGCAAACGGCCGGCTCGGCGTGGCGGCACGGGTCTGCGTGGGCGCCACGTAGGTGCGCTGGTCGAAGTCGATGAATTCCTCCAGGTCGGGGGTGCGGCCCTCGCCACGCTTGATGATATTGGTGTAAATGGCGCGGCGCGACGGGGCGTTGAAGCCCGGCGTGTTGCCGTTCATCATGCTCTCCTCCGTCGGACGCCAGACTCCGGACAGATACGTGGCGCCTCCCTCGAAGACGCCCAAGCCCTGGCCCTCGTAGCGGGTGTCGGAGAGGAAGTCGCTCCACAACACCTCCTGCGGGTCGTCCGTGAAGTCCACGTTCAGCCACCAGCCGAAGTCCTCCTGCTGCTGGCGCAGCTGGGTTATCTCGTCGTCGGGAATCACGGGATTCTCCTCGTAGGCATACTCGTCCTGCAGCTTGCCGATGCCGTGGCCCACGGTCTCGTGCACCAGCACGCGGCGGAAGTCCTCGCTTTCCAGGTTGCCGATGACGGAGAAATAGGCGATGCAGAAGTCAAGCGGCGTGTTATTGCCGTCATACCAGAAGAAATAGTTGCTGCCCTTGTAGGCATCGGAATTGAGTATGACCACCACCTGCGTGTTTTCCAGGTCGATTCCCTCCACCTTCTTCACATAATCCTGCACGGTCGTGTGGTCGCCGCCCACCGTGGTGCTCGTGCCGCTGTCCATCCAGCAGCCCAGGGCCGTCTCGCCAGTGCCGAACACATTGGTGGACGACACCACCTTCACGCAGTAGATGTCGAAATAGTCCCTCATCTCGCTGATGGGGTATTCCGTGAAGAGGTTCTCCATGGCCTTGTCCATCACCTCCTCGTAATAGCCGCTCTCTATCTCGGTGTCGATGAATCCGTCGCCCATCAGCACCAGGGGGATGCCGTCGCCCACGGTGTGCTCCTGGAGGACGACCACCTTGCCGTCTTCCCCGTAGTCCTCGCTCGTCCCGCTATTCTGCCCGGCCTGCACGAGCGTGGCCGTGGCCAGGATATAGGGGTTGAGGTTCGTTTTGTCAATCGGTTCCTTCACGAAGTAATACATGACCGAGCGGGACTGGTTCCCCTCGTTGGGCGCGACGCGCAGGGAGATGTGGAAGGAAGACTCTGCCACGCGGGTGGCCGTTGCGTTCCGGTCCGTAATCCAATCCACGTTCGCAGAAGAATAGACGCCGAAGTCGCCCTGTGCGATGGTGGTGTGGAAGTTGATGTCCAGGTCGCCTCCTTCCTTGGATACCTGGTAGGTGGTCTCATCCAGACGGATGTACTCCTCCTGCCTGACGGTGATCTGCAGGGGCGAATCGCCGGACATCAGGGTCAGGGTGGCGGTGCGCTCGCCGCCGGTGTCGTTGGGACTGATGACGCTCAACGTCAGTTTATGGTCACCGGCCTCGCCGCTGGCGGGACTCACTTGCAGCCAGACGTCATCGTCATCCGAGGTCTCCACCTTTGATGTCCACGCCTGCGAGGCATGGAAAGACAGCTGGCTGTCCGCCCCAGACTGCGCCTCCAGCACGACACTCGCGCCCTCCGGCAAGTCGACCGACAGGCCCGGCGTATCGTCCGAGCAAGAATACACAAACAATAATCCCAACAGCAGGGACCAGAGAAAAGTCTTGTTCTTCATAACATTCAGTTGAAATTGATAAGTAAACGCCAAAAATAAGTATTCTCCCCGAATAACGGAAACTTCCGCCCCTAAAATTGCCCCGGCCATCGAATAAATAGGATAAGAAGTCTAAAAAACACCCCGTTCCCTTCCGATTGCTAACGATTTACGCTATCTTTGCGCCCCGAATAGACATAGAGAAAAAACATTATGGCCGTAACAATCAAGCAAGTCTCCACCCAGCGAGACCTGAAACGCTTTATCCGTTTCAACTACGAACTGTACAAGCACAACCCCTACTCGGTGCCCGACCTGTATGACGACATGCTGACGACATTCAACAAGCAGAAAAACCCGGCATTCGAGTTCTGCGAGGCCGACTATTTCCTGGCCTACAAGGATGGCAAACCCGTGGGGCGCGTGGCCGCCATCATCAACCGGCGGGCCAACGAGACTTGGAACAAGAAGGAAGTGCGCTTCGGATGGATAGACTTCACGGACGACACGGAGGTGTCCGAGGCACTGATCCGCACCGTCGAGCAATGGGGCAAGGAACGGGGCATGACGCACATCCAAGGCCCCCTGGGCTTCACCGACATGGATGCCGAAGGAATGCTGATAGAAGGCTTCGACCAGCTGGGCACCATGGCCACCACCTATAACTATCCCTACTACCCCGCCCACCTGGAACGCCTGGGCTTCCGCAAGGATGCCGACTGGGTGGAATACAAAATCTACATCCCCGACGCCATCCCGGAGAAGCACCGCCGCATCTCCGACCTCATCCAGCGCAAGTATAACCTGAAGATTAAGAAATACACCTCGGGCAAGAAAATCGCCCGGGACTACGGCCAGGCCATCTTCGACCTGGTGAACGAAGCCTACCGCCCCCTCTACGGCTACTCCGCCCTGACCCAACGGCAGATAGACCAGTACATCAAGTCCTACCTGCCCATCCTGGACCTGCGCATGGTGACCCTCATCACCGACGCAGAGGACCAACTGGTGGCCGTAGGCATCTCCATGCCCAGCCTGTCCCGCGCCCTGCAGCAATCCCACGGCCGCCTGTTGCCCTTCGGCTGGTTCTACCTGCTGAAGGCCCTGTTCTTCAAGCGCCGCTCGCACATCCTGGACCTGCTGCTCGTGGCCGTAAAGCCCGAATACCAGAACAAGGGAGTCAACGCCCTGCTCTTCTCCGACCTCATCCCCGTCTACCAGCAACTGGGCTTCGAATATGCCGAAAGCAACCCCGAACTGGAACTGAACGGCAAGGTGCAGGCCCAGTGGGACTACTTCCGGACGGAACAGCACAAGCGGCGGAGGGCGTTCGTCAAGGAAATCGGGAATTAAAAGGAACGTCCGGCCCTGATGCCGGATGCGGCTCGGGTGGGCATGAAAAAAGTGGAAGAAACCAGGACAAAATCCGCGCAAGAAAACGTATCTTTGCACCCCCGAAAGCCATCAGGCCTTTTAAAGAAGCATATTAACTAACTATGAGAGTCATTGTCGACAACAAAATCCCCTTCATCCGCGAGGCCATCGAGCACATCGCCGACGAAGTGGTCTATGCACCCGGCAACGCATTCACGCCGGAACTTGTGAAGGACGCCGATGCCCTGGTCATCCGCACCCGCACGCACTGCGACCGCACCCTGCTGGAGGGCAGCCGCGTACAGTTCATTGCCACTGCCACCATCGGCTTCGACCATATAGACACGGAATATTGCCAGGCAGCGGGCATCGCATGGGCCAACGCGCCGGGATGTAACGCTCCCTCCGTGGCGCAATACCTGCATTCGGTCCTGCTCCTGCTGCAGATGAAACAGGACAAACCGCTGACGGGACGCACCATTGGCATCGTGGGCGTGGGCCATGTGGGGAGCCTGGTGGCCGAAGTGGCCGGCGACCTGGGCATGAAGGTCCTGCTCAATGACCCGCCCCGCGAGGAACAGGAAGGCCCCGGACGCTATGCCCCCCTGCGCCAACTGGCCGAGGAGGCAGACTTCATCAGCCTGCACGTCCCCCTCGTCCGCGACGGCCGGCACCGGACGTTCCACCTGGCCGACGAGGCATTCTTCCACTCCCTGCGCCGCAAACCGGTCTTCATCAACACGTCGCGCGGCGAAGTGGCCGACACGCCCGCCCTGCTGCAGGCCCTGGAAAACGGACAAATAGCGGAAGCCGTCATCGACGTGTGGGAGAACGAGCCGGACATCGACCGCACCCTGCTGGCAAAGGCCTTCATCGGCACGCCCCACATCGCCGGCTACTCCGCCGACGGCAAGGCCAACGCCACCCGCATGGCTCTGACGGCGCTCTGCCGCTTCTTCGGACGGAAACCCGACTTCCACATCGTGCCGCCCAAGCCGCTGAACCCCGTCATCACCGCCGCCAACGAGACGGAAGCCTACCTGCAAATGTATGACCCCCGCCGCGACAGCGACGCGCTGAAGACGCACCCCGAACAGTTCGAGCAACTGCGGGGCGACTATCCGCTGCGACGGGAACGGCAGGCGTACCTGTTCAGGCAGGGATAAAAGGCTGAAAGAAAGGAAAAAAGAAAGTGGGAAGTTGTTGGAAAGTAGGAAAAATAGCCCTAACTTTGCCAAATAGAACCGCTAAACAACTGATGACTATGACAACCATGACGACAATGGAACTGAAACACGCCCTCAACGAAGAGTTGAAAGCCATCGAAAGCAGTGATGAACTGATGAAATCTGCTATTCGTCTACTCCGTAAGTTGCGGAAGGATACCGAGACGAAAGAACAACGCCATGCCCGTCAGCGACAAGAAATGTTAGAGGAACTGCGCGAGGCGTTTCGCTGGATAGACGAGGTAAAGGCCGGAAAAATCAAGCCCAAATCTGCCAAAGAAGAATTGGAAGAAATAAAAAGAGAACTGGAAGAGGAAATGGCATGATTGAAATAAAGCTTTCCCCGGTCTTTCGCAAAGACTTAAAACGCCTGAGCAAAAAATATCGTTCCCTCCTGAATGAAGTCGGGCAATTGATTGATGAATTGGAAACCAATCCTTACCTCGGTACCGATTTAGGTGACAATGTCCGTAAGATACGTCTTGGCATTACCAGCAAGGGCAAAGGGAAACGGGGTGGTGCCCGTGTCTTGACGGACACCGAAGCAGTGGTCAGCATGGATGAGGGCCACCTTACCCTCTTGACTCTTTATGACAAGTCGGAACGCGAAACGCTTACCGATGCGGAAATCAAAGAATTGTTACGTCTGTCCCGCTATTACAAATAACTCTTTATTTATAAGATACCAACTCTACCGCACCGCCTTCTCCTTGCCGAAGAACCACGGCGACACACGCAGCCTGTCCATCGCCCACGCCAGGCCGATGCTGCCCGCCACGCCCAAGGCCACGGACACCAGAAGAAACAGCATCCCCGTCGGCTCGAAGCGGAAGTAAGGCAGATAGAGCTTGGAAACGAACGTGAAGACGGGGGAGAACAACAGGACGGGCAACGTGTTCCGCCCGACGAAACAGGCCCAACGCTCCACCCGACGGGGCAACCATCCGTGGGTCTTCATCAGGAAGCAAAGGCAGAAGAAGGTGATGGCCACCCCGCCCAGGCACCCCCGGTCCAGATTGGACGGATATGCGCACAACACCACCAACGGCAACCCGGCCACCCAGGACGGACGGAACACCTCTCCGAAGCGGAATCCCGCTCCGGCCACCGCCCAGCCGACAAGGAAGTACATCGCCGTGGGGAACGACAGCAGCCCGCACACATCCAATCCCCACAACGCCAGCCCGAAGACCGTCAGCCGCGTGAACAGCCCGGCACGCAGCCCGTGCCACACCACCGCCTGAAGCAGCAGACAGAGCATCCACGTATGCAAGTACCAATACGGCCCCAACGGATGCAGGAACACTTTCTCCAACAGGACCGGCAGCGTCAGCCCGTCCAGATGCTCGCGGACAGGCAACAGGCTGCACATCGCCGTATAACCCGCCTCCATCACCACGTAGGGCACGAACACCCACCACAACTTCCGCCCCAACGCGCCCCACGGCTTCCGGGGGTTGGCCAGATAGCCCGATATGAGCAAGAAACCCGGCATGTGGAACGTGTAGACCACCTGCTTGGCATACGGATAGCTGTCGCCGATGTACACCAGGTGGAAGGCTACCATCAGGAGGATGAGCACGCAACGGAGATAATCTATTTCGGAGATACGGGCAGGCATGGGCACGGTGTTTTGCTAACTTTCATGCCGCAAAGGTACATCATCTGCCGCAGGCGTGCAAGTGCAAGTGATACTTAGAAGGCCCGTTGGCGGAATTGAAACCCATATACACTGTATCCTGTCGGTCCATCGTGCGGCTTTGCGGGCGAATATCTCCGCTTTTGTCCGCAGATATCTCCGTCCGTGCCCGCAGATATCTCCGCCCTTGCCCGCGGATATCTCCGTCCGTGGCCTGCCATAGATTGATTCATTCCGCCAATGGGTAGCGTATAATGCCTATCGGGCAGCCGCCTCTTCCATCACGGCCTTGATTTCATCCTGCAAGCTCTTCCCTATTTCCTGCCCCGCCTTGGCACCATCCACGGTAATGGCCGGCATAGCTTCGCCCCACTTCTTTCCGACAGGAGATTTGTAGAAGGCGACGATTTGCTTCAAGTCGTCGGCAGTAAGATACTTTTGGTAAATGGGGACATAAAGATCCACCATGCGGTTCACCAATCTGTCCTCTAAGAGCGACTGCAGTTTCCCTATGCTCTCCTCAGTCAGTTCGGGCATCTGTTCCTTCAGTGGGGCGAGCATCTGCGGAATCATCTGCTGCACGCTCTTCAAAGAGCCGGAAGCCTCCATCAGTTCCTGCAACAGAGCTTTGTAACCCGTGTCCTGACTTTGCGCTGACACACTCATCACGTTCATGAAACCTGCGGTCAATGCTACCACAAACAATTTGCACAAAATTCTTTTCATCATAAGCAAGCTATTTTTGTTTTTCGTTGCTACAAAGTTAAACAGGCATTGCTTTTACCCAACAAAAAAACAGTGTGCAAAATAGTGTGCATTTGGTTCCCAAGCGTGCCGGGTAGTGTGCAAAGCAGTGTACAAGACAGGCCTATCTCACTGATATACTTGGCTATAAGGAAAGCACAATGGCATCCCAATCGCCCGGCGAACCTTTCTTCCGGAAAACCTTCTCGTACATCCGGCGACGTGCCGAAGCCACGCTTTCCTTGGTATGCGCCGTCAGCCCGGCCATATCCACGGGACGCATGCCCAGCCGGATCAGCAGGCAAAGATGGTATTCAAACTCGCTGAAATCGGGATACAAAGCTTGCAGCTTCTCTTTGAAACCCGGCGATAAAGCTTCGATTTCATTCTCTATGCGCTGCCAATCCGCCTCCTTTAACATCTTGTTCCCAACATAATTTGAAGAAAGGCGTGCCGACAATTCCTTCCGCACATCCGTATCCTCCATGGCAGCCACCATCAGACGTTGCTTCTCCAAAACGGCTTTCGCCTGCCGGTTCTCCCATTGTATCATCTCTTTCTGACGCTCCAACTGTTCCCGATGGGCAGCATCCGCCTCGCGCAGCTGTTGCTCCAGGACTGCTATTTTCTGCTTATTCTCCCGGATAAATAGTTCGCTTCGCTGCTCCGCCTCCTCCTTTACCCGGTTGGCATACTCCAGACGCTGCTGCAACTCCGTGCGCTTCCGGCGGACATACTGCACATAGCCGAAGGCCACCGCCAGGAGCAAAACACACAGACCCAAGGCGGCATAGAAGACGAATTGCCGCTGCTGCTTTTCCATCTTCAGTTCCTGATTCTCCTTCTCGTGCCACCTATAATTATATAAGGAGTGCATCCGACGAATAGTTTCTGTATTTGTCAGACGACGAATGGAATCATTGCACAATTGATATTGCACGAAATGATCCAAAGCTGTATCGGCATCATTTCGACGGATGGCTACCTGCGCCAAAGCAAAATGTGCCATATTCTTGGCATAGATGGTGCCGCTATCCACCAACAAATTCCAATAATAAACAGCTGAATCCAAACGCCCTGTATAGTTATACAACAGAGAAGCCATAGAATAAAGCCCACTACGATTTGCTTTATGCACATGTCTAAACGCCTCTCGCAAACAAACTTCCACCGAATCATACTTTTGCAGGTGAAGATACAAGCTAAGCCGTTGCCCTTGAACCAAACTAAGCATGTCCACATTTCCGTATTCAGAAGCAAGAGCATAAGCCCTTTGCGTATAAACCAATGCACTATCCACCTTCTCCAATCTTTGATAAGCATTTGCGATATCCCGCAAGGCGAAAATCTGCCCGCGCACATCCCCCGCCTCCACTTCAACCGCATACGACCGGCGGTACATCTGCAATGCCTCTTCGTGCATCTGTTGATACATGAACAGCGTCCCCATCTGGCTGTAAATCTTCCCGGCCAGCATCTCCCGCCCCTTCGGGGGAAGGGCCTCCGCCGCCCGCTCGAAGTAGTCCAACGCCTGCGGCGCATCCCCCAGGTCGCTATACACCCGCCCGGCATAATAATAGGCTTCGGGCAGCAGCCACGGGTCAGCGCCGTCCTCGTAGTAGGCCACCACGTCCTTGATGACGGTGTCCGACGTGTGGCGCACATACGCCTTGTCCGCCGCCTTCACCGTCAGCAGGCGATGGTACATCTGCACGCGGCGCGGCGCCAGCCGCGCACTGTCCGCCCAGCGGGCCAGCAAGGCGCGGGCACTGTCCGGACAGGCATCCGCCAGCGAATCGGCCCGGTGCAAGGCCGCAGGATAGGAGCCATGCCCGCAGGCGCAGAGGCCAAGCAGGACAAGCAGGAGGGAACTGAAGAGGACAACGTGTTTCATACGGCATCTGTAAACTGCCACAAAGATAAATCATGGATTCCACGTGTGCAAGCTGCGCAATGCCCGCTTTCCCGTCTCCATCCCAAAATCGCCCCAGACTCGTCCCTCCTCCCTACCAAGTCACTGCATATAGACAAAGTAGGGAGGAGGTGCGGCGAGAAAGGCACTTTGTCCCCGCCTTGAAGGCACATAGACAACCCTAACCCGGCAAGGCCTGCACCAAGGCCTCGATCACCTCGGGATAGTGGGCATACTCCAGCCGGTGGACGCGGGCGGCCAGGGTGTCCGGCGTGTCGTCCGGCAGGACGGGGCAGGCATACTGGCGGATGACGGCGCCCTCGTCGTAATGCTCGTTGGTGTAGTGGATGGTGATGCCGCTCTCCGTCTCGCCGGCAGCCAGGACGGCCTGGTGGACACGGTCGCCATACATGCCCTTGCCGCCGAACTTGGGCAGGAGCGAGGGATGGATGTTGACCATGCGCTGGGGATAGGCGTGGAGGATGTTGTCCGGCACGCGGGCCAGGAAGCCCGCCAGGACGACGAAATCAATGGCGTGCGCCTGCAACGCCTGCAAGACGGGGCGTCCGTCCGCCCATTCGTCCTTGCTGAAACAAAGGGCGGGCACGTCCAACGAGGCGGCACGCTGCAGGACGTAGGCCGACGGGCGGTTGGTTAATACCAGTGCCACACGGGCGGTGGCCTTCTCGCGGAAATAACGGATGATGTTCTCGGCGTTCGTCCCGTTGCCCGAAGCCAAAATAGCGATGTTTTTTCCCATAATACACGATGTTTTATGCACAAAAGCGTAAAAAATGTGCAAAAATCCGCACTTAATGTCCGAAATATTTGCACGGACGAAGAAATATTCATTCCTTTGCACGGCAAAAATAAAGAAATAAACCTAATTATTAACTAAAAACTTAAAGTTATGTCTGAAATTGCATCTAAAGTGAAAGCGATTATCGTCGATAAGTTAGGCGTTGAAGAATCCGAAGTAAAGAACGAGGCCAGCTTCACGAACGACCTGGGAGCCGATTCTCTGGACACTGTAGAACTCATCATGGAATTCGAGAAGGAATTCGGCATCTCCATCCCCGATGACCAGGCTGAGAAGATCGCTACCGTAGGCGATGCCATCAACTACATCGAAGAGCACTCTAAATAATCCCATCCATCCGTTTATCACATGGAATTAAAAAGAGTCGTGGTAACAGGTCTTGGTGCCGTTACCCCCATTGGCAACACAGTCTCCGAGTTTTGGGAGAATCTGGTCAACGGGGTTAGCGGGGCTGGACCTATTACTCATTTCGATGCTTCCCTTTTCAAGACACAGTTTGCATGCGAGGTGAAGAACTTCGATGCATCCCAATACATCGACCGCAAGGAAGCCCGCAAGATGGACCTGTACACGCAGTATGCCGTTGCGGTAGCCAAACAAGCCGTGGGCGATTCCGGTCTTGACGTAGAGAAAGAAGATTTGAACCGTATCGGCGTCATCTTCGGCGCCGGCATCGGAGGCATCCGTACATTCGAAGAAGAAGCCGGCAACTATGCGCTGACGGGCCAGGAAAGAGGCCCGCGCTTCAATCCGTTCTTCATCCCCAAGATGATTTCGGACATCGCCGCCGGACAGATTTCCATCCTGTACGGATTCCATGGTCCCAACTACGCGACTTGCTCCGCATGCGCCACTTCGACCAACGCCATCGCGGACGCATTCAACCTGATCCGCCTGGGCAAGGCCAATGCCATCGTCACCGGCGGTTCCGAGGCTGCCATCGCAGCCTGCGGCGTGGGCGGCTTCAACGCCATGCACGCCCTGTCCACACGCAATGACTCTCCGGAGACAGCTTCCCGCCCGTTCAGCGCCAGCCGCGACGGCTTCGTCATGGGCGAAGGCGGCGGTTGCATCGTGCTGGAAGAACTGGAGCACGCCAAGGCACGCGGCGCGAAGATTTATGCCGAGGTAGCCGGCGTGGGCATGTCGGCCGACGCTTACCACCTGACGGCCTCCCATCCCGACGGCCTGGGCGCCAAGCTGGTGATGCAGAATGCCCTGGAGGATGCAGAGATGAATCCCGAGGACATCGACTACATCAACGTACACGGCACGTCGACGCCCGTGGGCGACATCTCCGAGGCCAAGGCCATCAAGGAAGTGTTCGGAGCACACGCGTACAAACTGAACATCAGCTCCACGAAGTCCATGACGGGACACCTGCTGGGTGCAGCGGGCGCGGTGGAGGCTATTGCCAGCATCCTGGCCATCAAGAACGGCATCGTGCCCCCCACCATCAACCACGAGGAGGGTGACAATGACGCCGAGATTGACTATGACCTGAACTTCACGTTCAACAAGGCCCAGGAGCGCGAAGTAAACGCCGCATTGTCCAACACCTTCGGCTTCGGAGGCCACAATGCGTGTGTCATCTTCAAGAAATACGCTGAATAAGGTCGTGTTACGCAATCAAATAGACAAAATAAGACTCCTGTTCCACCGGGACAGAGAGTCTTATTTTTGTTTCTACCGAATCCTGGGCTTCTTCCCCCGCCACATCCATTACTACAAGCAGGCCGTCCTGCACAAGTCCGTCTTCCTGCGCTCGGAAGAGGGACGCCCGCTGAACAACGAACGCCTGGAGTTCCTGGGCGACGCCATCCTGGACGCCGTGGTGGCCGACGTGCTCTACAGGCACTTCGAGGGCCGTCGCGAAGGCTTCCTGACCAACACGCGCTCCAAGATAGTGCAGCGCGAGACACTGAACAAGCTGGCCGTGGAGATAGGGCTGGACAAACTGGTGAAATACACCGTCCGCTCATCGTCACACAACAGCTACATGTACGGCAACGCCTTCGAGGCCTTCATCGGCGCCATCTATATGGACCAGGGCTACGAGCGTTGCAAGCAATTCATCGAAAAGAAAATCCTGAAGGAATACATCGACCTGGACAAGATGTCGCGCAAGGAGGTGAACTTCAAGTCGAAACTCATTGAGTGGAGCCAGAAGTACAAATTCGCCGTGTCTTTCGAACTCATCAGCCAGGTGGAAGACAAGGACCGCAGCCCGATGTTCTACACCGAGGTGAAGGTGGAGGGCATCTCCGCCGGCAAGGGCACGGGCTACTCCAAGAAAGAGTCGCAACAGAACGCCGCCCGCATGGCATTGAACAAAATCAAGGGGGATGCGGACTTCCGGCAACAGATTGCCGAGGTGAAGGAAGCCAACGCGCAATGCTCCCAAGAAAACGCGCAATGCTCCCAAGAAGAAACCTCGTCCGAAGCATCCCCTCAAGCGTAGCTTTCCCGCAGCAGGCCTTTCCGGGTTCCGCCAATGCCGCCCCTTTCGGCCGGCCTCTCCACCGATATCCATAGTCACGCTCCGGGTATACTGCGCCCGCGGGCCGGTAATACTCCGACCAAGAACCTGATAATGAAGGCGCTACAGCGGCCTCCCCTCACCCGAAGCACACCCCCATCCGCCGCCCCTGGACGACCAGGTCGTGCTCCTCCGTCACCGCCTTCATTTTTCCGGCCGTTTCAGCCAGCGGGATGGAAGTGATATAATTGCCCCGCAGGACTACCAACCGCCCGAACTGCCCGTTGGCAATCAACTCCGTGGCATGGCCGCCCATGCGGGTAGCCAGGTTGCGGTCGAAAGGCGTGGGCGAACCGCCGCGCTGGATATAGCCCAACACCGTCTCGCGGGTTTCGATGCCGGTCTCGTACTCCACTTCCTGGGCGATGTATTCGCCGGCACGCTTCCGCCCGTCGGTCTGTATGCCTTCGGCCACGACGACGATGGAATAGGGCTTGCCGCGCTTCAGGCGGTCGAGGATGGCGGTGCCGATGCGGTGGATGTTGTAGGGGATTTCCGGCAGGAGGATGACGTCTCCCCCGCCCGCCATGCCGGCATAGAGGGCAATCCACCCGGCCTTGTGGCCCATCACCTCGATGACCATCACGCGCTTATGGGCGCTGGCGGTGCAGTGCAGGCGGTCGATGGCATCGGTGGCGATGCTGACGGCCGAATCGAAGCCGAAGGAGAAGTCGGTGCCCCAGATGTCGTTGTCAATGGTCTTGGGGATGGAGACAATGTTCAGCCCCATGTCCGCAAGGCGGGCGGCGGTCTGCGTGGTGCCGTTGCCGCCGATGCAGACGATGCAGTCCAGCCCCAGTTCCTTCATGTTGCGCTCGATGAGGAGGGGCTTGTTGACGCCGGACACCACGCCGTTCTTCTTGAAGGGATTCTCCCGCGAAGTGCCCAGCATGGTGCCTCCGAGGTTGAGCAAGCCCGAAAGCGAGTCGCGCGTTATCTCCTCCGTGTCCTTGGTCAGCAGCCCCTGAAAGCCGCTATGTATCCCCACGACCTCCATGCCATAATGGCTGATGGCCGTCTTGCACACGCCACGGATGGTGGCATTGATGCCCGGGCAGTCGCCCCCTGAAGTAAGTATGCCTATTCTCATAGTTCTCTATTGACAATGGGCAATCAACAATCGGCAGTTGACAAAGGAGGGTTGACAGTCAAAGGGCGGCAACCGGCAACGGGTAATTGTCAATTGTTAATTGCATAGTGTTCTAAACAGCGGTAAAGGTAAGAAAAAAGCGGGAAAAAAGATAAAGATACCAAGAATAAAGATTACTTTTGCGTCGCCAAACAGATTTCACTAAGAACGATGAACATCACGAAATTACTGAATAAGGCTTATTTTGCCCCGCGTTTGAAAGAAATCGAACAGTATGCCGTCCGCTCCGGACAGTTGCAGGAAGAGGTGTTGCAACGCCTCGTCCGCCTGGCGGCCGGCACGGAATGGGGCAGGAAACACGACTTCGCCAGCCTGCACTCGTATGATGAATTCCGCCGGCGGCTCCCCATACAGACGTACGAAGAGGTGAAACCCTACGTAGCCCGCCTGCGCCAGGGAGAGCAGAACCTGATCTGGCCGTCGGAGATACGCTGGTTCGCCAAATCGTCGGGCACGACAAACGACAAGAGCAAATTCATCCCCGTCAGCCGGGAATCCCTCAAGGACACGCACTACCGGGGCGGACAGGATGCCGTGGCCATCTACCTGGGGCAGAACCCCGAAAGCCGCTTCTTCTCGGGCAAAGGACTGATACTGGGCGGCAGCCATGCCCCCAACCTCAACTCCAACCACAGCCTGGTGGGCGACCTCTCCGCCATCCTCATCGAAAACATCCCCTCGCTAGTCAACCTCATCCGCGTGCCCAGCAAGCAGACCGCCCTGATGGGCGACTTCGAGCCGAAGATGGAGGCCATCGCCCGTGAGACCATCGGCGCGAACGTGACCAACCTGTCCGGCGTGCCGTCGTGGATGCTGGTGCTCATCAAGCACATCCTGGACAAGACGGGGCGACAGACGCTGGAGGAGGTGTGGCCCAACCTGGAGGTGTTCTTCCACGGCGGAGTGGCCTTCACGCCCTACCGCGAACAATACAAGCAGCTCATCCGCAGCCCGAAGATGCACTATGTGGAAACGTACAATGCCAGCGAGGGCTACTTCGGCACGCAGAACGACCCGGCAGACCCGTCCATGCTGCTGATGATAGACTACGGCATCTTCTACGAATTCATCCCCCTGGAAGAGGTGGGCAAGGAGAACCCGCACGCCTGCTGCCTGGAGGAAGTGGAGCTGGGCAAGAACTACGCGATGGTCATCACCACGTCGGCGGGCCTGTGGCGCTACCTGATAGGCGACACGGTGCGCTTCACGTCGAAGCATCCGTACAAGTTCGTCATCACCGGGCGCACGAAACACTTCATCAACGCCTTCGGCGAAGAACTCATCGTGGACAATGCCGAGAAAGGCCTGGCACGGGCCTGTGCCGAGACAGGCGCACAAGTGCTGGAATACTCGGCCGCGCCGGTCTTCATGGACGCCAACGCCAAGTGCCGCCACCAGTGGCTGATAGAGTTTGCCCGGATGCCGGACGACGTGACGCGCTTCGCCCGCATCCTGGACGACACGCTGAAGGAAATCAACTCCGACTACGAGGCCAAGCGGCAGAACAATCTGGCCCTTCAGCCGCTGGAGGTCATCGTGGCCCGCAAGGGACTCTTCCACGACTGGCTGGCGCAGAAGGGCAAGCTGGGCGGACAGCACAAAATCCCCCGGCTGAGCAACACGCGCGAATACATCGAAGGGATGCTGGCGCTGAACAAACAATAACATAGTTTCATAGATATGGCACAGGCATGGATTTCGCGGATTACACGGAAAGAGTTGGGATAAGCCCCATCCGGGTAATCCGCGAAATCCGTGCTTAAAAGGTTCTTTTAATGAAAGACTTCAATTTCAAAGGCCACGGCGCCATGCTGACGGCCAATGCCATTTGGGGGCTGATGTCGCCCCTGGCAAAGATTGTGATGGCGGGGGGCATCGTCACCCCGCTGGTACTGACCGACCTGCGCATCTTCGGCGCGATGGTGTTGTTTTGGGTCGTGTCGTTCTTTCAGAAACCCGAACATGTACACCACAAGGACATGGCCAAGCTGCTGGCCGCGTCATTACTGGCCATCGTGTTCAACCAGGGATGCTTCATCTTCGGCGTGGGGCTGACCTCGCCCGCCGATGCCAGCATCATCACGACCAGCATGCCCCTGTGGGCCATGGTGCTGGCGGCCGTCTTCCTGAAAGAACCCATCACGGGCAAGAAGGTATTGGGCATCGCCCTGGGCGCCGGCGGCGCGCTGCTGCTCATCATGGGCAGCCAGGGGAACAATGCCCCGGCGGCAAGCGGAGGCAATCCCATCTGGGGCGACATCCTGGTGCTGGGCGCCCAGTTGAGCTACGCGCTGTACATCGTGCTGTTCAAGAACTTCGTGCAGAAGTATTCGCTGGTCACCATCATGAAGTGGATGTTCACCTACGCCTTCATCTTCGCCCTGCCTTTCTCCTACAGCGACCTGGTGGCCACCGACTGGGCGGCGCTGGAGTGGCCCGCCATCGAGAGCGTCGCCTTCATCGTGGTGTGCGCCACGTTCCTGAGCTACATGCTGATTGTGGTGGGGCAGAAGAGCCTGCGGCCCACCGTGGCGGGCATGTACAACTACGTGCAACCCGTCGTGGCCTGCATCGTCAGCATCTGCCTGGGGCTGGATTCGTTCAATCTGATGAAGGGCGTGGCCGTGGTGCTGATATTCGGCGGTGTCTACCTGGTGACCATCAGCAAGAGCCGGCAGGAACTGGAAAGCCGTCCGGACGTGAACAGGCCCCGATGATGCTTACTTCGTTTTCTTTACCCGGAAGGAATCCAATACCGGATATCTCCGCTTCTGTCCCGAGATATCTCCGTCCGTGTCCGCAGATATCTCCGCCCGCACCTACAGATATCTCCGTCCGTGGGCTTTTACGCCCCGGTTCATTCCGCCAACAACGTTTTTTACAAAGGAAAGCATTCATTCCGATATATCAGTAGTTGTGCCAGTCAAATAAGGCAAATTTCGCTTTTCGCCCCCAAATATCCTCGCAAACAGGCACCGGGCAAAGACAACGACGGTTATACTCCGCACGGGATGGATATATGCGTTTTAGTTGCGACGGACAATAAAAAGCCACGACATCACACGAAGCCCCGCGCCTAATGAAAGTTCATTACAAAAATTATTTTCGTAAATATCTTTCTTAATACAACCAGCTAATAACCAGCCTATTACATTTTCTTAAACAGCCTCAAAAAAACACTGAACAATTTCTGCCAAAACTGCGAAGTGTTTCCCGAGAAATTGCGTAGTGTTAGGCGAGAAATTGTTCAGTGCTTTTTCAGGAGTTGTGAACCATCGGATTTTGCCGGTTCAAAAAGGCTTCAACAATACAAAAAATCCACACAAGCAAAGCGGGATGGCATCCGGCGCAACAGTAACGTCTATCCCTTCGCGGAAGAAGCGAGGGTGTATCTTGCCCAAATCACCCCGTTGTCCAGCACCTGGCAACTTTGGCACGTCAGGCCGAGGGGGAGGAACGTGGGGCTGTCCGTCCTTCCGTCAAAAAGGGCGGGTTGTCCCGTCCGCCCGTCGATGCCGGGGGCCGTCATCACGCTGATTTCGTCCAGCAGGCCGGCATCCAGGAACCCGGCGTTCACCTTTCCGCCGCCCACTACAGCCATGCGCTTCACGCCGAAGCGTTCCGCCAGAAGCCCGGCGGCGCGGCGCAAGTCCATCTGCTCCTTGCCGGTGGCGATGTAGGAAAGGCCGAGCCGGCGCAGCCGGGCCAGGTATTCACGCGGGGCACGCTCGCTGACGAGGCAGAGGCGGGGCGTGTCCGTCTGGCAGTTGTCGGCCGTCCACAGAAGCGTGCCGGCCGAATCGACGGAGATGGCATAGCCGTCCGACGGGCAGGCTACGTAGACTTCTTCCTGCCCGACGGGCGTCGCGTCGTCCGGCGTGTAGGGGTCGAATCCGGTGACGTGCAGCTGGAGGGTGACTTTCCCCTCGACGGTGGTGGGGCAATCCAGGCTTTCGAGGGCCGTGTAATATTCGTCCCCGCTGATTTTGTCGACTATGTCGCAGGCGATGCGGCCGTCGACGGATTGCATCATGTGGCAAACAATGTAAGGTTTCATTTTCTTCTTCTGTTTTTTTAGAGGATAATACATCTTATTATTACTATCGGGAAGCAAAAGTAGGCATTTAGGGGAAGCCCGGGGGTATATGGATTCCGGTTTGCCTTACCCTAAATACGGATTCACATCCCGGCAAAGGATGAAAATGCAGGAAAATCCATACGAATGTGACAAGCGTGTCCAAATAATCCCTATCTTTGCGCGAAGAAGAAAAAAATAAATCCGCCATGCCCAAGTTCATCAACCCTTTCACCGATGTAGGCTTCAAACGCATCTTCGGACAAGAAATCCACAAAGAACTGCTGATTGATTTCCTCAACAGCCTCTTTGCGGGCGAGAAGCACATTTGCGACATCCGCTTTCTGGACAAGGAAATCCAAGGCGCAACCATCGAAGACCGCAATTGCATCTACGACATCTACTGCACCGATGAAAGCGGCGAACACTTCATCGTGGAAATGCAAAACCGACAACAGGCATTCTTCCGCGAACGAGCCATTTACTACCTCGCACGTGCCATCGCCCGGCAAGGCGAACGAGGTTCCCAATGGCAATTCGACTTGAAAGCCGTCTATGGCATCTTCTTCATGAACTTCTGCCAGGAAAACATCGAACAGAAATTGCGCACCGACGTCTGGCTGGAAGACCATGACACGCATACGCAGTTCTCGGACAAACTTCGCTTCGTTTTCCTGCAACTCCCCCTGTTCGACAAAGAAGAGAGTGAATGCGAGAATAATTTTGAACGCTGGATATATGTACTGAAAAATATGGAAACCCTGCAACGACTCCCCTTCAAGGCCCGCAACGCTGTCTTCCAGAAATTGGAAGAGATTGTGGACATCGCTTCCCTGAGCAAGGAAGACCGCATGAAATACGACGAAAGCATCAAGGTGTATCGTGACAATCTGGTAACAGAACTGTATGCTGTGCAAAAAGGCATACAGCAAGGCATACAGCAAGGCATACAACAAGGTATACAACAAAACCAGAAAGACATTGCCCGCCGCATGAAGGACAAAGGTTATGCCCTTGAGGAAATTGCCGACATGACCGGGCTTTCCCCTGAAACGATTCGCACGCTCTGACGAGAATCACCAATTACACTTAACAAGCAACAATAGGAAACCTGATATGGAACAACCCTTACTCATCTACAACACCCTGCACCGGCAGAAAGAAGTTTTCAAACCCCTGCACGCCCCCCACGTGGGGATGTACGTCTGCGGCCCCACCGTCTACGGCGACCCGCATCTGGGACACGCACGCCCGGCCATCACGTTCGACCTGCTGTTCCGCTACCTCAAGCACCTGGGCTATCAGGTGCGCTATGTGCGCAATATCACTGACGTGGGCCATCTGGAACACGATGCCGACGAAGGCGAGGACAAGATAGCCAAGAAAGCCCGCCTGGAACAACTGGAGCCGATGGAAGTGGCACAGTATTACGCCAACCGCTACCACGACGCCATGCGCGCCCTCAACGTCCTGCCGCCCAGCATTGAGCCGCAGGCCTCGGGACACATCATCGAACAAATCGAACTGGTGAAGGAGATTCTGAAGAACGGCTATGCCTACGAAAGCCAGGGCTCCGTCTACTTCGACGTGAACAAGTATAACAAGGACCACCACTACGGCGTGCTCTCAGGCCGCAACCTGGACGACGTGCTCAACACCACCCGCGAACTGGACGGACAGGAAGAGAAGCACAACCCCGCCGACTTTGCCCTGTGGAAGAAGGCACAGCCCGAACACATCATGCGCTGGCCTTCGCCCTGGAGCGACGGTTTCCCCGGCTGGCACTGCGAATGCACGGCCATGGGACGCAAATACCTGGGCGCGCACTTCGACATCCACGGAGGAGGCATGGACCTGGTATTCCCGCACCACGAATGCGAGATCGCACAGGCCGTGGCTTCGCAAGGCGACGACATGGTACACTACTGGATGCACAACAACATGATCACCATCAACGGACAGAAGATGGGCAAGTCGCTGGGCAACTTCATCACACTGGAACAATTCTTCACCGGCCGGCATGAGAAGCTGACACAAGCCTATACGCCCATGACCATCCGCTTCTTCATCCTCCAGGCACACTACCGCAGCACGGTGGACTTCAGCAACGAGGCCTTGCAAGCCGCCGAGAAAGGACTGGCCCGCCTGATGGATGCCATCCACGAACTGGACAACCTGAAGCCGTCAGCCGCCTCGTCGGTGGATGTGCACACGCTGGCTGCCAAGTGCTACGAAGCCATGAACGACGACCTCAACTCGCCCATCGTCATCGCACACCTGTTCGACGGGGCAAAGATGGTGAACAACATCGCCGCCGGCAACGACACCATCACAGCCGAGGACCTGCAGGAACTGAAGGACACCTTCCATCTCTTTGCCTTCGACATCCTGGGCCTCCGGGCCGACAACACGTCGAATGCCGCCCGCGAAGAAGCCTTCGGCCACGTAGTGGACATGCTGCTGGAAGAACGTGCCAAAGCCAAGGCGAACAAGGACTGGGCCACGAGCGACAAGATCCGCAACGAACTGGCCGCCCTGGGCTTCGAAATCAAGGACGGAAAAGAACGCACAGAATGGAAACTGAACAAATAAAAGCATTCTTCCGGAACGACCGCTTTGCCGCCAACGCAGGCGTGGAACTGCTGGAGGTGAGGGAGGGCTATGCCAAGGCCTCCCTCACCATTACGCCCGAACACCTGAATGCCGGCGGCCGGACACAAGGCGGGGCACTCTTCACCTTGGCAGACCTGGCATTGGCAGCCGCGGCCAATGCGCACGGCACGCTGGCCTTCTCGCTCTCCTCACACATCACCTTTCTCCGGGGCAGCCAGCCGGGCGACACGCTCATTGCCGAGGCCCGCGAACGATACATCGGACGCACCACGGGCTGCTACCAGATAGACATCACCAACCAGGATGGCAAACTCGTGGCGACATTCGAGTCGAGCGTGTTCCGCATGAACGAGAAACTGCCGTTTGCCTAATAAAAGTTTTATCGATAACATCGGTTTTATTTGCAGCTACTTCTGCGGGCGCGTATCTTTGTTTCGTATCCTGACCTTTGCGATAATTATAGGACTCTATAATTATGTGCAAAAGGTGCAGGAGCACGACATAAACCGACCTTCAACATCTACTTAGCTTTTACCAACAACCTTTACCGTACACCGTTATGAATTTGTTTAAACTACTAAAAGCCAAAAGCATCCATTTAGCGTTGCTGTTCATTTCCCTGCACCTCACAGTATGCTGGGCATGTAGCGACGAAGACAATCAAGTGGCAGAAACCCCTCAACTGGCAGTTTCTACATCATCCCTGAATTTCGAGGAGGAAGCAGAGAGTAAAGAGCTTTCCGTAATTTGCAATACGGAATGGACATGCAGCGTACAGGAAGGAAGCGACTGGTGCCGGATAGAGCAGCAGGAAGACCGTGTGACTGTGTCCGTGGACGAGAACGAAGACAAGAATGTCCGCCGGGCCATGTTATGCTTTGCGGCTGCTTCACTGACAGACACCGTGCAGGTAGCCCAACTGGGATGGGGTAAAGCCATCCTGCTCTCGTCTGAAAACGTATCGGTACAGGCCACGGGAGAAACCGTGGAAGTGGAAGTAACCACCAACGTAGAGTTTACCTGCGAAATAGACGAGGACTGCGATTGGGTGAGTATCCCCAGCACCAAAAGCAGCGACCACCCGGTAACCACCACTACGTTCCACCTGAGCGTGGCGCCCAACACCGAAGATGCAGACAGACAAGCCACCGTCCAGTTCAAGGACCAGGACGAACAATCGGAACTGGAGGCCGCCACGTTGGTCATCACACAGCAAGGCATCGGCGAATATGAGGCCGTCGACTTGGACGAAATCAAGGACGACCTGCCCATCACAATCACCAGCGCCACCGCCTCCTCGGCCCAGCCCGGAGAGGGCATCGAACGCAGCTTCGACGGAGACAAGACAACCCTTTATCACTCCAACTATGACAACACGACGGAAGGATATTTCCCCATCACGCTGGAATATCATTTTGACGCCGGCTCGGACATGGACTACCTCGTGTATTACCCACGCAGCGACGGAGGCACGAACGGCAACTTCAAGGAAGTGGACATCGAGGTGCTGCATAACGCCAACAGCCGCCAGACGGAGGAATGGGAATATGTGATGACCTATGACTTCAACGGCAGCACTTCGGCCCGACGGGTAGACTTCCCGCAATCGCTGATAGGGGTTTCGGCCATCCGACTTACGGTCAAGTCGGGAGTGGGAAGCACTCCGGGATTTGTCTCTTGTGCCGAAATGGAGTTCTACAAGAAGAATCCGGAGAACTTTGACTACACGCAGTTATTCACCGACCCCTCCTGCTCCGAACTGAAACCCGGCATCACGGAACAGGACATCCTGGCTTGCGACCATTCTTTCTTCAAGAACATAGCATACTATATGTATCACGACAGGTATGAACGGGAGTTCAGAATCGCTTCTTACAAAGCCTATCCGCATCCGGACACCCAGGCGGCCACCAACAAGACCAGCCCCTACAGCCTGCTGGATAATCCCACTGGCATAAGCATTGCCAAGGGCGAGACCATGGTGGTAATGGTCGGTGAACTACAAGGGTACTCCCTCTCCGTACGCATACAGAACCTGGACGCACCCGGTGCCGACGGATTCGGAGGGACAGAATATCCCCTGGCAGAAGGCATCAACAAGTTTGTGGCAGAAGAGAAAGGACTGGCCTACCTCATGTATCACACGTCGGACTATGAGCTGGCTCCCCCGGTAACGGTCCATTTTGCCACGGGGACAGTCAACGGTTACTATGACAGCCAGAACCCTGACCACGACAACCGGCAAAGCGAGCTGCTGGCCAATGCAACGGACGAATACTTCGACGTGGTGGGAAAGTATGCGCACCTCACGTTCCCCACGGCCCGCTTCAGAAACCACACCGGCGACCTGAAGGCACTGATAGACACCTATGACGACATTGCCTATCATGAACAGCTGCTGATGGGACTGGAGAAATACGGCAAGATGTTCCGGAACCGCATGTACCTCCATGTCATATACACATCTTACATGTATGCCACCAGCTATCACACGGCCTACAACGACGAGACCCTGTCGCAACTTTGCGATGAGGAACAGGTCCGCACCACGGACAGCTGCTGGGGACCCGCCCACGAAATCGGCCACTGCAACCAGACCCGTCCGGGACTGAAATGGCTGGGCACTACGGAAGTGACGAACAACATCATGTCCGAATACATCCAGACCACCGTCTTCGGCCTCCCGTCGCGCCTGCAGGTAGAAGAGCTCAATGACCAGGAATCGCCCAACTACTATTCACGGGCATGGAACGACATCATCGCGGGCGGCATAGCCCATGCCAGCGAAAGCAACGTATTCTGCAAATTAGTGCCTTTCTGGCAACTGGAGTTGTACTTCGGGAAGGTGTTGGGACGAACGCCCTTGGAACAGGCGGACAAAGGCGGATTCTATCCGGACGTTTATGAATATGTACGCACCCACGCAGACCTGGGCACGGCCGGCGAACAGCAACTGGAGTTCGTCTACATCGCCAGCCTGGCGGCACAAGCCGACCTGACCGATTTCTTTGAGAAATGGGGCTTCCTGACGCCGGTGGATACCGAGATAGACGATTACGGCACAGGACAGTTCACCGTCACCCAGAGCCAGGTTGACGAAATCAAGAGCCGCGTGGCAGCCTTAGGCTACCCGGCGCCTGCCGTGGCCCTGGAATACATCACGGACAACAATTACGAGACCTTCCAGACACAAGCCTCCGTCGTCTCCGGCACGGCCAGCCGCAACGGCGACCAACTGAGCCTGGACGACTGGAAGAACGCCGTTGCCTTCGAAGTGCGGGAGGCAGACGCGGACGGGACACTCATTTGCGTGACTGACGCACAACGCACCGAAGGAAGCGTCACATTCAGCGTCAAAGGCGGCTGGAAAGATACCTACAAAGTCTATGCGGTAGGGTACGACAACAGCCGGACGGAAGTGGACTTCGAATAAAATACAGACAGGACAGAGGGCGTACCGCAACGGATATCCTATCCCGCGGTACGCCCTCTTTGTGTATTCCCTTGCTTATTCTCCCGGCAGCTTACTTCACCAACGACGTCAGCGGATAACGGTTCCCCTTCACTCCGCTGAAGAAAGCCTTGGCCGAACCGAAGCTGAGGTACATGTCCAGACGGATGGGCAGGTGATTGTCATCGTCGGAGATAAAGAAGGTGATGACCTCGTTCTCCTTTCCTTGCTCATCATACTCCACAAAGGAGAAGACCAGGCAGCGGTACGTGTGGCCGTCCTTGGCCTCCACGTTCTCGATGCCGCGGTAGATGAGCGTCTGCTGCTCCACGCGGCGGCCGGTGGCCATGGGGAAATGAATCTTGTCGCCCACCTTGTAGTCCTCCGCACGCCACGAACGGGCCTGCCCCAGGATGCTCAGCATGTCGAAGATGCAGCCGCTCTCCGCCGTGTACTCCATCTCCTGCGGGGCACGGTCGGCGGGGCTGTACCACGTGCGGCACTGCTTCACGTGCGCGAAGCCGTCGCGGTAGGAGAACCAGGCCTCGTCCTTCGTGTGCCGCTTGCCTTCCTCGGCAGCCTTGCAGAAGTAGAGAGGCTCCAGGCGGTTGGTGACGTAGCAGGTCAGCGTGTCGCGCATCTTGAAGAAGAAGTCCGCACGCTTGCTGGTCAGCGACTTCAGGCTGAAGCAATAGCCATCCTTGCCCTGATAGCGGGCCGTGTCCGTCGTCAGTTCGGCCGTGCCCACTTTGATCCAGATGAATTTCCAGTTGAACATCAGGTCGTAGGATACGTGCTCGCCCGGCAGGAAGGCCGTGTTCCGGGCCGTGCATTGGGCCCAGGCCTGCGCGGTGCCCATCCAGGCCAGACATGCGCACAAGGCTGCCAGGCAGGCCCACCTCTTCACGCGTTGCTTAATAGCTGTAGCCCCGGCCACTGTTGCCCGAGCTGCCACGGTTATTGCGGTTCTTTTTCTTCTTGTCTTCATCCGGTTTTTGTTTTTTCAGTTCGTCAGGTTTTTGTTTATCGCGCGGCCGGTCCTTGATGTTCCAGCTCTGTTGCAGGTCGAAGTTGGCTTTCAGTTCTATCACTTGCCAATAGTAATAGACGGCCTCGGGCTGCCGCTTCTCGGCATAGTTGCCCGTGTCCCAGCGTCCGTTTCCGTTGGTGTCGTTGACGAGGCGGGCGCCATACTTGCCGGGAGCCAGGAAGTAGAAGTCCGCCCGTCCTTCGGGAGAGACGGGCACGGTGCGCAGCACCTTGTCCTGCGGGTCCAGCAGTTCGACGAAGGCCAGGGAGTCCGCCCCGGTGACGTCGAAGAAGATTTGCCCGTACTCCTCCAGGGCCTTGGCCTTGAACTCCTTCTTCACCTTGTCCGTGAAGAGGCCGTAGAGGCCGTGGATAGCCGTAGAGTCTATCTCGAAGGAGTAGCTCTGGCCCGGCAGCCAGTCGGCAAAAATGTTGTACTTCTTGATGTCGGCCGTGTCCTGCTGGAAGTCGAAGGGGATGTCGTTCCACAGCGTGTCCACCTTCTGCTTCAGGTGGAAGGCCGAGGTGTCTATGCGGGCCACGGGCTCTTGGAAGGTCAGCGTCAGGTAGTCATAGATGTCCAGCGACGAAGGGGCGTAGACATCCATAGCCAGGAACTCCGTCTCGGGCAGGTCTTCTTCCTCCCCGTCTTTCTTGCGGCGTTTCTTCTTTTTCTTTTCTTGCTCCTCGCGCAATTTCATCTGGTGAGGGATTAGGGGATACCGAGGTTGTCCTTAGTGGAAAT
>DWZE01000068.1 GCA_019118325.1 Candidatus Bacteroides intestinavium
AAAGTCTTTCACTCCCTGAGCGAAGCGGTAACTCCTTCTAACTCTTTCTAACTCCTTTTCCTAAAAAGGGTATCGTTTCACACAAGGTATTGGCCTTTCACTCCCTGAGCGAAGCGGTAACTCCCTCTAACTCCTTCTAACTCCTTTTCCTAAAAAGGGTATCGTTTCACGCAAGGTATTGGCCTTTCACTCCCTGAGCGAAGCGGTAACTCCTTCTAACTCCTTTTCCTAAAAAAGGTATCGTTTCACACAAGGTATTGGCCTTTCACTCCCTGAGCGAAGCGGTAACTCTCTCTAACTCTTTCTAACTCCTTCTTCTAATTAAATACAAGTATAGCCACCGAAGTCAGCAGCGAGGCCAATGAAATCCAGAAGGAAGTGGATCGCACGTTGTTGCCGTTGACGGTGGACTGGCGGGCTTTTACCGCATTGGGTTCCACATACACGACATCATTCTGCTGCAGGTAATAGGCGGGCGAGGTATAGATATGCTCACCGGAAGTAAGGTTCAGGCCATACACCCGCTGCACCTCACCTTCCTGTCGCAGTACCAAGACCTTGGAGCGGTTGCCATAGATGGTCAGGTCGCCTGCCAGGCTCAAGGCATCAAGGATGGTCAGCCGGTCGCGGTCGATGCTGAAGCGTCCCGGGTTGTTCACTTCGCCCAGCACCGATATGCAGAGGTTGGCAAACTCCACGGTCACGACCGGGTCTTTCACCAGGTTCTCTTCCATCAATCTCTGCTTGATATAGTCGGCTATTTCTTCCCGCTTCATGCCTGCCACCGCTATCTTGCCGAGCACCGGAAAGTCTATTTCCCCCTCGGCATTCACCGTATAGGCCGAAACGCCTTGACTGTTCCCGCTGGTTGTGCCATTCCGTAAGGATTGTCCCAGCTGCCTGGATACAATAGGCAGATTGAATAGGTCGGTCAGTTGCGGGTCGCGGCTGTTCACGATGATGGAGATTTTGTCTTCCGGACGGACGGTGATGGCCTTGGGTTCCGGCAGGGTTATCTCGGTTTCTCCGGGTTTCAGGTCCTGGAAATAAACGACCTGCTTGGAGGAACCGCAGGCACTCAGGGTCAGCATGCCAACCCATACATACAAAAGTAAAATAAACGATTTGTATCTTCTCATAAGTAGGAGAGGGGTAATGGTTAATGATAAATGGTGAATAATGGTTAATGGTAAACAGCTTGGATATGTATCCATTCCACATGCATTTGTCATTAACCATTAATCATTAACTAACAGTTCAATGTATTCCGGCTCCACTTCTACGGAAGCTGCCAGGAGGGTAGGTAGCTCCACCAACAGTCTCTTGGTCTTTGAGCCGCGTATGGTCACCAATGTACCGGTATATCCGTCCAATTGTCCACCAATGATTCGGATTTTTCGCTTTTTCATATCAGGTGTCACTTCGTCTAAGGCGTAAAATTGAGGATTGGCACCGGATTTTACGGCATGGATGAAACGTTCCATGTCGGCTGTCGGGACTATGATAGGGGTGTGTTGCACGCCAAGCTTGTAACGATATTGCAGTTTGGGAGTGGTTTTCACAATGAAGTCCAAGTGTTCCCTCGTATCCTTCACAAAAAGCAGGTCCTGCATGAAAGGTACTTCCTGATTGATTCGTTTGCCATTTATAACGGTCAAGCGGTGTACCATAGGGGTGAAATACTGCATCTTCAAGCCCTCAAGCACTTTGTAGGCGGGCAATTTTGCGTGTCGTCGTTTGAGGTCTCGCAGGGCGAACCATTGTAGATTCTCTTGTTTGAACTGTGTTTCGTTCATGATGTCAGGTGTTGGCTGCTTTTAAATCTTTGTCAATTGGAGTAACGACACATCTCTGATTCCTTCATGTGTCTGCTTGTCCTTGAAACACATGGAGTTATAGTTGCAATGCCCGAAAGTTCGGGAAGTTTCTCCTTCATTGGTTATGCTATCGTTTGTTTGTCCGGCACTGTTTGAACAATCCTTTGGGAAGGTGTGGAAACACTGCCTGTTGACGATGCATCTCTTTGTAAGAGATGTCAGAGACAGAGTTGGAAGCATAAATGCTGTGAAAATCAGCATGAAAAGGAATCCTATATTTGTATTTGTTCAACAGATATCAAACAAAAGTCTGTTTTGTTAAGTACTAAAGCACAAGCCTGGTGGATATTTTTTCCTCATTCTTACCGTTTTATTTGAAACTTTTTTCTACCTTTGCGCCCGCGGACATCTCTTACAAAGAGATTCTGAATTTCCTCAACAATTTATTCCTTAAGAGGCGTTCGCTATCTCCTAACTTGGTGTATTTTTTCGTAGGAATGTCATTTCTCAAGCCCCAGCAATAAATTATCCGTTGTTTTTGTGTATAGCCTCCATTCAGTTCATTCTGTAGGCGCAATACCTCCCCTGCACACCCATAGGACGTTGGTCGTCGCAGTGAATGTGGTGCAAGAACTTCTCTCAAATCTTTTGTTTGGGCAGAAGCTATCGGATGCGAAGCAGCGGAATTCATCCAATCCGCTTCAACTGCCTACATTAAGCATAGATTGTATGGAGGACCATCCGGTTCGCATCGTCAATCACTTTGTTGTCCAAAGAGTTCAGGTAAATGCGTGTGGCTTTTTCTGAGTTATGCCCCAATGCCTGGCTTATGGAGGGGGTAGCGATATTCAGTCCATGTGCTACGCTGGCCCACCCATGGCGGGCCGTGTATGTGGTCAGTGGGATAGGGCACCCTACCATCTTCCCTATTTTTTTCAACTGGGCATTTACCCGGTGCAGGACCCTCAGGTATTGCTGTCGAGGGTCGTTTCCTGTTTCGGACAGGATGGGCAACAGGTAGCGTGAGCCTTTCACGTGATGGCGGTCTATGATTTCCTGCATTTGCTTTTCCCATTTGATTTCGAGTTTCTGCCGGGTCTTTTGACGGAAATACGTCAAATAGCCGTTTTTTAATTGGTTGGTTTCCAGCATGGCCATATCTACGAACGAAATGCCCCGCAAGTTGAAACTCATCATGTAGAGGTCGCGGGCAAAGGCCATTTCGGCATCATGGGTCAAGTCCAGATCCTTGATAACCTTAAGGGTATCAATGGAGACTGCCCGCTTGGCAGTCTTGTCCACCCCGGTGTAGACTTTTGCAAAAGGGCGGCGGTCTGTGGTCAGGCTCTGCTTCACGGCACGGTTGTAGATGGCGCGCAGGTTACGGTTGTAGAAAGAGGATGTGTTGCGGCATAATCCGCAATTATCCAGCAGGTAATGTTCATATTCTCCTATCAAGGTTTCGTCGATTTCGTCTAGTCGGATATCTCCTTTTTCTCCCCGGAAACGCAAGAAGCTGTTTACGGCAGAGGTGTAGGTTTCCGATAGGCGGTGTTTTCCTGTACGCTTCAGGTGTTCGGCCAACTTCCGTGCAAACACGCGAAGGCTATGTTCGTCCTCATCGGGAAGTCGGTAGGCTGCTACTATCTCATCGGTGGTATAAGGACGGCCTTGGCTTTCCAAATGTTGTGTGACAAGGACAATCCGCTTGTGTATGCCCTGCAGGCCTTGGCGGGCATGCATGAGATAGGCATGACGTGGGGACTTCAGATCAGGGATGACCACTTCTCCGTCTTTCCATTCATGGAGATGGAGTTTGTATCCTGTACTGATTTGCCTGGCCACGCGATTGTGAATCACTAAGATGTAGATGGTTCCGACTTTCCCTTTTATCCGCGAGGGACGGAATTTCATTTTTGCTGATGTTGTCATAATGTTGGTAAGTAAGATAGCACGCACAGATGGTACAGGGGTGGGGGGTATGTTTCTGTCTCCTTTCATTGGCTGTCCTTTTGAAGGAAGGTGGACAATCTGGTGCAAGATACTGAATATCGGTATTCGGTGGTATCACTATGGGGTTAAAAAAGGCAAAGGGCCTGGTTTCGCATGTGCGATACGTTGTTGCCGTCTCTGCTATTGCTGCCATTGCCTGTTGCTTAAACCGAAAGAAAGCATTATTTTTGCAGAGTAATAAAGTAATGACAGATATGGCAAAAGAATTAGCATTGAAGTACGGCTGCAACCCCAATCAGAAGCCGGCCCGCATCTATATGCAGGAAGGGGAATTGCCTATTGAAGTGTTGAACGGTCGTCCGGGCTACATCAATTTCCTGGATGCACTGAACGGTTGGCAACTGGTGAAGGAACTGAAGGAGGCTACCGGAATGCCGGCTGCTACGTCGTTCAAGCATGTCAGTCCGGCAGGTGCTGCCATCGGACTGCCCCTGGACGACACTCTGAAGAAGATTTATTTTGTGGAGGGTCTGCCGCTTTCGCCCTTGGCTTGTGCCTATGTCCGTGCCCGTGGTGCCGACCGTATGTCCAGTTACGGTGACTTCATCGCCCTGAGCGACGTGTGCGATGCAGAAACGGCTGCTTTTATCCATCGTGAGGTGTCCGATGGCATCATTGCACCGGGTTATACCGATGAGGCGTTGGAAATTCTGAAGAGCAAACGCAAGGGCACATACAACATCATCCGGATTGACCCTGAATACAAGCCTGCACCGATTGAGCACAAGGATGTTTTCGGCATTACCTTCGAGCAGGGACGCAATGAAATCAAGTTGGACGGTGATGACCTCTTTGCCCACATTCCCACGCAGAACAAAGACTTTCCGGCCGAGGCCAGGCGTGACCTGATGATTGCACTTATTACGCTGAAGTACACGCAGTCCAATTCCGTCTGCTACGTGAAGGATGGACAGGCCATCGGTATCGGTGCCGGACAGCAGAGCCGTATCCATTGTACCCGACTGGCCGGCAATAAGGCTGACATCTGGTACCTGCGTCAGCATCCGAAGGTGCTCAATCTGCCTTGGATAGAGAAAATACGCCGTGCCGACCGCGACAACACGATTGATGTCTACATCAGCGATGACCACGACGACGTGCTGGCCGACGGCGTATGGCAGCAGTTCTTTACAGAGAAGCCCGACATCCTGCGCCGTGAAGAGAAGCGCACGTGGCTGAATACGCTGAAGGGCGTGTCGCTGGGTTCGGATGCTTTCTTCCCCTTTGGCGACAATATCGAGCGGGCACATAAGAGCGGTGTGGAATACATTGCCCAGGCCGGCGGTTCGGTGCGCGACGACCATGTCATCGCTACTTGCGACAAGTATGGCATTGCCATGGCTTTCACGGGCATCCGGCTGTTCCATCATTGATGATGGTGAAGTTTCGCAACCTGCGAAATTTGAGTGTTCCGATAAAAAAGAGGGCGTGCCATTCATATTTTGGCACGCCCCTTTTTTATCGGGTGACAGGAAAGATTCTTTATTCCTGCTTCTCGTTGGCAATACTTTCGTCCAGCACCTTGATTTTTTCCTTGGTCAGTTCGATATCGGCCTTCAGCTTGTCCACCTTGCGGTTCAGTTCGTTGAGGAGGCTGTTGCCTTTCTTCGAAGAGGCGTTGAGGAAGCCCAGGTTGTTCTCATAGGTCTGCAATTCGCTCTTCATGCTCTCGTAGATGCGGACCAATTTCTCGCGTTCGCGGTATAACTGGGAACTGCCATCTTGCATGGAACTGACCGATGTCTTGAAGTTGCTCAGTTTGCGGTTGGAGGCACTGATGTGGAAGCGGTCGAACAGTTGGTCTACGATGTTGCGGTAACGCTTGTACATCTTGTCCTTTTCTTTGATGGGGACATGGCCGATGCTGTTCCATTGCTTCATCAGGTCGCGCACCTGCTGGGTGGCTTCTTCGCTGTCCGCATTCTCGTCAATGGCGTTCAGTTGTTCGATGATGGCTTTCTTCTTTTCCAGGTTTTCCTGCTCCTGGCTCCGTTGGGATGACTGAGCCTTGTTGCGCTGTTCGAAGAAGTAGTCGCAAGCCGTGATGAAACGTTTCCACACTTCGTTGGAGTGGCGTTTGTTCACCGGGCCGATGGTTTTCCATTCCTTTTGCAGTTTGGTCAGGGCCTCGGCGGTGGCCTTCCAGTCGGTGCTGTCCTTCAGGGCTTCGGCCTGTTCGCAGAGGGCGCGTTTCTTTTCCAGATTGGCGCTCATGTTCTCTTTCATGGACTTGAAGAACTCTCCCCGTTTGTGGAAGAAGTCGTCGCATGCCTTGTGGAAGCGCTCGTAAATCTGTACGTTCATCTTTTGCGGAGCATAGCCGATGGTTTTCCACTTGGCTTGCAAGGCGATGACTTCCTGGGCTTTTTCTTCCCACTGGGACGGAGTGGTCAGTTCGTTGCAGTCGATGGCTTCCACAATTTCGCAGATGACCGTCTTCTGGTCCAGATTGTTCCGCTCTTTTTCCTTCAAAGCCTCGAAGTGCTGTTGGTGGTGGCGGTGTATGGCTGTTGTGGCAGCCTTGAAGCGTGCCCAAATCTCGTCACGCTGTTCTTTGGACACGGGTCCCGTGTCGCGGAATTCCTCGTTCAGCTTCTGCCATTGGTGGAAGGCCGACACGACATCCGGTTCTGCCGCCAGCTTTTCGGCTGCCTCGCACAAGCGTTGCTTGATTTCCAGATTCTTCTTGAAGTCGTACTCGCGGAATTCGTTGTTCAGCTTCAGCAGGTCGTAGAATTTCTCCACATAGAGCTGATAGTTTTTCCACAGTTCGTTCACCTTGGCTGGGGGCACGAGGGTTATTTCGTTCCATTGTTGCTGCAACTTCTTGAACTCAGCGTAGTTTTTGTTAGGGTCATCGGGCGATTCCACCAGTTCCTTCAGCTCTTCGATGATGGAGAGCTTTACTTGCAGGTTCATTTCCCGTTGTTTCTCCTGTTCGGCGGCCAGTTCGCTCCGCTTTTCTTTGATGACGGACATGACATTCTTGAATTCTTCTTCCGCCGTGTCAGGGGTGGGAACAAAGTCTTCGGCAGAGCCTCCGTTTTCAATGAATTGTTTCTTGGCCGCTTCTTGTTCAGCGTTGTGCAGCTTGTAGAAGGCTTGCTTCAGGCTGTCAATGTCGGCCTTCGGAGCGTCTTCCACGTGGGTAGCGATTTCTTTCAGTTTGGCCAGGACCTCTTCTTTGGTGAGTTTCTGTGCCGTTTCTACTTGTTTTTCAGTAGTGTTTTCCTCAGCAGAAGTTTCCGTGGCTACCGGTTCGGCCACTTCGGCTGTTTTCTGTTCTTCTTCTAATTCCACCGGTTTTTGGGGGAGATTAGTGTCTAGAGTGTCCGTCATTGTATTTCCTATTTTAAGGCGGAAAGACCCGCCGTATAACATTAGACTACAAATTAATGAAATAAAATTGATTCCTGCCTACTTTTTCCGGCACTTTTTTTCATATTTCCTGTAAATTCATCAGGAAAGCAGTACGGTGATGCCCATGTAGAGCATCATGCCGATGATGTCGTTGGTGATGGAGATGAACGGTCCTGTGGCGATGGCCGGGTCTACTTTCAGTTTCTCCAGCGTCATAGGCACCAGTGTGCCGAAGATGGAGGCGAACATCACCACGGCAAACAGACTGATGGAAACCGAGTAGGTGACCGTGGCTGCCGAGCCGAAGCGTACGAAGTTATAGACGTATACCAACAGCGAAATGATGGTGGCGTTGATGGCTGCCACAATGGCTTCCTTACCCACCTGCTTCAGCGTGTCCTTGGCGTCCAGCGAACTGTTGGCCAGTCCTTGCACGATGATGGCGGACGATTGCGTGCCTACGTTTCCGCCAGTGCCACCGATGAGCGGGATGTAGAGTGCCATCTCCGGATGGGCGGCAAAGGTTGCGTCGAAGTTGCCTAAAATCATGGAGTTCCCGATGCCGCCTAACATGCCGATGAGCAGCCAAGGCAGGCGGGCCGATGTCTGGCGTACCAGATTGTCGTCCGTCTCGACGTCCTGTGACAGACCGGAGGCCAATTGATAGTCACGCTCCGACTGTTCGCGCACCTCGTCCATCACGTCGTCCACGGTGATTTGCCCCACCAGTCGTCCAATGCTGTCTACCACGGGTACGGCCACCAGGTCGTACTTCTCAATGGTCTGCACTACTTCGTCTATGGGTGTGTCTACGTGTACGGAGATGGGGTCCTTCTTCATCACGTGTTTCACTTTCGACACCGAGGGCGAAGTGATCATCTTCTTCAGTGGGAAGACACCTTGCAGGCGGTCCTCATCATCAATGACATATACATAATAGATTTCGTCCAAGTCTTCGGCTTGCAGGCGCATTTCTTTCAGGCACTCCGGCATACTCCAGTTTTCGTTGACGGTCACCATTTCCGTGCCCATCAATCCACCGGCTGTATCTTCGTCGTATTTCAACAAGTCCACGATATCGCCCGCCTGTTCGATGTCCTCGATGTGTGACAGGACCTCTTCCTGTTTATCCTCGTCCAGTTCGCGCATCAGGTCTACGGCATCGTCCGTATCCATGTAGTCCACGAACTTCTTGGCGATGGTCTCGGAGGGCAGAGCCTCCAGCAAGTCTTTTCGGGAGTCCTCGTCCATCTCCACCAATACGTCTGCGGCTGTTTCGTTGTCCAGCAGGCGGTAGATGAAGCGGGCTTCCTCTACATCCAGGTCGTTACACAGTTCGGCTATGTCGGCAGGATGCAGGTCGGCCAGCAGCGCCTTGACGCTTTCGGTATCTTTTTGTTCGATGAGGCCTTTTACCTTATCGATGTATTCTTCGTCTATTTCCATAGGTCAGTTGCCAGTTAGTCGGTTAGAGTTATGGGTTTACATCATTGGCCGTCAGTGCCGCTTCCACTCGGTTGGTCAGGTCGATGAATTGTGCGACGGAGAGTTGTTCCGGTCGCTTATCAAACAAAGCGTCTTGCGTCAGTTGGCAGTCCTTGCCAAGGAGGGGCTTGATGGAGTTACGCAAGGTTTTGCGGCGTTGGTTGAAGGTAGTCTTCACCACCTGTTTGAACAGTTTCTCGTCGCAGCCCAGTGTCTGGGTATCGTTGCGCGTCATGCGGATGACGGCGCTCTTCACCTTGGGGGGCGGGTTGAACACGTGCTCGTGTACAGTGAAGAGGTATTCCACCCGGTACCACGCCTGAATTAGTACGCTCAGTATGCCGTAGGTCTTGCTGCCTGGAGGAGCGGCGATGCGTTCGGCCACTTCTTTCTGTATCATGCCTGTGCAGCAGGGAATCAAGTCTTTGTAGTCCAGCATCTTGAAGAATATCTGGCTGGAGATGTTGTAGGGATAGTTCCCGGTCAGCACGAAGGGTTGTCCGTTGAACAGGCGTTCGAGGTGCATTTTCAGGAAGTCGTCCTCGATGATATGGTCCTCCAGTTCCGGATAGTTCTCGCGCAGATAGGCCACCGACTCGTAGTCCACTTCCACTACCTTGAGCGGACGTTTCTTCTGTAACAGGAATTGTGTCAGTACACCCATGCCCGGTCCCACTTCCAGGACGGGGAGGTCGGGGCAGGCGTCTACGGTGTCTGCAATGTCCTGTGCCACTTTGAGGTCCTTCAGGAAATGCTGGCCCAGAAACTTCTTTGGCTTTACTGATTTCATCTTTCTTAAGACAAGGATTATGTTCTGCTCTTTTCTTTTACGCTATCTTTGCACCCCGCAAAGATAGTGCTATTTGGCTGAATGAACAAACTGTGGAAAGAAATACTGAGCGTCCTGCTCCCTATCGCCTTGGGCGTGTTTATTATGTATTGGGTATATCGTGACTTTGCCTTCGACCGTGTAGGCGATGTCTTGCTGCGCGGCACGTCGTGGAGTTGGATGTTGCTCTCGCTGTTTTTCGGGGTGATGAGTCACGTGTTTCGCGGCTGGCGTTGGAGGCAGACGCTGGTTCCGCTGGGAGTCTACCCGCGGGCGGGTAATTGCGTGGATGCCATTTTTGTTTCCTACGCCACCAACTTGGTACTGCCTCGGGTGGGGGAGGTGTCGAGGTGTGGCGTGCTGGCACGTTATGACAAGGTGCCTTTTGCCAAATCCTTGGGTACGGTAGTGACCGAACGCCTGCTGGACGGGATTTGCGTACTGCTGATTACCGGGGTTACCTTTTTGCTGCAGATGCCGGTGTTCCTCCGCTTTTTCGAGGAAACGGGCACAAAGATTCCTTCACTGCTTCATTTGCTGACTTCTCCCTGGTTCTATGTATCGTTGTTTTCGGTGATAGGGGTGGGAGTACTGCTCTATTACCTGTTACGGATGCTTTCTGTGTATGAGAAAGTGAAAGGTGTGGTGCGTGGCTTGTACGAGGGGATTGTTTCGCTCCGGCAGGTGGGGCATGTGGGGCTTTTTGTTTTTTATACTGTAGCCATTTGGGCTTGTTACTTTTTACATTTCTATTTGACCTTTTTCTGCTTTGGTTTTTCCGCTTCCCTCAGTCTGTTGGCCGGATTGGTCATGTTCGTGGGAGGAACTTTTGCTGTCATCGTACCTACGCCCAACGGGGCGGGACCTTGGCACTTTGCCGTCATTACGATGATGATGCTTTATGGGATAAGCGATGACGATGCGTCAATGTTTGCGTTGATTGTGCATGGCATACAGACGCTGCTGGTCATTGTGCTGGGCGTGTATGGCTGGCTACATCTGATGTGGGCAAATCGTTGAATACCGGACCTAAGAAGTTAAGAAGTAAGGAGTCAAGAAGTTGAGAAGTTAAGCCGATACAGGGGCACAGAGTGGACTCCCGACTCATTGGCTTACTATCGGCTTAACTCCTTTGCTTCTTATTAACTCCTTAACTTCTCAAAGATAAACTTATTGTGCGGCACACGGTTCCACGTCCATTCCCAGGCAGTGCTGCACCGGGGTGAGCGTGAAGGTGAACGAGTAGTCCTGATAGGGCAGGCGGTATTTCTCCAGCGGGAGAGTTCCCCAGCTGTTGACGCAGCCCAATCCCATCTGAGCCTTATCAATCAGCACATTTGTCAGGTCGGCCTGTTCTACTTCGTTGGAGTGGCGCTGGATTTTGCGCGGACCTTCATCCAGAGACTCTATGGTGTAGTGCAGAGCCGATGCAGAGAAGGGTGCCTCTGCTTTGATTTCCAGACCGTTTCCACCGATATTCAGCACGCGCCACCAACGCAGGTCGGTCTTGTTGCCGTTTTCCTGTGGACGGACGTAGGGATAGAACTGGCTGTCCACGCTTTGGCGGTAACGCCCCAAGAAGGTGTTGTGGTTACGGTCAGCATAGTTTTCTACGGGGCCGCGTCCGTAATATTCCAGGGTTTCGAAAGAGCGGGGCATCTGGAGCTGCATGCCGAAGCGGAACAGGTCGGACACCTTCGCCCCTTTGTTGGCTTTCAACTGCTGGGTCACTTGGATGGCACCCTGGTTATTGATGACATAGGTCAGGGCCAGTTGTCCTTGAACGGCGGGAATGTCATATCGGGCCTCTACTACGGCCAGTCCGTTTTCACTACGCTGTTCGAAGGAGGTCAGTTTCAGTTCGGGATTGAGCCATACGCGGTAGCGGTTCTGGAGGCCTGCGCCGAAGTCATTGTCTGTGGGGGCCCGCCAGAAGTTGGGCTTCAGGACGCTGCCTTCTTTCAGGTAGGCAAGGCCGTCGGCTTCGTAGAGGCAAAGGAAGCCATTGTGTTTGTTGAATTCAATGCGGAAATCCTCGCCCGTCACGATGAGGTAGTTGCGGTCGTTTTTGCGGATGACAGGCTCTACCACCTGTTCGTTGTTTCCGGCTTCGTTGGCGAAAGCCTTGGCGGCAGGTTTGTAGGGATTCAGCACCAGTTGGTCTCTGGCTACGGTATGTCCGGCGGTCAGCAGACCATCGTTGGCCTTCAGTTTATAGGAGATGTTGAGCAGCCACTCGGCATGCTGGCAATAAGAACCGATGGGCAGGGTGAGGACGGTGGATTGATGGGGAGCCACGTTGAGGTCATCTACGCGACCGGAACGCATCACACGGCCGTTTTTCAGCACTTCCCATTCCAGGTAGTAGCCGGAGAGATCGCGGAAGAAGTTCTCATTATATACCTGCACCTGTCCTTGTTTCAGGTCTACAGGAGTGGTCCAGATGTTCTGATAGAAGTACTGCACCTCGTAAGCGTGGGGGTTGGGCACGCGGTCGGGACTGACGAGGCCGTTGTTGCAGAAGTTGATGTCGCTGGCATCGAACTTGTTGAAGTCTCCGCCGTAGGCATAGATCAGCTTGCCGTTGGTGCCCACCTTGTGGATGCCTTGGTCCACAAAGTCCCAGATGAAGCCGCCCTGATACTTGGGATACTTTCGCACCAAGTCCCAGTATTCTTTGAAGCCCCCCATCGAGTTGCCCATGGCGTGGGCGTATTCACACTGGATCAGAGGTTTGGTCTTGGAATCATCTTTGCAGTAGGTTTCGCAATCTTTGTAGTCGTAGTACATGGGGCAATAGATGTCCGTCTTTCCGTCGTAGCCGGCCTGTTCAAACTGCACGGCGCGGCTGGGGTCTTCGGCCTTTATCCAGTCATAGGCGGCCTCGAAGTTGGGACCGTAGCCGGCCTCGTTGCCAAGGGACCAGAAGATGATGCTGGGATGGTTGAAGTTGCGTTGCACGTTGCGTTGGTTACGCTCCAGGTGGGCCTGGCGGTAGTCGGTGCGCTTGGCCAAGGTTTCGTCTCCGTAGCCCATGCCGTGCGATTCGAGATTGGCTTCGGCCACCACGTAGAGTCCGTATTCGTCACACAAGGCATACCAATACGGGTCGTCCGGATAGTGGCAGGTACGTACGGCGTTGATGTTGAGGTTCTTCATTACTTGCACGTCTTGCAGCATCCGTTGGCGAGTCACCACGTAGCCGCCGTCCGGATCCATTTCGTGGCGGTTGGCGCCTTTGAAGAGGACAGGCTGTCCGTTGACCAGAATCTGCGAGTCCTTCAACTCAATCTTGCGGAAGCCTACTTTGATGGGGATTACCTCTGCCGGTGCTAATTCGCCTATCTGTGCGTAGAGGGTGTAGAGGTAGGGTGTTTCTGCCGTCCATTTGTGTGGGTTGCTGACTTGTATGGTCACGCTTTCCCCTCTGGTAGTGGCTGCTGCCACTTCCTTGCCTTGGGCATCCTCCAGGCGCAGGGTGGCGATGGCCTTGCCCTTCAGTTGTACATCCACCTTCAGCGTGCCGTCCCGGTAGTCGCTGTCCAGGTCGGGTGTGACGCGGATGTCTTCGATACGGCGTTTCTCGCGGGCGTAGAGATAGCAGTCGCGTCCTACGCCGGAGTAGCGGAAGAAGTCCTGGTCCTCCAGGTAGGTGCCGTCGCACCAACGGAACACCTGGAAGGCGATGAGGTTCTCCTCGCCGGGACGGAGGTAGCGTGTCAGGTCGAACTCGGCCTCCAGCTTGCTGTCTTCGCTATAGCCTACGAACTTGCCGTTGACCCACAGGTAGATATTGGACGTGACAGACCCGAAGTGGGCGATGATGTCCTTGCCTTTCCACGAGGCGGGCACGGTGATGGTGCGCCGGTAGGAGCCGACGTGGTTCTCTTCGGTGGGTACCTCAGGCGGGTTGTTTTTCCATTGTTCACGCCAAGGGTAGCCTACATTGACGTAGAGCGGGTCTCCATGGCCGTTCAGTTCCCATACACCGGGCACGGGCATCGTGCCCCAGGCCCGGTCGTTGTAGTCCGGTTTCCAGAAGTCAGTGGGGCGGGCATCGGCATGGCGCACCCAGTTGAATTTCCACATCCCGTTGAGGGACATGTAATAGTCGGAAGACTCGCGTTCGCCACGGGCTGCCTGTTCGGGCGTCTCATAGGCGAAGTAATCGGTGTGCATCGGGGCACGGTTGACGGCGTTGACGCCTGCATCGTGCCATTCGGTAAACGTCTGTGCATTTACCGAGAGGCCCAGCAGTATGGCCAGGCCCGGTAATAGATACTTTTTCATCATGTTTTGTTAACTGTTTATGTTAGGTTATCATTTGGATTCGGTTGGGTCTTAGAATTTGGCGGTTTGCCAAGTCCTCCCTTGGCGGTTCGTCACCTCAGGAAGGCGCCTCCAGTTTTTCCCGCAGGAACTGCCCGGTGTAGCTGGCTGCGCAGGCGGCCACCTCTTCCGGCGTGCCGGTCGCGACGATGCGTCCTCCTTGGTCGCCTCCTTCGGGGCCGAGGTCGATGACGTAGTCGGCGCATTTGATGACATCCATGTTGTGTTCGATGATAGTGATGCTGTGTCCGCGGCGCAGGAGGGCGTCGAAGGCTTCGAGCAACTTACGGATGTCGTGGAAGTGCAGGCCCGTGGTCGGTTCGTCAAAAATGAACATCGTCGGGTCTGCTTTCTCCTGGCTGAGGTAGTAGGCCAGCTTGACGCGTTGGTTCTCGCCGCCGGACAGGGTGGACGAGGATTGTCCCAGTTTGATGTACCCCAGTCCTACATCCTGCAGGGGCTGTAGTTTCTTGGCAATCTTTTTCTGCTTGTGCAGGGTGAAGAATTCGATGGCCTGGTCGACGGTCATCTCCAGTACGTCATAGATGTTGGCCCCTTGGAAACGGATTTCCAGCACATCGGGCTTGAAGCGTTTCCCGTGGCAGGATTCGCACTCCAGCACCAGGTCGGCCATGAATTGCATTTCTACAGTGATGGTGCCCTCGCCTTTACACTCCTCGCATCGGCCGCCTTCGCTATTGAAGCTGAAAGTGCCCGGAGTATAGCCCATTTGTTTGGACTGGGGCTGGTCGGCATAGAGTTTACGGATGTCGTCGTAGGCTTTGAGGTAGGTGACGGGGTTGCTGCGTGAGGACTTGCCGATGGGGTTCTGGTCGATGAACTCCACGTTGCGCAGGTCCCGGATATCTCCTCCGATGGAGATAAACTCACCGGGGCGTTCGGAACATTCGTCCAGTTCGCGTTTCAGGGCGCGGTAGAATATGTCGCGCACCAAGGTGGACTTGCCCGAGCCGCTGACACCGGTCACCACGGTCATCACGTTCAGGGGGAAGCGCACGTCTATGCCCTTCAGGTTGTTCTCCCGCGCTCCTTTTATCTCGATATAGTTATTCCACGGACGGCGCTGGAGCGGGACGGGGATGGTCTCTTCGCCCAGCAGGTAGCGGACGGTGTAGCTGTCCGTAGCTTGTAGCTTGTAGCCCGTAGCTAAAATATCCTTCATATCCCCTTGGTACACCACTTCGCCTCCCAGCCGTCCGGCCTTGGGGCCTATGTCTATGATGTAGTCCGCGGCGCGTATGATTTCCTCGTCGTGCTCCACTACGACCACCGTGTTGCCCAGTTGTTGCAGTTGGCGCAGGACGCGTATCAGCTTGTCCGTGTCGCGGCTGTGGAGGCCGATGCTCGGTTCGTCCAGGATGTAGAGGCTGCCTACCAGACTGCTGCCCAGCGAGGTTGCCAGGTTGATGCGCTGGCTTTCGCCGCCGGAGAGGGAATTGCTCAGTCGGTTCAGCGTCAGATAGCCCAGCCCCACGTCCAGGAGGAAGCGGATGCGGCTGTTAATCTCCGCCAGGATGCGGGTAGCTACCTGGGTGTCATGGGCATTCAGCTTCAGGTGGTCGAAGAACTGCTTTAATTCCGTAATAGGCAGGTCTACCAGTTGCGAGATGCTCTTGCCTCCCACGTGCACGTAGCCGGCCTCGGGCTTGAGACGCGTGCCGTGGCAGGCGGGGCAGAGGGTCTTGCCCCGGTAGCGGGCCAGCATCACGCGATATTGTATCTTGTACTGATTCTCCTGCAGCATCTTGAAGAAGGCATTGATACCCTCGAAGTAGCGCGTGCCTTCCCAAAGCATCCGGCGTTGTTCGTCGGTCAGTTCGTAGTAGGGGGTAAAGATAGGGAATCCAGCCTTCTCCGCCCCGCGGATGACCATCTCGCGCCATTCGCCCATCTTCTCGCCACGCCAGCACACGACAGCTCCGTCGTACACCGAAAGGGCGCGGTTGGGTATTACCAGATGCTCATCGATGCCGATGACGCGCCCGAAACCTTCGCACACGGGACAGGCTCCGATGGGGGAGTTGAAGGAAAACATCTGGTCGGTGGGTTCTTCGAAGGTGATGCCGTCTGCCTCGAACTTCGTGCTGAAGCGGAAGAGGCTGGTGCTCCCGTCCGCCTGGTAGAAACGCAGGAGGCAGGCGCCGTCGCCCTCGTACATGGCCGTTTCAGCCGAATCGGTCAGGCGGCTCATGGCATCCTTTTCGTGCGAGGCCATCATGCGGTCTATCAGCAGGAAGACGGTATCTCCGTCTTGAGGCGTATATTCTTCGATGCGCGTCACGGTGCCGTTCACCTCCAGGCGGGTGAATCCCTCTTGCCGGTAGGTGTCCAGTTGCTGGGGCAGGGTGCGGCCTTCGCGCAGGACGATGGGAGCCAGCACGGTGTAGCGTGTGCCGTCCGGATGCTCCAGCATACAGTTCACGATGTCTTCGGGCGTATGCTTCTTCACCTCCCGTCCGCTTACGGGACTGAAGGTGTGGCCCACGCGGGCATAGAGCAGACGTAGGTATTCATATATCTCCGTTGAGGTGCCCACGGTGGAGCGCGGATTGCGGCTGTTCACCTTCTGCTCGATGGCGATGGCGGGCGGTATGCCCTTGATGTAGTCGCATTCGGGCTTGCTCATGCGTCCCAGGAACTGGCGGGCGTAGCTGCTGAGGCTTTCCACGTAGCGGCGTTGTCCCTCGGCGTAGAGCGTGTCGAAGGCCAGCGAAGACTTGCCCGAGCCGCTGAGGCCGGTGATGACCACCAACTTGTTGCGGGGTATCTCCACGTCGATGTTCTTCAGGTTGTTGACGCGGGCACCTTTTATGAGGATGGAGTCGGATTCTGACATATTCATAGTTTTACTTTCTTCGACACCGATTTCGATTCATTCCATAGCCTGTCCAGTGCCGTCACCACGTAGCGGTACTTTGTCTTTCCGTCCTTGTAGGGCAGCTTGCAGAAAGGCTGGTTGGTGATGGCCACGATGTGACTGGGGTCTTCCAGGTTCACGTCTTCCTTGTCCGCGAAGCGGTAGACTACGTAGCGCACGGCGCGTTGCATCTCATGACGGTATTTGGGCTCCGTCCAGCAGAGAATGTAGCCGTCCTCCATCCATACGGGTTTCATTTTGCGTACCTTCTTGGGAGCCTCGTTGTCCATGAAGGCGAAGACGGGGATGAGGGAGGGATATTTGTGATACTCAGCCACGAGGGCGTCGCGATACTTGCCCTTGTTCTCCACCACGGCACCGGCGTACCATTGGCAGCTGCCCTGGATGGATTGGAACATCCGTTGCAGGGCCATCTTGCGGGGCAATTGGTTGATGTCCGGGTTTTCGGGGTCGGCATGGGTAACGGTATTGTCCACGGACTGTCCGATGAAGAGCGGACGGTTCTCCGAGTGCAAGGCCCACCAGCGCACCAGCGTGTCGTAGTCTGCGCGCGGATGTCCTATCTCCCAGTAGATTTGCGGGATGCTGTAGTCTATCCACTCCTGGCGTGCCCAGTACAGGACGTCGGCATAGAGGTCATCGTAGTTCTGCAGGCCGTTGGTGCGGCTTCCCAACGGGTCGCTGCTCTGGTTGCGGTAGATGCCGAAGGGCGACACGCCGAACTTCACCCAAGGCTTGGCTTCGCGGATGGTGGCGTGCAGTTCGTGGATGAGCAGGTTCACGTTGTGGCGGCGCCAGTCTGCCTTGTTGGCAAAGCCCTGTCCGTAGCGGGCGAAGGAAGCATGGTCGTCAAACTCCAGTCCGGCCTGGGGGTAGGGATAGAAATAATCGTCGATGTGGATGCCGTCCACGTCATAGCGTGTTACGATGTCGGCCACCACCAGGCAGATATGCTTGCGGCTTTCGGGCAAGGCCGGGTCGAAGAAAAGCTGGTTGCCGTAGGTGACGAACCATTCGGGATGTATATTATAAATATGAGTAGGCGCCAGTTCGTTGCGGAGCGAGGTTTTGGCGCGATAGGGGTTAATCCAGGCGTGCAGCTCCATGCCCCGCTTGTGGCATTCGTCTATCATGAACTGCAGGGGGTCCCAATAGGGCGTGGGTGCCTGTCCTTGGGTGCCGGTCAGGTAGCGGCTCCACGGCTCCAGGCGCGAGGCATAGAGGGCATCGGCCTCCGGGCGCACCTGGAAGAGGACGGCGTTGATGCCTGCCCCTTGCAGGGAGTTGAGCTGCTCTATCAGCATTTGTTGCATTTGCTTCGTCGGCATGCCCTTGAACTGTCCGTTGACGGCCTGTATCCATGCTCCGCGGAATTCGCGTTTGGGATGACGGCTGGAAGCATCGGGCGACTGTGCTCCCAGGGCGAGGGGCAGGAGTGCCCACAGGCAGAGTAAGAAGATTTGTTTGATATTCATAAGTCTATCTGTTACAGAGTGAAACGGCCACAGGACCGCGCTTGAGGGACAAAGATAAAGATTTTGCGTGAATATGCCATAGTCGGCGGAATTTCTTTTTGTCTTCAAGGGGTTTGTCCGGGGATATCTCCGCCCGTGTCCGGGGATATCTCCGTCCGTGCCCGCCGATATCTCCGCCCGTGCCCGCCGATATACCTGCTTCTCCGTCGTTAAAAGTCCTTTTTCTGCCTGTCAAAGTGCCTCTTAGTGCCGGGAAAAGGTCTGATTTAATTTAATTAACGTTTCTAACCCCTAAAATAACTAATTGCGGGAGGTATAACCGATAAGGATATTGGTTAATTTTGCACCAGAAAAAAATCCAAAATTACCTCATCTTTATGTTAACACAAATTATTAACGCCCGTATTCTTACCCCTCAGGGCTGGCTGAAGAATGGTTCGGTGCTCATCAGGGACAATAAGATTCTGGAAGTGACCAATTGCGACCTGCCCGTCATCGGTGCAACGCTTATTGATGCCCAAGGAACGTATATCGTTCCCGGCGGAGTGGAGATTCATGTGCATGGAGGCGGAGGGCGCGACTTCATGGAAGGAAGCGAGGACGCTTTCCGTGCGGCCATCAAGGCGCACATGCAACACGGCACTACAAGTATTTTCCCGACGCTTTCCTCGTCGACCATTCCGATGATCCGGGCCGCTGCGGCCACCACGGAGAAGCTGATGGCCGAGCCGGATTCGCCCGTGCTGGGACTGCATCTCGAGGGACATTACTTCAACATGGCCATGGCCGGCGGACAGATGCCGGAGAACATCAAGAACCCCGACCCCGAGGAATACATCCCCTTGCTGGAAGAGACCCACTGCATCAAGCGTTGGGATGCCGCTCCGGAACTTCCGGGTGCCATGCAGTTCGGCAAGTACATTACTTCGAAAGGCGTCCTGGCATGCGTAGGACATACGCAGGCCGAGTTCGAAGACATCGAGACGGCGTATGAGGTGGGCTACCGGCACGCCACCCATTTCTACAATGCCATGCCGGGCTTCCACAAGCGTAAGGGCTATAAGTATGAAGGCACCGTGGAGAGCATCTACCTGATGGACGACATGACCGTGGAGGTAGTGGCCGACGGTATCCACGTGCCGCCCACGATTCTCCGCCTTGTCTATAAGATAAAAGGCGTGGAGAAGACTGCCCTCATCACCGATGCCTTGGCTTGCGCAGCCAGCGACAGCCAGGAAGCTTTCGACCCGCGTGTCATCATCGAAGACGGTGTCTGCAAGCTGGCCGACCGCTCTGCACTGGCCGGCAGTATCGCCACGATGGATCGCCTCATCCGCACGATGGTGCAGAAAGCCGAGATTCCGTTGGAGGATGCCGTGCGCATGGCTTCGGAAACTCCGGCGCGTATCATGGGTGTCCTCGACCGTAAAGGTACGCTCGAACGGGGTAAGGATGCCGATATCCTCGCCTTGGACGACGACCTCAATGTACGGGCCGTATGGGCCATGGGCAAGATTGTCGAAGGTACCAATACGTTATTCTAACCTCTCTAAAAACTAAGAACTTATGCTGACACAACTTATAAACGGCCATATTCTGACCCCGCAAGGCTGGCTGAAGGACGGCTCGGTCCTCATCAACGACGGGAAAATACTGGAAGTAACCAATAGTGACCTGGCCGTCATCGGCGCGACGGTCATTGACGCCAAAGGCATGTACATCGTGCCGGGCTTCATCTCCATGCATAGTCATGGAGGCGCAGGGCACGATTTCACGGAAGCCACTCCCGAGGCTTTCGAGGCCATTGTCCAGGCTCACCTGAAGCACGGCGCCACCTCCATCTTCCCCACATTGTCTTCCACGACGTTCGACGTGCTTCGTCAGGCCGCCACGACCTGTGAGGAGATCATGGCCCGTCCGGACAGCACCGTCCTGGGGCTTCACATCGAAGGCCCTTACCTGAGCGAGCGCATGGCCGGCAAGCAATGGGGCGAATACCTGAAGGCTCCCGACCCCGAAGAATACATCCCCTTCCTGGAAAGCACCCGGTGCGTCCGGCGTTGGGACATCAGCCCGGAGTTGCCCGGCGCGCACGACTTTGCACGCTACACTTCCGGCCGGGGCATCCTGACCGCCATCACGCATACCGAAGCCGAATATCCCGAAATCAAGGCCGCTTTCGAAGCCGGGTTTACTCATGCCGCCCACTTCTATAACGCTATGCCGGGATTCCACAAACGCCGTGAATACAAGTACGAAGGCACGGTGGAGAGCGTCTATCTGATAGACGGCATGACCGTGGAGGTGATTGCCGACGGCGTCCACCTGCCGGCCACTATCCTGAAGCTGGTGTACAAACTGAAAGGGGTGGAGAATACCTGCCTCGTGACGGATGCCTTGAAGTATGCCGCCTATGACGGGCCGATGGACGACCCGCGCTACGTGATCGAAGACGGAGTCTGCAAGCTGGCCGATCATCTGACCATTGCAGGCAGTATCGCCTCGATGGACCGTCTGGTGCAGGTCATGGTGCAGAAGGCAGGCATTCCCTTGGCCGATGCCGTGCGCATGGCTTCCGAGACGCCGGCCAAGGTTATCGGCGTGGCCGACCGCAAGGGCACGCTCCAGAAAGGCAAGGATGCGGACATCGTCATCCTGGATAAGGACGTGAACGTCCGTTGCGTGTTCTCTCACGGGAATATCGTGGAGGGTACGAACACGATGATACACTGAGAAGCGGGATGTAGGAAACATCGTAACTGATTGTTTAGGCGCGGATTGCGCGGACAGCACGGATATTTTTCATGAAATTGACCGTGTAATCCCTGCAATCCGTGCCTAATCTCGTTTTTTTATACTACCTTTGTCCCCTGAGCAATGCCGTTTCTTTCGGCACCGCGTTATACATTATAATATTTATAACTAATTAGATATGATTCTCTTCTTCAGAACCCCTTCGCAGAGCGTGATTGCTGTGGAATGCGACCACGCGCTGGATGCTGCGGACATCCGCAAGCTTTGCTGGCTTTTTGGGGATGCTACCCCCGAGACTGAAAACAATCTGACGGGATACTTCGTAGGCCCGCGCCGCGAGATGATTACCCCGTGGAGCACCAATGCCGTGGAGATAACCCAGAATATGGGCCTCAAGGGCATCGAACGTATCGAGGAATATGTCCCCGTCAAGGACGAGCATGCCGATCATGACCCGATGCTGCAACGTATGTACAAGGGCTTGGACCAGCAGGTCTTCACGACCCATCGCAAACCCGAACCCATCCAGCATATCGAAGACCTGGAAGCGTACAATGAGCAGGAAGGTCTGGCCCTCAGCCCGGAGGAGATTGCCTACCTGAAGAAGGTGGAGAAAGACTTGGGTCGTCCGCTGACCGACAGCGAGGTCTTCGGTTTCGCCCAGATTAACTCCGAGCACTGCCGTCACAAGATTTTCGGCGGTACATTCATCATAGACGGAGAAGAGAAGGAATCTTCCCTCTTCCAGATGATTAAGAAGACCACCAAGGAGAATCCCAATAAAATCATATCGGCCTACAAGGACAATGTGGCCTTTGCCGAAGGACCCGTCATCGAGCAGTTCGCTCCGGCAGACCACTCGAAGCCTGACTATTTCCAGGTGAAGGACATCAAGAGTGTCATCTCGTTGAAGGCTGAGACGCATAACTTCCCCACCACCGTAGAACCGTTCAACGGTGCCTCTACCGGCACGGGCGGAGAAATCCGCGACCGTATGGGTGGCGGCAAGGGCTCTTGGCCCATTGCCGGTACGGCCGTCTATATGACGTCCTATCCCCGCACGGAGGAAGGCCGTCCGTGGGAGGAAATCCTGCCCGTGCGCAAGTGGCTGTACCAGACACCGGAGCAGATTCTCATCAAGGCATCGAACGGTGCCAGCGACTTCGGCAACAAGTTCGGCCAGCCGCTCATCTGCGGTTCCGTACTGACCTTCGAGCACAAGGAAACTCCTGAAGATGCAGAATATGGCTATGACAAGGTCATCATGCTGGCCGGAGGCGTGGGCTACGGTACTGAGCGCGATTGCCAGAAGGGCAAGCCCGAAGCAGGGAATAAAATTGTGGTGATGGGTGGTGATAACTATCGCATCGGCTTGGGCGGCGGCTCCGTATCGTCCGTAGATACGGGCCGGTACAGCAGCGGTATCGAACTGAACGCCGTGCAGCGCGCCAATGCAGAGATGCAGAAGCGTGCCTACAACGTGGTGCGTGCCCTCTGCGAGGAAGACGTGAATCCCGTTGTTTCCATCCACGACCACGGCTCGGCCGGACACGTCAATTGCCTCTCCGAACTGGTGGAGGACTGCGGCGGCCTGATAGACATGAGCAAACTCCCCATTGGCGACAAGACGCTTTCCGCCAAGGAAATCATCGCTAACGAGAGCCAGGAGCGCATGGGCCTTCTGATCAAGGAGGAAGCCATCGAACACGTGGCCAAGATTGCCGAGCGCGAGCGCGCCCCGATGTATGTCGTGGGCGAGACAACGGGTGACCATCGTTTTGCCTTCCAGCAGGCTGACGGGGTACGCCCCTTCGACTTGGCCGTAGACCAGATGTTCGGTTCATCACCCAAGACCTACATGGTGGACAAGACCGTGGAGCATCACTATGCCATGCCGACCTACGAATTGTCCCGGCTGAATGAATACCTGGCCAATGTGCTCCAGTTGGAGGCCGTGGCCTGCAAGGACTGGCTGACTAACAAGGTGGACCGCTCCGTGACGGGTAAGATTGCCCGCCAGCAATGCGTGGGCGAACTTCAGTTGCCATTGAGCGACTGTGGCGTGGTGGCTCTCGACTACCGCGGCGTGAAGGGTATTGCCACCGCCCTGGGACATGCGCCTCAGGCAGCTTTGGCCGACCCGAAGGCCGGCTCCGTTCTCTCCGTGGCCGAAGCCCTGACCAATCTGGTATGGGCACCGATGGCCGATGGACTGGACAGCGTGTCCCTCTCCGCCAACTGGATGTGGCCTTGCCGTTCGCAGGAGGGCGAGGATGCCCGTCTTTATACGGCGGTGCAGGCTTTGAGCGACTTCTGCTGCGCCCTGCGTGTCAATGTGCCCACGGGCAAGGACTCCCTGTCCATGACGCAGAAGTATCCCGACGGCAGCAAGGTCATCTCTCCGGGCACGGTCATCGTGTCTGCCGGGGGCGAGGTGAGCGACGTGAAGAAGGTCGTATCGCCCGTGTTGGTCAATGACAAGCATACGACGCTCTATCATATCGACTTCAGCTTCGACGCCCTGAAACTGGGTGGTTCTGCTTTCGCTCAATCATTGGGCAAGGTGGGCAGCGACGTGCCCACGGTGCAGAATCCCGAATATTTCCGCGATGCCTTCCTGGCCGTGCAGGACTTGATTGACCGGGGACTGATATTGGCCGGACACGATATTTCCGCCGGCGGTCTCATTACCACGTTGTTGGAGATGTGCTTCTCCAATGTGGAGGGCGGATTGGAAATCAGCCTTAATAAAATCAAGGAGCACGACCTTGTCAAGATACTCTTTGCCGAAAATCCGGGCGTGGTTATCCAGGTCAGCAACAAGCACAAGGATCTGGTGAAGAAACTCCTGGACGAGGCAGGTGTGGGTTATGTCAAGTTGGGCAAGCCCACTGAAGAGCGCCACATCCTCGTGGAGAAGGATGGCGCTACCTACCAGTTCGGCATCGACTACCTGCGCGACATTTGGTACTCCACTTCGTATCTCTTGGATCGCCGTCAGTCCATGAACGGCTGCGCCAAGGCCCGTTACGAAAACTACAAGATGCAGCCCGTGGAACTGGCCTTCATGCCCGACTTCACCGGAAAGCTCTCCCAATACGGTATCAGTCCTGACCGTCGCACGCCGACAGGCATCCGCGCCGCCATCATCCGCGAGAAGGGTACGAACGGCGAGCGTGAGATGGCCTACTCCCTCTATCTGGCCGGTTTCGACGTGAAGGACGTGACAATGACCGACCTCGTGAGCGGTCGCGAGACGCTGGACGATGTCCACATGATTGTCTTCTGTGGCGGATTCTCCAACTCCGATGTGCTCGGTTCCGCCAAGGGATGGGCCGGCGCCTTCCTGTTCAATCCCAAGGCCAAGGAGACGCTGGACCGTTACTATGCCCGTGAGGACACGTTGTCTTTGGGCGTGTGCAACGGCTGCCAGCTGATGATGGAGTTGAACCTCATCGCTCCTGAGGACGAGAAGCGCATCCGCATGTTGCACAACGATTCGCACAAGTTCGAGAGCCGTTTCCTGGGCCTTACCATTCCCACCAACCGCAGTGTGATGTTCGGTTCGCTCAGCGGCAGCAAGCTGGGCATCTGGGTAGCTCACGGCGAAGGCAAGTTCTCGCTGCCCTATCCGGAAGAGCATTACAACATCGTGGCCAAGTATAGCTATGACGAATATCCGGGCAATCCCAATGGTTCGGACTATTCCGCCGCAGCCGTGGCCAGTGCCGATGGACGCCATCTGGCTATCATGCCTCACCTGGAGCGTGCCATCTTCCCGTGGCAGAACGCTTATTATCCCGCCGGGCGTCTTGGCTCCGACCAGGTAACGCCGTGGATTGAAGCTTTCGTCAACGCCCGCAAGTGGATAGAAGATAAGTTGGGAAAATAAGTTTCCTCGGGCAGTACAAATGATCCGCGCGGATAGCAAAGATTATCCGCGCGGATTTCCTGCAAGGGACGGGCGGATTTTTCCAGCTTCTTTCCCGTAATAATGTAATGAACCTATAATGAGTTATTTATCCATTTTCCATTTCTTGACATTGCCTGCACGTTTCGATACGTGGATGTGGGTAGTCTGTGTCTTGGTGGCTGTCGCCTTGTTGGTGGTGACCTGGCGCGACTGGCTCATCCGGAAGCAGCGTAAACGCTATGACGAGAAAGTACGCGACCTGGTCCGTACCCTCTACGGCATCCGTCTCCCTTTGGCCTCCATCAAGGCGCCGTTGGAGGAACTGGCCGGACAAGGCCGCCTGAGCGATGAGGACCGGAGTAGCATCTGTACGGCTCTGCATCATACGGATTCGCTGCTCGAACTGGTGGAGAATCTCAAGAAGGAATGGCAGATGAACGTGTGGTCCGACGAGGATGGCATTGCTGATGATGAACTGAATGCCCGTCTGGAGGAAATCATGGAATTTTTCCGTCTCTACGCCGACGAGGCGCAGGAGAAGGATGGACAACCGCCATCGGGCTGTACCAACTGCAACAACGAGTTGGACTGGAAATTCATCGCTTCGATCAAGAAAGCCGTGGAGGAGAATATGGATACGCCGGGTTTCACCGTGGATACCCTTTGCGGTATGCTCAATATGAGCCGTACCAGCTTCTATAACAAGCTGAAAGCCCTGACCGACCAGGCGCCAGCTGACTATGTGCGCCTCATCCGTCTGAACAGGGCCAAGCAGTTGTTGCGGGAGCAACGTTACACGGTGGCCGAAGTGGCCGAGATGACCGGATTCAGCGATGCCAAGTATTTCCGCGAGGTGTTCAAGAAGCATTTTCACATCAACCCTTCCCAATATGCCAAGGGCGAGGAACCTAATTCTGAATCGAAATGAATCTGTATTTAGAAGCTTTCTCCATCTTTTTCAAAATCGGGGCCTTTACTATTGGTGGCGGTTATGCCATGGTGCCGTTGATAGAGGACGAGATTGTGACCAAACGCCGTTGGTTGGACAAAGAGGACTTCATCGACCTGCTGGCCATTTCGCAGTCCGCACCAGGCATTCTGGCGGTGAATATCTCCATTTTCATCGGCTATCGGTTGCGGGGCGTGCCGGGCAGCATCGTCACGGCACTGGGCACGGTGCTTCCTTCCTTTCTCATCATCCTGGCCATCGCGCTGTTCTTCCATAATTTCAAGAACAATGCTGTGGTGGAGCGCATCTTCCGGGGAATCCGTCCTGCGGTGGTGGCTTTGATTGCCGCGCCTACGTTCAGCATGGCCAAGTCTGCCAAGATTAATAAGTATAATGTGTGGATTCCTGTGGTATCCGCCCTGCTCATCTGGCTGTTGGGCTTTTCGCCCATCTGGATTATCATCGCAGCGGGTGTGGGCGGCTATGTCTACGGACGGATGAAGCATCGCAAGTCCCCAACTAATAACGAAATGAAATGATTTTCCTCCAACTCTTCTACACATTCTTCAAGATAGGCCTTTTCGGCTTTGGCGGAGGCTATGCCATGCTTTCGATGATACAGGGCGAGGTGGTGACGCGCCACGATTGGCTTTCGCCTCAGGAATTCACGGATATTGTGGCCATCAGTCAGATGACCCCCGGCCCTATCGGCATCAATTCGGCCACATACGTGGGCTATGATGCCATTGTCAATGCCGGTTATGGGGTGGGGTGGGGCATCTTCGGCTCCGTGCTGGCCACGCTGGCTGTGGTGCTGCCTTCGTTCCTGCTGATGCTCACCATCAGCCGTTTCTTTCTGAAGTATCAGAAGCATCCGGTGGTGGAGTCTGTCTTCAGCGGTCTGCGTCCGGCAGTGGTGGGCTTGCTGGCTTCGGCCGCCTTGGTGTTGATGAACGTGGAGAACTTCGGTTCGCCCACGGAAGATACCCGGTCGTTCCTCATCAGTTGCGCGATATTCCTGGTGGCTTTTGTCGGCACGCGTCGCTATAAGGTCAATCCCATCCTGATGATTGTGCTCTGCGGGGTGGCGGGCGTGCTGCTGTATTGAAATAAGTGGAACTTTAGTGGGCTTTGCCCGCAGGAGTCAAAAGGAGTTAGAAGGAGTTGTCACTTTGTTCAAGTAGTTAAAGACCAATACCTTTGACGCTATCGCCGGACCCACTATCGGCCTATAACTCCCTCTAACTCCTTATAACTCCCTCTAACTCCTTAAAGATAAATTATCATTTAACAACTAATCAATGGAAAAGAATATCACTTTTGCGCCGAATGTCCTGTTGATGGATACGGCATTCATTAACGAAACCGTATATAAGTCCCGTTACTTCCTGTCCCGCCGCCTGGAGCGTGTGTTGCCCGAGACCGATTTGATCGATTGGCTGATTTGTCTGGGATTGGATGGAGGCCTGCGCGGGATGCAGAACGAGATGCAGATCCTGTTGGTGGCCGATGAGGCGGTCCATACGCTGAAAGACTGTACACCGGCTTCGCTCGCAGAACTGGATGGCAAGGCCTGCCGGACTTCGTTGGGAGAGTTCTCCTTTGCGGTGGTGCCCTCGGCAGGCTTGGTATCGAGGTCGAAGTTGTATAACGAACTGGTACAGCTGGCCCTTGATGCCAAGGAGGTGAATCGGTTGATGTTGGTGCCGCATTTCCATGAATATGGCGAGGATCTGGTGAAAACTTTGCGGGACTTTTGCGAGGAAAAAGAAGAGGAGATGGCAGGGAAAGCCATTTGTTTTCTGATGGAGGAGACAAGCGAATCCCTGCCTTGCGAGGTTGATTTGGCTACTTTTTCGCTGATGCACATTTGGGGGATTGCTCCTGAAGATTTGTAAATCCGCTGAAAAACCGTACCTTTGCGGCCTCAAAATCGGGATTATCGCACTATTTTAATACTCTCTCAATGACTATCAAACAAAATCTGCTGCAAGCGAATCGTAAGTCTGTTTATGTAGGCATTCTGGCCGTGCTTTTTGTCTGCCTGATGCTGGACTATGTGCCCGGCGTGGCTTCCTATGTTTCGTGGGTTACTCCTCCTGTCGCCTTGTTTTTAGGGCTGGCCTTCGCACTGCTCTGTGGGCAGGCCCATCCCAAGTTCAACAAGAAAATGTCCAAGTATCTGCTTCAATATTCGGTGGTAGGATTAGGGTTCGGCATGAACCTGCATGCTTCGCTGGCTTCCGGCAAGGAAGGCATGGAGTTTACCATATTGTCGGTGATTGGCACGCTGGTTATCGGTTGGTTCATCGGACGCAAATGTCTGAAGGTAGACCGCAATACGTCCTACCTCATCTCCTCCGGTACCGCTATCTGTGGCGGTAGTGCCATTGCCGCCGTCGGTCCGGTATTGAAGGCCAAGGATGAGGAGATGTCCGTGGCTTTGGGCACCATTTTCATACTCAATGCCATTGCCCTTTTCATCTTCCCGGTCATTGGTCACGCCTTGAACATGGGACAGCACGAGTTCGGCACGTGGGCGGCTATCGCCATCCATGACACGAGCTCGGTGGTGGGAGCCGGCGCGGCCTATGGGGAAGAGGCTTTGCAGGTGGCTACCACCATCAAGCTGACGCGTGCCTTGTGGATTATTCCTTTGGCTATTGCTACTTCCTTCATCTTCAAGAGCAAGGGTAAGAAAATCAGCATACCTTGGTTCATCTTCTTTTTTGTCCTGGCCATGGTGTTCAATACATACGTGCTGGACCGCACGGAAACGGGCGTGATGGTGGGTAACTTCATCAATGATTTTGCCCGCAAGATGTTGACCATTACGCTGTTCTTCATCGGTGCATCCCTGTCGCGCGATGTCCTGAGGGCAGTAGGCCTTAAGCCGCTGGTGCAAGGCGTCCTGCTCTGGGTCGTCATCAGTGTGGCTACGCTGGCTTATATCTATTTGTGAGGAAAGCGCACGGACTTATCCGTTTTCATTCTGTGGCACCACCCCTTTCCCGAACTGTTTTTTCCCGATAGCTCTTGGGCGACATGCCCCGGTGTTTCCGTACGTATTTTCCGAAGAAAGACAGGTTGGGGAACTCCAGTTCGCATGCGATTTCCTTGATGCTTTTAGAGGTATGTAGCATCAGGTAGTCGATGTCTTTCAGTACATAACGGTCGATGATGTCCGATGCGGATTCGTTTCCTGCCTTCCGGCACACCGTCGAGAGGTATTTGGGCGTGACGTGCAGCTGGTCTGCATACCAGATTACCATGCGTGGCTTGGGGTAGGACGACTCTATCAGTTCGATGAACTGCCTGAAGAGGTTCTCGCCCGCGCTGAACGGGCGCGGCTTGCTCTGCCGGATGACCCTGTTCAGCGCAGCCTTCATGTCGTAGAAGAAAGCCAGCATCAGCGTGTCTATGACTTTCTTCTGCATCGGCGAGGCTTGCTGGATTTTGGTGTAGAGCAATTCATAGTATTGGCAGAACACCTTGGCCTCTTCGGGCAGCAGGCTGCACACCGGATTCTGCTCAAACATGAACTTGATGTCCAAACTTTGTCTGGCCATGGGCATGGTCCGTTGCATGAAGCCGGTCGATACCAAGATGAAATAGCCTTTGAAGTCAAGGCTTACCAATCCTTTCTCTACTATATTATAAGGCTGGCAGACAAAGAGGTCGTTTTTCTGGACCTCGTAGCTGTTGCCGTTGATGTTGGCTATGCCTTTCCCTTCCCGTACCAATCCTATGATATAAATCTCCAATTGAATCGGGCTGTGGGAGGGCAAATTATGCAGGCTTGTGAAAAATGCCAGTTCGCCGTCGTTATAAATGGCATTCTGGGCCTCCGGTGAGGCCAGGTTTCCTTTCTTCAGGTGGTCCATAAGCAAGTGTTTTGGTTGTTAACTGTTCTTTTTGCCTGCAAAATAACGGTTTCATCGCGATAATCCGCTTCTCCGATGGGAATATATACTGTTCCAAAGGTAATATCTGCGCGGCGCAGACGAAAATGGAACATTTTTGAGGGTATATGAAGAGCCTAAATAGACCAAAAACCTTGTTCTTTTGCACCGGATTAATAAACGAATAACGATGAAACGGAAACAATTTTCAAGTGTATGGTTCTCCCTGCTTGTACTCTTGGGAGGATGTCAGGACGGGCAGGAGCAGGTGAATGAGCTTCAGCCAGTCAACGTAAAGACCATGACCGTCGTCCGGGGTACTCCATCGGACGGGGGCCGCTACTCGGGAACCGTGGAGGAGCAAAATGGAACACCGCTCAGCTTCTCTGTGGCGGGGACGGTGCAGGCTGTCCACGTACGTCTGGGGCAGCGTGTGGCCGCCGGGCAATTGATAGCTACGCTCGACGATGCCTCGTTGCGCAACAGCCATGTCGCCGCCCAAGCCGCGCTGAAACAGGCCGAAGACGCCTATCGCCGCATGAAGGAGCTGCACGACAAAGGCAGCCTGCCCGACATCAAGTGGGTGGAGGTGCAGAGCCAGGTGGAGCAAGCCCGCTCCGTGGAGCAGATTGCCGCCAAGAACCTGCGTGACTGTCGCCTCTACGCTCCTTACGATGGTGTGATTGCCGCGAAAAACGTCGAGGTGGGGCAGAACGTGGTGCCCGGCCTGTCCGTTGCCCAACTGGTGAGCACCTCCGTGCTGAACGTCAAGATAGCCGTGCCCGAGACGGAGATTGCCTCCGTGGCCGTCGGGCAGTCCGCCTACATCACGGTGCAGGCCTTGGGAAACCGGTCGTTCAAGGGCAGCGTCGTAGAGAAGGGCGTGGTGGCCAATCCGCTCTCGCGCTCATACGAGGTGAAGTTGCGGGTGCAGGAAGCCTGCGCGGACCTGATGCCCGGCATGGTGACCGAAGTGCGCTTCTGCCCTGCTGCCGAGGCGGAAGAGGGTTGCGTCATCCCCGCTCGTATCGTGCAGCTGGACGAACGGAACCAGTCGTTTGTCTGGATGGTGACGCACGGCAAAGCCCATAAGGCGGTCATCCAACCGGGCGAATATACGGCCGACGGCGTCACGGTGCTGTCCGGACTCTCGGCCGGAGACGAGGTCATCGTGGAGGGGCAGCAGAAGGTGTGCAACGGCACTCCCGTAATCCTGGAAGATGAGGACAAGAAATAACCTGAACCAAAGACTATTCATCATCATGGAAAAGAACAAGAAACGTAACTTTGTGGAATGGGCGATGCACTACCGCCAGATTGTCATCTTGGTGGTGACCTGCCTCGTCGCCTTCGGCATCTACAGCCTGCCGCAAATGCGGAAGAACGAGTTCCCCGACTTTACCGTGCGCCAGGGAATCGTGGTGGCGGTAGCTCCCGGCAACACGGCGCAGGAGATGGTGGAGCAGGTGACCAAGCCGCTCGAAGAATACATCTTTACTTATAAGGAGGTGAAGAAGGAAAAGACCTTCTCGAAGAGCCGCGACGGCATCGTCTACATACAGGTGGAGCTGAACGACGACCTGACCAACAAGGACGAGTTCTGGAGCAAGTTCAAGCACGGCGTGTCGCAGTTCAAGGCACAGCTGCCCCCGAACGTGCTGGCCGTGGTGGTGCAGGACGACTTCGGCGACACTTCCGCCCTGCTGATTACGATGGAGAGCGAGGACAAGACCTACCGTGAGCTGGACGACTACATGGACCTGCTGCAAAGCCGCCTGCGCCGCATCCCCGCCGTGGGACGCATGACCGTGAGCGGGATGCAGAACGAGCAGATTTCCGTCTACCTCGACCACGACCGCCTCTCGAAGTACGGGCTGAACGAACAGACGCTGGCCCTCAGCCTGATGCAGAAGGGGTTCACCACCAGCGGCGGGCGTGTGAAGGACGGCACGATGGTGTCGCCCATCTACGTCAGCCGTTCGCTCAACACCGTGCGCGACGTGCAGGAGCAGATTGTCTATGCCGACCCGCAGGGCAACGTCGTCCGCCTGAAGGACGTGGCCCGCGTGGTGCGCGAATATCCCGACCCCGACAGCTACATTACCAACAACGGGCGCAAGTGCCTCCTGCTCTCCGTCGAGATGAAGAAGGGGCAGAACATCGTGGCGATGGGCGAGGAGGTGAACCAGGTGTTGGCCGAGTTCCAGCCGGAGTTGCCCGCCGATGTCACCCTGTTCCGCATCACCGACCAGCCGAAGGTGGTGGACGACAGCGTGTCCAACTTCCTGCACGAACTCATCATCGCCATCGTGGCCGTGGTCATCGTGGTGATGCTCCTGCTGCCCTTGCGTGTGGCCTTGGTGGCCGCATCGACCATCCCGATTACCATATTCATATCCCTCGGGCTGTTCTACGCCTTCGGCATTGAGCTGAACACCGTGACCTTGGCCGGACTGATTGTAACGCTGGGCATGATTGTGGACAATAGCATCGTCATCATCGACAGTTACCTGGAGAAGTTGGGCGAAGGGATGTCGCGCTGGCACGCCTCCATCCAGAGCACCACGCACTTCCTCAAGTCCATCTTCTCTGCCACGCTGGCCATCAGCATCACGTTCTTCCCCTTCCTGGCAACGTGTACGGGCATGATACACGATTTCCTGCTGCACTTCCCGTGGGGCATCACCATCGTGCTGGCCGTGTCGTTGCTCGTGGCCACGCTGCTCGTGCCCTTCATGCAATTCTGGTTCATACGCAAGCCGATGGAGGTGAAGGAGCAAGGCGGCAAAAAGGCTTTCTCCTTCCTCGACCTCTTGCAGAAGTATTATAACCGCCTGTTCGGCTGCTGCTTCGCCCATCCCAAGATTACGGTAGCGGTTGGCTTGGTATTTGTCATCATCGGCGGGGTTATGCTCTCCCGTCTGCCCCAGCGCATGCTTCCTGTGGCCGACCGTAACCAGTTTGCTGTGGAAATCACCCTGCCTACGGGCACGGACGTAGATGTGACGGCACAAGTTGCCGACAGCCTGGAACATATCCTGCGCCAAGACCCGCGCGTGGTGAGCGTGGCTTCCTTCAAGGGATGTGCTTCGCCCCGCTTCCAGACTTCGTATGCTCCGCAGATAGCAGGAACCAATTATGCACAGTTCATCGTGAACACGACAGGAGTGGAAGCTACGGAAGAACTGCTGGATGAATATACGCCTGAATATACCGACTACTTCCCCGGTGCCCGCGTGCGCTTCAAGCAGCTCAGCTATAGCGATGCGGTCTATCCCGTCGAGGTACGTCTTTCGGGCGAAGACCTGGAGGCTATCAAGCATGATGCACGGAAGATAGAAGAGCGGTTGCACGGGATGGACGGCCTGCTACTGGTGCAGACTGACTTCAACGAGCCGTTGCCCGCCGTTGATATTCGGCTGAAAGAAGATGAAGCCACTCGCCTTGGGGTGACCAACTTGGAGCTGGAGTCGACTCTCAGTATGCGTTATGGCGACGGGTTGGCGATAGCCAACGTGTGGGAAGGAGACTATAATATCCCAGTCATGCTGAAGAGCACGCAGGCAGACCATGCCCGGCCCACTGAGCTGAACGACGAGTTGGTGCCCGTCAGTGCCGGACTGGCCGACGTGCCTTTGCGCCAGGTGGCCGACGTGGTGCCTGCATGGAAAGAAGGGCAGATTGTGCAGCGCAACGGCATCTATACCGCCAGCGTGCAGGCCGACCTGGCACGGAGCGAGAATGCCATGCAGATGACTGCCCGTATCCGGGAAGAGCTGAAGGATTTCCCGCTTTCGCCGGGCGTCACACTGACCTACGGAGGCGAACAGGGGAAAACGGATGAACAGATGCCTCAGATTATGGGTGGGCTGATGCTGGCCGCCGCCATCATCTTCTTTATCCTGCTGGCGCACTTCCGCAAGATCAGTATCGCCCTGCTCATCTTCGGCAGCCTGGCACTCTGCCTGTTCGGCACCGCCTTCGGTGTATGGATTCAGGGTGTGGAATTCGGCGTGACCGCCATCTTGGGCGTAGTAAGCCTCATGGGTATCATCGTGCGCAACGGTATCATCATGATAGACTATGCCGAGGAATTGCGCGCCACGGAGCACATGACTGCCGAGCAAGCCATCTACCACTCCGCCCTGCGCCGTATGCGCCCCATCTTCCTCACGTCGGCTGCAGCCTCGATGGGCGTTATCCCGATGATATTGTGCAAGTCAAGCCTATGGATGCCTATGGGCACGGTCATCTGCTACGGCACGCTTATCACCATGATTTTCCTGCTTACCGTCCTGCCGTGCATGTACCTGCTCACCTTCCGGGGCAGTACGGAGCGGCGCGCTAAGTGGGATGCCTTGGAGCAGCAATAATACCCTTGTTAGGGTGTCATTGATACCCCATGCATGGGTGTTGATGATACCTCATGCATGGGGTCGGATACACCATATATGATATAGAATACAGAGGATGTATCATAATGACAAACAGCTATCATTAGCTTCGCTCAAAACATCTTTTGACTATTTTATTAAGGTATAGTCTGTCATGTTGAGCGGAGCGAAGCGAAGTCGAAACATCTCACTTAACCAATCTTGAGATTCCTCGGCTACGCTCGGAATGACAGAATGATAGGTAATCTCTATTTCGGCATACCCTCTTATATAGAATACAGGAACAGAAATTATATTGAAAGATGAAACATACAAGTAAATGCTTTTTATGGGCTTTGGCATGGAGCTGTACGATTGCCCCGCTGGCCGCCCAACAGGTTTACACGCTGGACGAATGCATAGAAAACGCCTTGCACAACAACGCCCGCATACAGAACGCAAAGAACGACCTCGGCATGGCCGAACAGCAGCGGCAGGCCGCCTTCACCAAGTATTTCCCCACCGTCAGTGCTACCGGCATGGGCTTCATGGCGGACAAGGACCTGCTGCGGATGGACGTTGCCCCCGGCATGAGCATGAAGCTGCTGAAGAACGGGTTGATGGGCGGCGTCAATGCCTCGCTGCCCCTCTTTGCCGGAGGCCAGATTGTGCAGGGCAACCAATTGGCCAAGGTGAACGTGGAGAAATACCGCCTCCTGGGCCGTCAGGCCGAGAACGAGGTGCGCCTCACCGCCGAGCAGTACTTCTGGCAGGTGGCCATGCTGAAGGAGAAGCTCCGCACCCTCGGCGTGGTGGAGTCGCAGTTGGCCGAGATACACAAGGACGTGGACGCAGCCGTCAGTGCCGGCATCACCAACCGCAACGACCTGCTCCAGGTGCAGCTGCGGCAGAACGACACCCGCAGCACGCGCATCAACGTAGAGAATGCCCTCGCCCTGTCGCGCCGCCTGCTGGCACAGTACATCGGCACGCCCGGCGACAGCGTGGATGTCGCCTTCCAGGTGGCCGACTCGCTGCCCCCTTCGCCCCTCGACCTCTACCGTGCGCCGGAGTACTCGCTCGTCCTCACGCCGGAGTACAACCTGCTGCAGGCCCAGCTGAAAGCATCGCGGATAGAACGGAAGATGAGTGTGGGGCGCAACCTCCCGACAGTGGCCATCGGCGGCGGCTTCATGCACGACAACCTGTCCGACCGCAACAAGCCTTTCTGGATGGGCTTTGCCACCGTCAGCATCCCCCTGAGCGGCTGGTGGGAGGGCAGCCACGACATGAAGCGTGCCCGCCTGGCCGTGCGCAACAACGAAAACAGCCTGCGCGACGGCAGCGAGCTGCTGGTCATCAATATGCAGAACACGTGGAACGCCATGACCGACGCCTACAAGCAGGTGCAGATAGCCATCGAGTCCATCGGCCAGGCTGCGGAGAACCTCCGCCTGCAGACCGACTATTACCATGCCGGCACCTGCACCATGAGCGACCTGCTGGAGGCGCAAAGCCTCTACCAGCAGAGCCGCGACCGCTACGTGGAGAGCTATGCGCAGTATGAGGTGAAGAAGCGGGAGTATTTGCAGGCTACGGGGAGGTAACGGCATTGATTGTGATGACCCATATTAGGGAATGACTGATCTCGGTCTGGGGAAGGCCGGGATTTTTTTGTCTATTTATATACAATATATGTAGCACTCGGATGAAGCGGATAGGACGGAAGTCAGTAGATTTTTTGTGTATTTATTCATTGTTAACACTTCGTTAAATTTATAGCTAATCCGTTGATAACAAATATGTTAATTAATAAAGTTTAGCAGAATAAAATAGGTCAAGTAGCTGATTTTCATTACCTTTAATGGTCTCCTACCACACATTAAAGCAATGAACAGAACAGCACTTGACCAATATGAGGAACTCGTAACCGATGCTTTGAAAAGTTGTTCAGCAAAGTTACGCAAAAGTTTTAAAACGGCATTCATCCAACTCATGATTTTGTATATGGTACTGCCAAGAAAGATTAATTTCACCCAAATGGGCCGTTACTCGGACAGCTCGGAACAACGCTTCCGGCAGTTGTTCGAACGTGAGTTTGACTGGATGCAGTTCAATCTCTTCCTTATGCGGCAGCGATTCGGAGAAAGCGTTAGAAAAGCCATTGCCATAGACGCGAGCTACATTTCAAAGTCGGGAAAGAAGACTCCTTATATCGGCAGGTTCTGGTCGGGATGCGCTTCTCAGGTGAAACGGGGACTGGAAATTCTCGGCATC
>DWZE01000069.1 GCA_019118325.1 Candidatus Bacteroides intestinavium
GGGAATCGTGTCTTTCGGGAGATGTTTCGACTTCGCTTCGCACCCCCTCTTACCTCCCCCGTTTGTCGGGGGAGAACAATGCTCAACATGACAGGCACACATCATATAAATTAATTTTCAACATCTACTTAAGTTCCTTAGTTTGTAAGTTTGTGAGTCCTTTAGTCTGTAAGCTGGCATAAAACCATACTTATAAGTAAGTCGCAAGAATTAAATTTATCTCTGAGGAGTTAAGGAATTAAGGAGTTAAGGAGTTAAGAAGTTAAGTAGTTAAGCCAATACCTCTGTGTATACGGTTCTTTGACTTACTATCGGCTTAACTCCTAACGGAGCGAAGCGGAGTGATAACTCCTTAACTTCTTAACTCCTAAATATCAACATCTACTTAAACTTAAAAACCAAATAACTCCCCTACTTTCCTCCTTTTTTCCTGAAATACGCCCACGACTCGCGGAAGGTCTGCACGCGGCACAGCACCATCAACCCGACATAGAGCGCGGCAGCCAGCGCAACCTTGGCTATGAACGCCACGTAGACATTCTCCGTCACGTGCGACACGACGAAACCCGTCAGCCCCATGGTCCCCGCAGCTATCAGCAGGAAGGGCACCGTGTCACGCAGCGCGCTCCATAGCGAAAGACGGATCTCGCGCCACGCCAGATAGTGCCAGACAAAGGTCCAGGCAACGGTGACCGCCACATAGCACATCACCATCCGCTCCATTCCAAGCCGGTAGCAGGACAACGCGACGGCCACCTGCACCACGCCCTGAGCAATGACGTTCCACATATACGCGTCGCTCCGCCCGCGACTGACAATCAGGTTGGAATACAGATTCTGCAAGGGGATGAACGCGCTGCCTATGCACAGCATCTGAAGCAGGCCCGCGCTCCGCGCCCACTTGTCCGTAATGGCAATCGTTATCAGCTCCGGCGCCACCAGCGACAAGCCCAGCAGACAAGGAAAGCTGACGAACGCCACGAAACGCAGCATCTTCCGGAAGACCCGTACCTGGCGTTCACGGTCGTCATCCACCTGGCGCAACACGGGCTGGGCCACCCCCTGCACCATCCCTTGGATGACAGAGTAGCCCATGTAGTTCCATTTATTGCTTTGGTTGAAGAATCCCACTTCGCGCTCCGTATAACAGCGTCCCAACACGACGCTCAGCAGGTTGTAGTTGATGTGCTGGCAAATGTTCGTCACCAGCAGGCGCGAGCTGAAGGCTATCATCCCCCGCAAAGGACGGAAATCCACGCGACACGTCGGCCGCCAACCGGAGTAGTACCAGCGCAAGGCCGTCACGCAACAGACGTAGACAATGCTCTGCGTCGCGATGCCCCAATAGGCCATCCCCTGCCAGGCCATCCAGACGCCCACCAGCCCGGAAACTGTCAGCGCAACGAGCATCACCACAGCGTTTTCCTTCACCCTCAGGTTGCGGAAGATGACGGCATAATGGGCCACGCCCGTACTCGATATGAGGAAACCCAGAAAGCTATACCGCGCCAGCGGAGTCAGCTCCGGCGTATGGTAGAAACCGGCAATCAACGGGGCGCAGAAGAAGAGGATGACATACAGCGTCGCACCCGTCAGCGTGCTGAACCAGAATACGGCATTGTAATCGCGGTGTCCGGCATCCTTCTTGTTGGCCAGGGCGGCGGTGAATCCGCTCTCCTGCAACGTGGAGGCAATGAGGCTGAAGATGGAGAGCATCCCCACCATGCCATAATCCGCCGGAGTCAGCAACCGGGCCAGGAAGATGCCGAAAAGGAGGTTCAGCAACTGCTGCACGCCGTTGCTGATCCCTCCCCAAAAAAGTCCGCGGGCAGTCTTTTCTTTCAATGAAGACGGCTCTTCATGCTTCATTCTTCATGCTTCATTTATAAGGATTACTTCACCTCGCTGCCCGGCTTCACCTCGCGCAGCACCGTGGTCACGGCCAGCGAGCCGTCCCAATCCTCGGCACTGAGAATCATGCCTTCGCTCACCAGGCCGTTCTTGAATTGGCGGGGTGCCAGGTTGGCGATGAACAAGACCTGACGGCCCACCAGCTCTTCGGGCTTATAATGCTGGGCGATGCCGCTCACGATGGTGCGGTTCTCCAGGCCGTCGGCTATCTTGAACTGCAGCAGCTTCTTCATCTTGGGCACGGGAGCACATTCCAACACGGTGCCTACACGGATGTCCAGCTTGTCGAAGTCCTCGATGCTGACAACCGGTTTCACGGGATTGGCCTTGTAGTTGGCGGCTTCGTTGGCTTTCTTCGTGGCCAGCAACTTGTCCACCTGAGCCTGGATGGTGGCGTCGTCAATCTTCTCGAACAGCAGGACGGCTTCGCCCAACTGATGTCCTTCGGGCAGGAGGTCGGTATGGCCCAAGTTGTCCCACTCCAGGTGCTCGACGTTCAGCATCTCGCGCAGCTTCTTGCTGCTGAAGGGCAGGAAGGGCTCGAAGGCAATGGCCAGGTTGGCTACCAGTTGCAAGGCGATGTTCAGGATGGTGCCTACACGCTCCATATCGGTCTTGGCCAGCTTCCAAGGCTCGGTATCGGCCAGGTATTTGTTGCCGATGCGCGCCAGGTTCATGGCCTCCTTCTGCGCGTCGCGGAACTTGAAGATGTCCAACAGCTTCTCCACCTCCGCCTTGACGTTGGCAAAGTCCTGCAAAGTCTCCTGGTCGTAGGCATTTAGTTCGCCACACGCAGGCACTTTGCCGTCGAAGTATTTCTTGGTCAGTTGCAGGGCACGGTTGACGAAGTTGCCATAGACGGCCACCAGTTCGTTGTTATTCCTTGCCTGGAAGTCCTTCCATGTGAAGTCGTTGTCCTTCGTTTCCGGGGCATTGGCCGTCAGCACGTAGCGCAAGACATCCTGCTTGCCGGGGAAATCCTGAAGATATTCGTGCAGCCAGACGGCCCAGTTGCGCGAAGTCGATATCTTGTCGCCCTCCAGGTTGAGGAACTCGTTGGCGGGTACATTGTCCGGCAGGATGTAGCTGCCCTCGGCCTTCAGCATGGCGGGGAAGACGATGCAGTGGAAGACGATGTTGTCCTTGCCGATGAAGTGGATGAGGCGCGTCTCGGGGTCTTTCCACCACTTTTCCCAGTCGTCGGGCAGCAGCTCCTTGGTGTTGCTGATGTAGCCGATGGGCGCATCAAACCATACATACAGCACCTTTCCCTCGGCACCCTCCACCGGCACGGGGATACCCCAATCCAGGTCGCGGCTCACGGCACGGGGTTGCAGGCCCATGTCCAGCCAACTCTTGCACTGGCCGTAGACGTTGGGACGCCACTCCTTGTGGTCCTCCAATATCCATTGGCGCAACCACGGCTCGTGCTTGTCCAGGGGCAGATACCAGTGCGTGGTCTCCTTCATCACGGGTTCGCTTCCGCTGATGGCGCTCTTGGGGTTAATCAACTCCGTGGGGCTGAGCGTCGAGCCGCACTTCTCGCACTGGTCGCCATAAGCACCCTGAGCGTGGCAACGGGGACATTCGCCCGTGATGTAGCGGTCGGCCAGGAAAGTCTTGGCCTCCTCGTCATAGTACTGCATCGAGGTCTTCTCGATGAACTCGCCCTTGTCATAGAGCTTGCGGAAGAAGTTCGATGCCGTGTCATGGTGCACCTGCGACGTGGTGCGTCCATAGACATCGAACGAAATGCCGAACTCCTCAAACGACTTTTTGATAAGTTCGTGGTAGCGGTCCACGATGTCCTGCGGCGTGCAGCCTTCTTTCTTGGCGCGGATGGTGATGGGCACCCCGTGCTCGTCGCTTCCTCCGATGAAGAGGACCTCTTCTTTCTTCAGCCGCAAGTAGCGGACATAGATGTCAGCCGGTACATACACCCCGGCCAGGTGGCCGATATGCACCGGTCCGTTGGCATAGGGCAGGGCCGATGTCACCGTGGTACGTTTGAATTTCTTTTCCATATTTTGCTGCATTTATTTATTGTTGTCTATTTCGGTACGAGGAACTATTTCGCTGAAATCGTGCAAAGATAGCGTTTCTTCGGGAATATACCGCGAGGTGGGGTTTAAAATCACTATCCCTAACAATAATACTTGTCCACAATTTTTTTCAGGTCTTCAATGACTTTATCGATTGACTCCTGACGTCTCTTTTTTGAATGATTCAGCATTTGCCTAATGACAGCATAGAGACTGGAATTATGCACAATAAAATCGCTCTCTTTCACACAACCAATAGGAGCATTCCCTTGCATGATATACCAAAACACTTTTCCTAATTGGAACAGATCGGATTGATGGTCTATATTACAATCAAAGTTCTTACTATCCACTTTTTCTGACAGATATTTATTCATAGCCTCAGGAGAAAGCCAGCCTCTTGGTCCCAATAACTCCCCCTCTCTATCTAAACTTTCTTGATTCCTCATTTGTATAAGTCCCAAATCTCCAATCTTCCAAATTCCATTCACAACAAATATGTTATCCGGTTTTATGTCTCGGTGATAATAGCCTAAGTCGTTCAATTCCTTAAGTCCCTGTGCTATTTGCAAACAAAGTTCAACACGCGAAGCCTCATCCACTTCTTCATTTTTTTCTTCAAGGTAACTTTTCAAATCAAACTCGGCATATTCCATTATATAGAATGGGAACGAAACATTATACGAATTACTCCCTTCTGTTTTACATTTCAGATTTCCATCAAAACTAATATCTACAACATTTCCTACTCTACGCTTTTTACAATTATACAAAGCCTGGACCTCTTGTCTAAACCGGCGATTCTTATCTTTCTGTATAATTCGCCCACCTTTTACAATCTTCTCAGCATTCTTAGAAATCTTAATAACTTTATCCGGAATAGATTCGTCATCAAACTCTTGGGCAACGAACAAAGCAAAAACATAAGAATTACCACCCTTATTGGCCTTGATTTGCGGATTCAAATAAGACAGATAATAATCTATACCATCTACAGTCAGATAATTTTTTGTTATCTCATTCGAAATCTCAAGCCCAGCTTTATTATATCGGAAATTGCATTCTACATCCATAATGCGTTAAATGAACTGTTTTGTATCAATAATTCGCCACTTACCCAGATGAATGAAGGAAATTTCCTCTAAATCAAACTCCGCTTCTAAGAATTCACACACTTCTGCTAGATGAGGTGCCATTACGCTCTCACCCTCATATGAAATTAATATTTCCTCCAATATATCCAACCTAACTTGCCGAGCTGTCTTTGAATTCGATTGGGTTACACAATTATAGGCATACATTTTACATGTTTCGCAATCATCATTCGTTGGCCTGATAAACCCTCTCTCATCCATAAATACCATGAGACGATATTGTGCAATCAAAACATCCTCTGGCAATTCCTTATGCTTTGAGATAAAGCAAAACCATGTATAAAAGTCATTCCGTTGCTTAAATCTCGTTTCATTGATGGGTTTAATCTTATTAAGCGTCACTAATCTATCAACGACTCTCCTAAATTCGGACTTGACATCTTGAATAGTTTCATTATCCAAATCAGTTTCCAGCAGTTCATCCACAGCCTTCCTCTTGTCAGTAACTTTTTTCTTAAATAAATAGGCAACCAATTCTTCTATCAAACTCCGGTCATTCATACGCTGGACCGTTTTTGTAGAAAATATATCCAACTCCGTGAGTCCCTGCAAATCCATCAATTCATTGACCAAAATCATGAAGGAAGCATCATGATATTGAGCTTTATTAACTTCAGCCGCATTCAGATGAACCCCAGGTTTATTTACAAGACTATAGAAATCTTCTAAAGATTCGCCCGCCGCTATATCAACATCATAAATTTCCGTAATACTCAATCTATAAGACATAAAATTTTCTTGATCAATATCATTATAATATCTCTTCTTTGAGTCAGAAAATTCATTCTTGACATATTTACAAATAGTTGTAGCACGTTGTTGTCCATCAACCATATCATAGCCATTCTCGGCATTCTTATAGATAAAGAAATTAGGCAATGGATAACCTTTTGTAATGGAATCTATTAATAACTTTTGGTCTCTTATAGACCAAATAAAGTTTCTCTGATAAGGAGGATGAAGATTCATTCTCCCAGACTTTATCCATTGCATTAATTGTGAAATTGAAACTTCTTTAATTGAATAATTCATCGTAAATCAATATTTAAATGATTATCCGCAATAAGGTGTACTTCCGTATAACCGATGATCGAAAGAGGGTTTAGTACAAACGGCCGCAATCATCAATCTTTCGAACAATCTTTCTCCGAAATATCTTCGATTGAACTTATAACAGAATTCATCAAGATAGAGTTGTAGGAACTCCCGTTTGATTCCATGGTACATGTCTGTAAGTACGGCTTTTGCATTGGATATGGCAGTGTGCACCCAAGGAAGTACCTTGTGCCCCTCCTTGGGCTTGACGGCACGGGCTTCCGCCTTGTCCACGACCTCACTTACTTTTACATGCGCCGTGGAAGCATCCATGATGACTTCGATGGATTCCTTTTCACAAATGTCATTCACGGCCTCTTTTACGGTGTCCGCTTTAAGGTTGTCTATGACGACCATGCGCAGATGACCGGCCTTGCGGTCTTCCTTCCCTTTCCCGGGAACGTCAACAGGCTCACTTTCCACCATCACAAGGACTTTCGTCTTGCCTTGGCTGCCGTTACCCCGTTTAAGTGGTTCATCCTCTTCACGCTCGTCCTCCGTGGTAAAGTGGGCCTCATCCAGCTCTGCCACGCCGCTGAGCTTGTAACGGGAATCCCGTTGTCCCATGACGCTGCGGATTTTGTGCACCATTTCCCAAATGGGTTGGTAACGTTTGTGACCCAGTTGGCGTTGTATCTCAAGGACGGAAAAAGTCTTTTTCGTACTGATCAGTAAATGGATGGCGGTGAACCAGTACATCAAAGGCAACTTGCTGCTTTGGAACAATGTGCCGGAACGCAAAGTGATGACATGCTTGCAGGAAGCACACAACCAACGCTTGTTGTATTTATCCCAATGGTGGCGCGTTCCACCGCAATGAGGGCAAACCAACCCTTCCTGTTCACGCAAGGCGCGGAGATACTCCTCGCAAGAGGCCTCATCGGGAAATATACGGTTAAAATCAAGTAGTTTCATAAGCTATCTATTTGATTACAAAGGTAATGAGAACTTGCAACTTTAACAAGACTATAACCTTATTTATTCACTCCTTTGCGGAGAATCATTTAGTATTTTTGTTTGCTTGGTATCACCCCGCGCACCCCTCCCTTAGGATTGGGCACATCCCCCTTATATCGGGGAATGAGATGCATATGCACATGAAAGACAGATTGCCCGGCAGCCTCATTCACATTGATGCCCACATTGTATCCATCCGGATGATAGCGTTCATCAATTTTCTGCTTCACATATTGGAGCATGACATTCATGGCCTCCCGCTCATGGTTTGTCAGATCGAAATAAGAAGCCACATGACGCTTGGGGATAATCAAAGCATGGCCGGGAGATACCGGATAACCATCATAAAAGGCCACACAAGTAGCCGTTTCGCAGATGATTTCCACCCGGCGGGACAAACGGCAGAAAGGACACGTTTCACCTTCTTTACGCGGCAATTTATTAAAATGAATGTATTGGTAAAGTTCATAGCTGGGAGTACATTCCAAACTCAAAAAAGGCAAACGAACATTGCACTGATAAGTGTATTGCCGATGGATGGCATGAAGACGGAAGCCTTCTTCCTTCAAATCACGCCGCACTGCAAAATAAGCCGTGCCACGTGGATGAAGCAAGTTGGTGACATTCATCATTACTTCGGCTTGAGCATAAGGTTCAAGCACATTCAGCACATAATTGCAGAGGATGGTATCGAATTTCCCTTCCGGATAATCCGGACGATAATAATAGTCATAACCTACGATATCATATCCCTGACGTTTCAACTCATCCGTATCAAATCCAAATCCGCAACCAAAATCAAGAATGCGTCCTTTCAGCAAACCATGCTGAAACAAATAACGGGTAGGTACGGAGAGCGCCGTCCTCCTGATAGCAGTCAAGTAAGGATGGTTTATTTTTTCGGGTTCCATAAAATTCAAAATTTCCAAGTAGTAAATCCCATATTCAACGCTATCTGATACATCGGCGAGAATGTCCGAAAAAAACAGTCCAACAAATGTTCCCTGTCCATAGTCACTATATCTTGAGGAGTATGCTGGAGTAGCAAATAGTCTTCCAACAATTTAGACGACTTGCATACCTGCAGATTAATCTTTAGGGAAGATTGATGCATTTCCGCCAACTTAGGAAGGTAACAATCCAAGTCCGGCAGTTTGTTCCCTTTCGAACTGTTCACACTCGAGTCTACCGGAATCAGATTCCAAAGTAGGTCGTGGGAAACAAAACTCCATGGAATGAAATGGTCAAGGTCGTAATGGGAGACTTCCAGCAATCTCCCTGTATAAATGCACCTAACCTCCATACCATGATTGATGGCCGCATTCCAGAACCCCTTCTGCGCGGCCAATGAATGCCTTTCCTCTTTCTTTACCAATTTGCCGGGAATATTGGGTACATTCGGATTCCGCAATTGCAAGAAATTCGCCAACCCCCAATAAGCAAAGGAGGTAAGTATCTCGTAATTCTCCCGGAGATAAGGCAACCATATAGGATTCAGTTCAACCCACAACGAACCGTTCTTTTTCTCCAGTTTATACAGACAACCATTCTCCAATGTCTGTGAACGGATCAGCATTTCCCTATCATCCGAAGTGTTTATCCAAGGACGCAAGAAGCGGAAAGGAACGTTTATCTGTAGAAAATTCAACTGCTTTCGGATATCTCTACGGCTCACCAATTGATATAACAAATCTGTCAAGTCCTTCACACCAATGTTTATCGGAATATTATTCTCTTTCTGTAAGGTCAAGATAGCCTCGTAGAGTGATTCGGACTTACCAAAAGACAGGCGGAAGTAATTCACTGGATACCATGCGTTGGCAACCATTGTTATCATAATATCCCATACATTCAGCCTGGTTTTTCCTTGTTTCACATACAAATCTAGGATGCCTAGAAACCAATAGTATTTGTAGGTAGCCACTGTCTTATCAAATACCCTATTCAGATATTTTGTAGTCAAAGTTTGTGATTGAGGTATATTCATTTCAATAGTTTATTAAACCTCCAATTAACCAAAAAGTTGCTCAAGTCCGCCCGATTCACTCTATGAAGCATTTCCTACATCTTCTTCAATAGGGATGAATAGAAACGAACTTGACCCATATATTACGATAATAAACACCACGTTACTTAAATCCGCGGTAAAGATAATCAAATGGCGCGAGAAATTTATACTAGAAGTGCTACTTTCATACTTGATTAATTCTCGAAAAGATTAATTTCCTCTGGTTGACACGTCCCTCATGCACGGCCTGCACAGCACCGGACATCGTGCAGCCTCAGACTGAAATCGGTGTCAGACTTCATAATAATTATTATAAACCCGTTGGCGGAATTAATTGGGGCATGAAACCCACGGGCGGAGATATCTTCGGGCCAAGACAGAGATATCTGCGGGCACGGACGGAGATATCTGCGGACAAAAGCGGAGATATCCGCCCGCAAAGCCGCACGATGGACCGACAGATAAAGTGCATATTGGTTATAATTCCGCCAACGGGTATTATAAATATCCGCAGATTGCCTAACCAGAGAAATGAAAAGCCTATATAAGCAAGCTCCTACGGCTAAGTATTATTGGATATTTGGCCATTTATCATTGCTTCTATGCTGGTTGAAGCATAGCATACTTGCAAAAGTATCATTGGGGAGAATGCGGACATTCATTCTAAGCATGACGGTCTGAAAACCGGTGAAACATCATTCGGGGCGTGAAGCACCCTGGCAAGACCCCACGATGAAGAAAGAAAGGTACCGCAAAGGATACGGCGGCTACCGCATCGCCCGCCACGCCCGGTCCCTCTATATATAAATAGGTGTAGTTTCTATTAAACCAGGAAGGAGGGAAAAACACCGGTTCATGCGCACCGCAACAAGAAAGCGGGTACAAACTGTAAACAAATTATACTTCCAATTTGTCTCTCAACATTTCCCGTAGAAACTCTGAACAATTTCTTCGAAAACACTGAAGTATTTCTGCCGAAATACTGAACAGTTTTGGGAGAAATACTTCAGTGTTATTTTAAGCCTGTGGAATAATTTTTAAAGCATTGTATTCCAACCGCTTGCATTAAGAAGGATATTTACAAAAATAATTTTCGTAATGATTTATTAAACCGGAGGCGTTGAGAATTTTCAGTGTCTGCCATAAGGTCATCCCACACCGACCGGAATCAACAAATCCTCTTCCGGCCAGCGGGGCAAATAGAACAGCGGCAAGGGCCGACCCCCTACCCCGCTCCACTCCACGCGGCACAGGTGATAGAAGTCCGGCGCCCCGAAGTCGAACGAACGTCCATAAAGCAGTATGGCTCCACGACCCTCGTCAATCTTCCACAAACCGCCTCCGTAGGGACATTCCTCGCCCTGCGACAAGAGGTCTCTATGCAAATAGACGCGGCCGAACTTCAACACCCCGTCTTGATTGATAATGAACTTCTGATACATGGTTCTTATATTATGTATAAAGGGTAGCTACTATTTTTCGTTCTCCCCCGTCATGACGGAACTCACACAAATAGATGCCTTGCCAGGTGCCCAAGTTCAACCGACCGTCCGTGACAGGGATGGTCAGACTCACGCCGAAAAGCGAACATTTGGCATGGGCAGGCATGTCGTCGGGGCCTTCCAACACGTGGTCATAGTAGGGTTCATTCTCCCGGACCAGATGGTTCAAGATTTTCTCCATGTCGCCTCGCACGTCGGGATCGGCATTTTCATTGATGGAAAGAGCGCATGAAGTATGCTGCACAAACAGATGGAGCAGCCCTGCCTGTGGCAAGGGCTGAGGCAGATGCTCCAGAATCTCACGGGTCACCAGATGGCATCCTCGACGCCGGGCTGACAATCGGAAAGCAAATTGCTGTATCATAATATTTAGTTTTTGAATATCCGCAAAACCCCTATTCAGTGACGAACTACTAGCTACAAGCTACGAGTAGGATTGCTTGCAAGGCTCAGGGCGAGTATGCTTGCAGCTCGTCACTGGTAGCTGAATGGCCGATTGCGGACATCAATTTATGCAATCAAACAACAAACTTTGCAAAGATACGGATTGCTGCCGACAAGCCATGCAACGAAACAGGCTTTTCCTGCCTATCCAAGAAAAATCACGAAAAAAGACAGACAGACGAACAATATATGAAAGTTTATTGTAACTTTACGCCAAACTAAACACCATTCGGTATGAAAAACATCATCAGACTACTGATTATCACAGCCTTATGCTGCATCAGCCTTCCCTCTACGGCACAAGGGAAAGGCGAGGGACTACAAAGACAGGCCCAAGAAAGCCTGACAGACAAGGATTACATCCGGGCACGCTATATGTTCCTGCAGGCCTACAATGCCTACATGGACGCGGGACAATATGCCCAAGGCGTGGCGTGCGGCGTGCAGGCCGGCGCCTTATATCACCGGGAGAACTACTACAAGGAAGCTTTCGAACTGCTGTACAAGGTGGAGCAGAACATCATCGAAGGCGAACGGAAAACCGGAAGCCCGATGCCGGCCCTGCGCTATCCCGTGACGCGCGAACGCCTGCAGATGTATATCAAACTCCGCAATGCAGCCCGCGCCAAGGAACAGCTGGCCAAGCTGCAAGGCTGGGCCGAGAGCGCCCAAGTGGATTCGCTGAGCACCGACCTGCTTTATACGCAGGCCAACTATTATTATACCTTCGGACAGAACCAACAGGGAGACGCCGCCTTCAATGCCCTGGTGCAACGCTACGCCCAACAGAAGGACTATGACAAGGCCCGTGCCTGCTACCAGGAGATGATCGGCATGGGACGCCGTTCGGGAAGCACCGCTCTCGTGGCCCGCGCCTATGACAAGTATATGGCGTGGAACGATTCTATCCGCGCCATCGAAGCCCAGGAAAAATACAACGACCTGAAAGCCCAATACGAAGCCAGCCTGCAGACCATCGCCGAAAAAGACGACTCGTTGGCCGCCCGCCAATATACCATCATCGGCCTCTGCGTGCTGGCCCTCATCCTGGCCGCCGCCCTGGTGCTGGGAGGCATCGTGCTGCTGCGATACATCATGCAGACCCGCAAGCAGAAGAAAGTCATTGAGACCGTGAACGAACACAATGCCCTGAAGACGCAATTCATCCGCAACATATCCGCCCAAATGAAACCTACGCTGGACACGCTGGACGCTTCGCAGCCGGGCGTACGCGCCCTTTCAGCCTTCTCCGACCACATTGAGGAGCTCTCTGCCCTGGAGGACACGCTGACCGAGCCTTACGAACTGGAGGAAGTCAATGTATCTGCCTTCTGCGAAGGCGTGATGGACCAAATCCGCGGAACGGAGAAAGAAGGCGTCGCCTTGACAGTCAACGCTCCCAAGCTGACAGTAAAGCTCAACAAGGAGCACGTGGCCAAGATTCTGGTGCACCTCCTGCGCAACGCCGCCGAACATACCCCTGCAGAAGGGAAAATCTGGCTGGACTTCAAGAAGCGTGGCGCGCACACTCATCAATTCGTTGTCACCGACACGGGCTGCGGCATCACCGAGGAACAACGCGCCAACCTCTTCAAGCCTTTCAGCGAACTGAAAGACCTGACAAAGGGAGATGGCCTGGGACTGCCCATCTGCTCGCTGGAGGCCACCAAGATGAACGGAAGCCTGTCGCTGGATACGGACTACACCAAGGGAGCGCGGTTCGTACTGGAACTGCATGCGTGACCGAGATTAACTTCCTTAAGTACGAAGAACGCATGTCTTTACGAGGACCCATAAATTTGCGAATATACAAAGGGCTGCTCAGGTCTTAAGATAAGATAGGAATCATGAACATGAAAGGAAGAATCGCCGTATCGGCCTTGGCCATTTGGGCGCTCGGCGCCTGCCAAGACGGTCCCCGCACGGTGGAAAATCCGTTGATTGAAACCGCCAATTCCCTGACCCTCGACATCACAAGAGTGGAACTGACAGACACAGCCACTTGGCTACAGGTCGATGCCTATCGCGCGAAAGACTGGATAAGAATCACTTCAGACGCCTGCCTCCAGGCTGAAGGGCAGACCTATGCCCTGACAGGGACACAGGACATCACACCCGATTCGGATTTTTGGATGCCCGCATCCGGGAAAGCTACTTTCCACCTGCGTTTTGAACCGTTGCCCCTCCGCACCCGCTCGTTCGACTTCATCCAAAAGGCCGAAGGGAAGGACTGCTTCAAGTTGTTCGGTATTGACCTTACAGGCAAGGCGACGTATGACACGCCCGAAAGCGTGCCCCAAACCGCACGCGTCATGGAAAAACAACACCGCTACCTACCGGACCATGATACCCGGCATCCGCGGACAACACTACCGCCTGACCAACGAGCAATGGGATGCCCTCTGCAAACCATTGAAGATAGGTGCCATCCCCGCCTATGTGCTGGTGGACAAAGACGGCACGTATGCCCGGCGGGACGACCTGATGGACACCCGTCTGCTGATAAAGACGCTGAAAGACAAACTGAATAACCCTTAATAACAACAACCTATGAGTTTCAAACATTTCATCGGGGCACTCCTGTTGCCCCTGGCCTTCGCAGCCTGTCAAAGCGGTCCCCGCACGGTGGAGAATCCGCTGATCGAGACGTCCAACACCAGAACCCTTGACATCGTCAAGGTGGAACTGACGGACACGGCCACCATCCTGCAAGTGGATGCCTACTTCACCCCCCGGTATTGGATACGCATCGACTCCAAGACCTACCTCCAGGCCGACGGCCAAAAGTATGCCCTCACCTCCGCCCAGGGCATCACGCCCGACTCCCTGTTCTGGATGCCCGACTCCGGCGAGGCTTCCTTCCAACTGACGTTCCAGCCCCTGCCCCTCGGCACCAAGACGTTCGACTTCATCGAGTCGGACTGTGAGGATTGCTTCAAGCTGTATGGCATCGACCTCACGGGCAAGGCCGCGTATGACACGCCCGAAGGCATCCCCGCCGAAGCCCTGGCCATGGATGGAAACGCTCCCATGCCCGAACCCATCTTCAAGACCGGGGAAACCACGGTGGACGTACACCTGCTGCACTACCGGCCGGAACTGCTCAAGGAACTGAATCTGTATGTCAACACCCTGTGGGGCAACCAGGAAGAAAACACTGCCGCCATCGACCCCGAGACGGGCACGGCCACCTTCCAATTCCGGCAATACGGGCCGGCACAAGCCCTGATGGCAATGGGCAGGCTGGGCGGTTCCACCCTCTGGCTGGCTCCCGGCGAACACGCGGAACTGTACTACGATATGCGAGCCATGGGACATTGGATAGTGGAACGGCGCGAGAACGGAATCCAGCCTCCCTTCCGTCCGCTCTACGCCACAGGAACCTACGCCAACCTGAACAACCTGTGGAACAGCGGACTCATCAAGCGCCTACACTCCATGAACCTCTACACCGGCGAATTTGCCGACTATAAGATGAGCGCGGCAGACTACGTGACCCATGTGACCACTGTCTACAAAGCCCAATCAGACAGCATTGCCGCCGACTCCCTCCCGCCGCTGGTCAAGGAAATCCTGCAACTCAGCCTGAAGGAAGAGGCCGTGACCGCCATGGCGCAAGGCGACTTCTTCCGCGAGCACAATTACCGCGCCCTCCACAATGACTGGCAGAACCCCGTGAAAGGCATAGACAAGCTGAATCCGGAGCAAAAGGCTTCCGTGGCCAAGCTCTTCGACCTCAACGACCCCATGCTGCTGATGGGCCATAACGCCAGCGACTACGTGGGCACCGTAGCCTACGCGGACGATGCGTGGCTGAAGGCTACCGGCATCCGGGAGGAAGGCTTCATCCCCTCCCTCCGCAAGTTTGCCCCCTTGACACGCAAGGCACAGGCTGCCGAACTGGCCGATGCAGACCTCCGGGCATTCACCGCGGACGAAGCGTTCTATGCCGAAGCCCTGAAAGCCATGCAACAGACTGCCCTGGACAAGCTGAAAGCCGCCGAAGGCAAGGCGGTCATCGAGCAGACGCCGGACGTGCCCGTGGCACAACTGTTCGATGCCATCATCGCTCCCTACAAGGGCAAGGTGGTGTTCGTGGACTTCTGGAACACATGGTGCGGCCCCTGCCGTGCCTCCATCAAGGCCACCGAGCCGCTGAAGTCCACGGAGCTGAAACACGACGGCCTGGTGTGGATCTACATTGCCAACGAGACCTCGCCCATCGTGCAATACAAGACGATGATTCCCGACATCCAAGGCAAGCACTACCGCCTGAACGACAAACAGTGGGCCTACCTCTGTGACAAGTTCAAGATAGACGGCATCCCCTCCTACGTCGTGGTGGACAAGGACGGAACCTACAAGCTGCGCAACGACCTGCGCGACCACAGCCTCCTGGTACCAACCCTGCAGGAGAAGCTGGCTGAATGAACCTCCTGACAGGCACACAGATTATACAGATGGCCGCAGATGATAGTTCGTTGATAGACAAACTAAAAATCTGCGGCCATCTGTTTTTACCCTGTGTCACCTGCGCGCCATTCAAATCCTGACACTATCTCTTCTCTGAGCCACAAGCGACTGTTCACATTTAGTCTATATTACAGGAGTTAAGGAGTTATCACTCCGCTTTGTTTCGCCAGGAGTTAAGCCGATAAAAACTCTCTATTTTTCCTTACTTCTTATACTTCATCAGCATCAGCACCGGATTGTCCTCCGCACCCAGGCGGGAAGCGATGTCCTTCAGCGGGCCTTCGTTCAACTCGCCATCCTCATAAGCGGTGACCAGCTCGTCCGCAGAAAGGACTTGCAGGGCAGCCACGCCGTGACGGTTTACCGGACTGTCTATCACATTGGCCTCGCGACCGTCTTTGAAATCCGTATTCCTCACGACAGGCGTATAGACGGCTTTTTCCTGTCGGTCGTACATCCAGTCGTCACGGCTAAAACCTTTGCCGGTGACCGGATCGAATTCCTTCCGCATCCCCTGCATGAAATAATAGCGGTCTGTCACCGTACTCATGCAAAACAGCCGCTCCGGTTCGGCAGACGGAAGAGTGACCAGAAACGGCTCCATTTCGTCTTCCGACGGCACATAGTTATACACCGTATCGGCCGAAATCTCCACCAGCAGCCAGTCGCCCTGGTTGGGCACAATGGCAGCGGGCGGGAAAGCCACCGCTACCATATCCCCTTTCCACACATAAGGCCCTACGGCTTCCGCGAAGTGAACAGGCAAAGCCCGCTCCACATGCCCGTCCTGCTTGGAAATGATGGCATGATAGTAAGGCTGCGAAGGCGGTTCTCCCTCCCGCCGCTGAGCGGAAGCATCATATACAATCAGGTGCTCCTTGTCGTAGTTCATCACGGTGTGGCAGACAAAGCCTTCGCGCAGAGGGACGTTGCGGCGGAAGCGGCCTTCCCAGTCATACACCAGGATTTTATTGACCGACGCATCGACCACAAACAATTCCCCGCCGGCTTCGTCCAACACCACGCCACCCAGATAGGTGTATTCTCCGCCGCTCTGCCCCCGGCGGTTAATGCAACGTACGCCACGCCCGTTTTGACGGTCGAAAAGGTAAAGATTGCCATCGTTGTTCCAGTTCTTTACGGCCACGAAATGTTCGCTGATGTCCAACACTTCCCCTTGCGTGACAAACTCATCACTCGTCTCCAGCGGCACATACTCCACGTCGAACAGGTCCTGCACCACCAGTTCTTTCTCCGGATACTCCTTCCCCATATCGATGACGGGAAGCGTGTCCGCCTGTTCCGCTTGCCGGCAGCCCGCAAAGGCCCAGGCGGTCGCCAAGGCCAGTGCCGGAATAAGATACTTCTTCATCGTTGTAAACTAAGTAATTGGCTGAAATAAATGCTTCCCAATTAAATACAGAGACACCGAGTTTCACAGGCGCTTATCAAGGCACCATTGTCTCAGCGTCTCTGTATTCAGCATAGGCATACTAATCATCTGCGGCCATCAGTTTTTACTCTGTGTCATCCGCGTGCCATTGCCCTCAGCGCATTGCCTCCACTTCGTCCGGCGTCAAGGGTATCTTCTTGCCCAGGCGGCGGGCGCCGGTGTCGGTGATGAGGTAATCCTCTTCGTTGCGGATGCCACCGAAGTGGCGGTATTCCTCCACCTTATCATAATTGATGAAGTCGGTGAACTTGCCCTGGCCGCGCCACAGGTCTATCAGTTCGGGGATGAAATAGATGCCCGGCTCGACGGTGTGGACAAAGCCCGGCTCCAGCGGGATGGCCAGACGCTGGCTCTTACGGCCGAACTGCGTGCTCTTGGGCTGGCCGTCGTAGCCCACCCATTGTTCACCCAGGTTCTCCATGTCGTGCACATCCAGACCCATCATGTGCCCCAGTCCGTGGGGATAGAACAGGGCGTGGGCGCCTTCGCGCACGGCATCTTCGGCATTGCCCTTCATCAGGCCCAGTTCCTTCAGTCCCTCCACCATGACGCGGGCGGAGAGGTCGTAGACGTCCATGTAGGGGATGCCCGGGCGCAGGGCCTTGACGGACTCCAGGTGCATGGCGTTCTGAATTTCGTAGACGGCACGCTGGCGCGGGGTGAAAGTCTTCGAGACGGGAATGGTGGACGACATGTCGCCGCAGTAGCCCGAAGGCAGTTCGGCACCGGCGTCGATGAGGAAGAGTTGCCCCTCCTCGATGCGGTTGCCGTGGTAATGGTTGTGCAGGGTCTGCCCGTTGATGGTGGCGATGGTGGCGAATGACAGTTCGCAGTTGTGGCTCTCGGCCACATGGTTCATCTCGGCCACCACTTCATACTCGTACATGCCGGGACGGATGAAGCGCGTGGCGGCGATGTGCATATCGGCAGTGATGTCGCAGGCGCGCTCTATCTCGGCAATCTCCTCGGCCGACTTGTGGTTGCGCTGCTTCACCACGGCGCGGATGAACGGCACGGAGCCTTCCTGATGGGCGGGAGGCAGTCCCAGCCAGTCCATCAGTTTCAGCTTGTGCTCAGGGCGATAGGGCGGCAGGTAATGGATGGTGCGCCCCTGCTGGATGGCACGATGCAGATAGGCCATCAGCTGGTCCGAGGGACGCGTCTCGGTGATGCCCACGGCGGCTGCCTTTTCGTGCAGAGTGGGCTGCGTGCCCATCCAGACGATGTAGTCGATGGACAACTCGTCGCCGAAGATAATCTCGCGGTCCTCGTCGATGTCTATCACGGCATTCAGCCCGGCAAAATTCAGGCCGAAATAATAGAGGAAAGAGGAATCCTGCCGGTAGCGGAAGGTATTGTCCTCGTAGTTCAGTCCCTGTTCGTCATTGCCCAGGAACAGCAGCAACCCTTGCCCGACGGCTTTCTTCAGCCCGGCCCGACGCTGCACGTAGGTTTCTTTTGCAAACATAGTTCTCTAATTTCTTTAGGTATTCTGAATAATCATTGGCGTCTTCGGACGGGGATATCACGGCCCGTGTCCGCTGATATCTGCGCCCGGACACGCTGATATCTGCGCCCGCGGGCCGCGATATCTCCGCCTTTAAGTCCCCCCAAAGATACGTAGAAAAACAGAAAGCCACACACGGACGAGACAAAAATCGCTCTCCGCTTGAAATATCGCCCCGCAATGTTTCGCTTTCGCGAACTATTCACTACATTTGTGCCCGCAACCATATCGGAGATTCATCTATGGCACAAACTTCCCGACAAGTACAGACGCAGGCGCAGCAACAGGTGCAGACCCTCTCGCCCCAACAGATACAGGTGGTACGCCTGCTGGAGTTACCCGCCGTGGAGCTGGAGGACCGCGTGCGCGCCGAACTGCTGGAGAACCCCGCCCTCGAAGAAGGCAAGGAAGAACCGGCCACGGACGACTATGCCGACACGACAGGCACAGACACGGAAAGCCCCGAGGACGGCGGGGACACCGACTACGACTCGCTGAGCGACTACCTGACGGAAGACGACATCCCCGACTACAAGCTGCAGGAAAACAACCGAAGCCGCGACGACCGGGCGGAGGAAATCCCCTTCTCCGACGCCACCTCCTTCTACGAAACCCTGAAGGAACAACTGGGCGAACAGGACTTGACGCCCCACCGCCGCGAGCTGGCCGAGTACCTCATCGGCTCGCTGGACGACGACGGCCTGCTGCGCAAGTCACTGGACAGCATCAGCGACGAACTGGCCATCTATGCCGGTGTGGAGACCAACCCACAGGAACTGGAGGAAGTCCTGAAGATTATCCAGGACTTCGACCCGCCCGGCCTGGGTGCAAGAAGTCTGCAGGAATGCCTCCTCATCCAGATACGCCGCAAACAGGAACAGCGCACCAAACCCGACCCCTTGCTCAAAGTGGAAGAAGACATCGTGGCCGACTGCTACGACGAGTTCACCCGCAAGCACTGGGACAAGATACAGCAGAAGCTGGACATCGACAAGGACACAACCGAACGCGCCATCCGCGAAATCTGCCGCCTCAACCCGCGCCCGGGCGCCTCGATGGGCGAGGCCATCGGCAAGAACATGCAGCAGATTGTGCCCGACTTCATCGTCGAGACTGCGGATGACGGCACCGTCACCCTCAGCCTCAACAACCGCAACGTGCCCGAGCTGCGCATCAGCCGCGACTTCAGCACCTTGCTGGAGGAGCATACCAAGAACCGGGCCAACCAGACGAAAGAGTCGCGCGAGGCACTGATGTTCCTCAAACAGAAGATGGACGCCGCACAGGGCTTCATTGACGCTGTGAAGCAACGGCAAAACACACTGATGAAAACCATGCAGGCCATCATCGACCTGCAACGCCCATTCTTCCAGGAAGGCGACGAGTCTCTGCTGCGCCCCATGATTCTGAAGGACGTGGCCGAGCGGGCCGGGCTGGACATCTCCACCGTGTCGCGCGTCAGCAACAGCAAGTACGTGCAGACCAACTTCGGCATTTACCCGCTGAAATTCTTCTTCAGCGACGGCTATGTCACCGAAGATGGCGAGGAAATGTCCGTCCGCGAAATACGCAAGATACTGAAGGAGTGCATCGACGGTGAAGACAAGGCCAAGCCCTACACCGACGACGAACTGTGCGAACTGCTGAAGCAGAAGGGCTACCCCATCGCCCGCCGCACCGTGGCCAAGTATCGCCAACAAATGAACATCCCCGTGGCACGCCTGCGGAGATAATGAACCAGATAGAAAACGAACGAATTACCCCATGGATACAAAGGAAGAAAAAGGACTGGTGCAAGTGGCCCGGGTGGTGTCGGCGGTGTTCACGCCGTTTTCCATCCCGTTTCTGGCCTATCTGGTGTTGTTCTTTCTCACCTACCTGCGCATGATGCCGTTCACCTACAAACTGATAGTGCTGGGCGTGGCCTACTGTTTCACCATCTTCCTGCCCACACTGACCATTTTCCTGTTCCGCAAGTGGAACGGGTTCAATCGCAGCGACCTGCTGGAACGCCGGCGGCGTTATGTGCCCTTCCTGCTCACCATCACGTCCTACGCCTTCGGGCTGGCCCTGATGTACCGGATGCGGTTGCCCTGGTACATGGTCAACATCCTTTGGGCGGCGCTGGTCATCATGGTCATCTGCGTGGCGCTCAACCTGAAGTGGAAACTCAGCGAACACATGGCCGGAGCCGGCGCGGTGATAGGCGGCGTAGTGGTGTTCAGTTCGCTGTTCGACTACAACCCCGTGTGGTGGCTGTGCTTCTTCATCCTCATCTCGGGGATGCTGGGCAGCGCACGCATCATCCTGCGGCATCACACTCCGGGCGAGGTATTGGGCGGCTTCATCGTGGGGCTGGTCTGCTCGATGCTGGTACTGGACCCCTTCTACAGCGTCATGATGCGAATGTTTATTAACTCTATAACCCATTAAAACCAACTATTATGAACTATCCGACTAACGTAAAGTACACCAAGGAACATGAGTGGATCCGCCTGGAAGGCGACATCGCCTATGTAGGCATCACTGACTATGCACAGCAGCAGCTGGGCGACATTGTCTTCGTAGACATCCAGACGGAAGGCGAGACGCTGGAAGCCGGCGAGGCTTTCGGCACCATCGAAGTAGTAAAGACCATCTCCGACCTCTTCATGCCCGTCAGCGGCGAAGTACTGGAGCAGAACAGCACCCTGGCCGACCAGCCCGAACTGGTGAACCAGGATCCCTACGGCGAAGGCTGGCTAATCAAGGTGAAGCCCGCCGCAGACGCCGACTTCGACAGCCTGCTGGATGCAGAAGCGTACAAGGCACTCATCAATGAGTGATAAATTAGGAATTTAGCGGGCTTTGCCCGCAGGAGTCAAAAGGAGTTAGAAGGAGTTATCGCTTCGCTTGGGGAGTTAAAGGCCAATACCACATTTGCATCGATGATGCCAGTTATCGCCGGACCAACTATCGGCCTATAACTCCCTCTCACTCCTTATAACTCCCTCCCATTCCTCAAAGATAAATTATCATTTAATCCTCTACAATTATGACCCCCATAGTTAGCATCATCATGGGCAGCACTTCCGACCTTCCCGTCATGGAAAAAGCCGCCCAACTACTGAACGATATGCACGTGCCCTTCGAGATGAATGCCCTCTCGGCACACCGCACGCCCGAAGCCGTCGAACAGTTTGCCAAGAACGCGGCCGGACGCGGCATCCGCGTCATCATCGCCGCAGCCGGTATGGCCGCAGCCCTGCCCGGTGTGATTGCCGCCAACACCACGCTGCCCGTCATCGGCGTACCCGTCAAAGGCAGCGTGCTGGACGGTGTGGATGCCCTCTACTCCATCATCCAGATGCCTCCCGGCATCCCCGTGGCCACTGTTGCCATCAACGGAGCGATGAACGCCGCCATCCTGGCCGTACAGATATTGGCCTTGAGCGACCCACAACTGGCCGAAGCCTTCGCCTCCTACAAGGAAGGACTGAAGAAAAAAATCACCAAGGCCAACGAGGAACTGAAAGAAGTGAAATACGAGTACAAAGTCAATTAAAAGAAGTGGACTTATTCAACTATTCCCGTCGGGAGACAACCGAAGTAAACATCGGCGGCACGCCATTGGGCGGCCATAATCCCATCCGCGTGCAGAGCATGACGAACACCAACACACTGGACACGGATGCCTGCGTGGCGCAAATCAAACGAATCGTTGCAGCAGGAGGCGAATATGTACGCCTCACGGCGCAAGGCACGAAGGAGGCCGAGAACCTGCGCAACATCAATGCCGCCCTGCGCGCTGAGGGCTGCATGGTGCCCCTCGTGGCAGACATTCACTTCAACCCCAATGTGGCCGACGTGGCCGCAAAGTATGTGGAGAAAGTACGCATCAATCCGGGCAATTACGTCGATGCCGCCCGCACTTTCAAGCATCTGGAATACACCGACGAGGAGTATGCCCACGAACTCCAGAAGATACGCGACCGTTTCGTCCCTTTCCTCCGCATCTGCCGGGAAAACCACACGGCCATCCGCATCGGCGTGAACCACGGTTCGTTGTCGGACCGTATCATGTCCCGCTACGGCGATACGCCCGAAGGCATGGTGGAATCATGCATGGAATTCCTGCGCATCTGCGTGGACGAGGACTTCAAAGATGTGGTCATCTCCATCAAGGCATCGAACACGGTGGTGATGGTCCGCACCGTGCGCCTGCTGGTGGACACGATGGAGCGGGAGAACATGTACTTCCCCCTGCATCTGGGCGTGACCGAAGCCGGCGACGGTGAAGACGGACGCATCAAGTCTGCCGTGGGCATCGGCGCCCTGCTGGCCGACGGACTGGGCGACACCATCCGCGTCTCGCTGAGCGAAGCTCCCGAAGCGGAGATTCCCGTAGCCCGCAAACTGGTGGACTATGTCACGAAACGCACCGGACATCCTTATATCCCCGGTCCCCAAGACACATCCTTCGACTATCTCCGCCCCACCCGCCGCGAAACAAAGGCAGTGCAAAAGATTGGCGGAGACAATGTCCCCGCAGTACTTTGCGCCCGACTGGACGGGAACCTGGACGTCGACCCGCCATTCATGCCAGACTATATCTACGTAGGCCGGCAACTGCCCGACGAACGCCCGCAAGGTCCACAGTATATTGTTGACGCCGACCTCTGGCAGGGACAGACTGACTGCTGGCCCGCCTTCAAGACCGACCAGCTGTTCTTCATGGCCGGATGCACCGCCCCGCTGAAGTTCCTCTTCATCACCTATATGGGACTGAACGATGAAGCCCTGGCCTGCCTGAAGCATCACCCCGAAGTGGTGCTCATCGCACAGAGCAACCATCCCAACCGCTTGGGCGAACAGCGCGCCCTGGCCCTCCAACTGATGCAGGAAGGACTGAAGAACCCCGTCGTATTCTTCCAGCATTACGCCGAGAATGATTTGGAAGACTTCCAGCTGAAAGCCGCTACAGACATGGGCGCCCTCTTGCTGGATGGACTGGCAGACGGCATTTTCCTCTTCAACCAAGGAGACATAGCCCCGAAGGCGCTGGACACTACCGCCTTCGGCATCCTTCAGGCCGCACGGACCCGCACCAGCAAGACGGAGTATATCTCCTGCCCCGGCTGCGGACGCACACTCTACGACCTGCCGGGCACCATCGCCCGCATCAAAGCAGCTACATCGCACCTGAAAGGACTGAAAATAGGCATCATGGGGTGCATCGTCAATGGCCCGGGCGAGATGGCCGATGCCGACTATGGCTATGTGGGCGCCGGACGCGGCAAGGTCAGCCTCTATAAGAAAAAGGAATGTGTCGAAAAGAACATCCCTGAAGCAGAAGCCGTGAATCGCCTCATTGAACTGATCAAGAGCAACGGCGATTACAAGCCTACGCTCTAAACACGATGCCCTACACATCAACCATACAGCCGGCATCTGACGGCAGTATGCCCCACCGGAACGCACAAACAGCGGTACGCCTGAATAGTCACAAGCGTACCGCTGTTTTCCAATGAACCATGTCCTTGTCAGTTCCCCTTCCCCAGCACCTTCTCGCGATACTGCTTGGGGGACAATCCCAGATGCTTCTTGACATAGCGGCCAAAGAAGGAAAGATTGGGAAACTCCAGTTCGTTGCAGATTTCCTTGACACTCCGGCCGCGTTGTTTCAGCAGGAAATCAATGTCCTTCACCACATAGCGGTTGATAAGCTCGCTGGCCGTCTCGCCGCTGACTTCCTTGCAAACCGTGGACAGGTACTTGGGCGTCAGACACAGCTTGTCGGCATAATAGGCCACGCTGCGCGATTTGGGATAAGAAGAAGAGAGCAGCGAAAGGAAATTCCGGAATACGTTGCTGCCCGCCGAGTAAGACTGCGGCCGGAAATCGGCAAAACGGTCCAACACGTCATGCAACTCGATGAGGAACGCCGTCAGGAGGGCATCGACCAATTCCTTGCTATGCCGGCGGGCAGTTCCCGTCAGCCGCGAACGCATCAGGTCATAGTACAGGCAAAAATCCTTCACCTCGTCCGGCGTGAGCGACAATACGGGCGACTTCTCCAGAAACATCATCACGTCCCACGTGTTCTCGGACGGAATCATCGTCAGCTGTTTCAGGTATTCCTTCGACAGGCATATACAACGAAAATCAAAATCCATGCTGGCCACGCTCTTCCCCAAAATGATATTAGGATGGCAAATCAGCGCGTCATAAGCCCGCATGTCGTACGTCCGCCCTTCGATATTCACCGTTGCCTGTCCGCGCAGGCATACCATCATCAGGAAATGCTCCAACTTCATGGCTTCCCCAAACTCCTGGTTCTGCAGATTCTCCACAAAAGCGATGCGCTCGTCTGAATAGACGGCCCAATTCCGCCCCTTGTGCTTCTGGTTCAAAGCATTTTCTTCCATTTATACCTAGTTAAGTGTTTGATTTGGACGCAAAGTAAGACAATATTTCCGACACGGAAGTTCTGCATTCCGCGCCATAAATGTCCTAAAATTCCGATACCCCGCCCATGACCTGCAATCTGTCCAACAAACAAGGAGCCTGATACGGCCAATTTATAAAAAAAAGTAAAACAGAACACAATTAATACACAACAGGATGTAAGTTTTTCACCCAAAGTTCCTTTCTTTGCAATAAAGAATCTAATTTCATTAATATCAAGTACAAATATGGACAAGTATCAAATTGGTCTGAATGCAGGTAAGATATGGAACCTGCTGGACTCCAACAGAGACAAGCGTGTGTGGGATGTCGAAGGGCTGCAACAAGCTTCGGGACTTTCCATACCCGACTTTTATGCAGCTATCGGATGGCTGGCCCGCGAAAGCAAGGTGGACTTCGGCGAGGACGGCATCACGCATCATGGCACGGTGGGACTTATTGTAGAGTTCTATCATTAATCCCCACACGGCGCGCATGAACATTTCATTGGAAATCGGACTGCTGGTGGGTTCTTTGCTCATCTTCGGCAGCATCCTTATCAGTAAGACGGGATACCGGTTCGGTATCCCGACTTTGTTGATGTTCCTCGTGGCAGGCATGCTGTTCGGCACCGACGGAGTGGGCATCCAGTTCGACAATGCCACACAGGCCCAGTACATCGGCACCATTGCCTTGAGCATCATCCTCTTCAGCGGAGGCATGGACACCAAACTGTCGGACATCCGCCCCGTGGCCCTGCCAGGCATCATGCTGTCAACCGTAGGCGTATTGCTGACCACCACCCTTACCGGACTCTTCATTTACCTCATATCGGGCTGGCAACACACCGAAATAGGCTTCAGTCTGCTGGGTTCGTTGCTGTTGGCCGCCACCATGTCGTCCACAGACTCGGCATCGGTATTCAACATCCTGCGCACGCAGCGCATTAACCTGCGCCATAATCTGCGCCCCATGCTGGAACTGGAGAGCGGCAGCAACGACCCCATGGCCTACCTGTTGACTATCATCCTCATTCAGTGCATCCAGTCGGGCAATCTGGCGGCGGGCGACATCGCCACATCCCTCGTTCTGCAGTTCGCAGTAGGCGGAGCGGCTGGTTTCCTGCTGGGAAAAGCCGCGGTATGGCTGGTAAACCGTATCAACCTGAAAAACGAGGAACTGTATCCGGTGCTGATGATCAGCTTCGTCTTCATCATCTACTGCGCCACCTTCCTGTTGAAAGGCAACGGTTACCTGGCCGTCTACCTGGCGGGCCTGGTCATCGGCAACAGCCGGCTGATACACAAAAAGGAGACAGGAACCTTCCTGAACGGCGTGACATGGCTGCTTCAAGTGGTGATGTTCCTTGTCCTGGGCCTGCTGGTCAATCCGCACGAAATGCTGGGCGTCACGGTAACGGCCATATTGGTCAGCTTCTTCATGATGCTGGTGGCCCGCCCTGTCAGCGTATGGCTCAGCCTCCTGCCTTTCGGGCGTAAAATCAGCGGCAAGTCCAAACTGTTTGTCTCGTGGGTGGGTCTACGCGGAGCGGCCCCCATCCTGTTCGCCACCTATCCAGTGGTAAGCAACGTGCCCGGAGGCGAGCAGATCTTCAACATCGTCTTCTTTGTCACCCTCATCTCGCTCGTGGCCCAGGGCATGACCCTGCCATGGGCAGCCCGCAAACTGGACCTCTGCGACCCTGTGCCCGAGAAGCCGGACTTCTTCGGCATTGAATTTCCCGACACGATGGACAGCAGCCTGCATGAAATCCGTTGCACGAAGAAGATGCTGGCCCAAGGCGACCACATCCGCGACATCCACTTTCCCAAGGGAGTGCTGGTCATGCTGGTGAAACGCGATGACCGTTTCCTGGTGCCCAACGGCGACCTGCAGCTACAGCCGGAAGACATCCTGCTTATCGTGGCCCAAGACGGGGTGGAACCGCCGTCCTGCGATGCCAAGTAAGTTAAAGAAGTGGAAAGAACCGCAAAAGGACAACATAAAAGAGGTTTCAACGCTTGCTTATCCGAAATAAATGCGTTACTTTGTAGAGCAAATAACCTAAACCGTTGTATTTAGCAACATTTTGTTTTATGAAGTTCAATATTCAAGCTATTAGAACCAACAGCCGAAAGGTGTACGACATTCTGCTCCGTTACACCCGTTGTACTTTCGGCGAGCTCGAGAACCTATGCAACCTGGCCAGCACGGACCTGTGCATGGCATTGCTACAGCTTCTGCGGGAAAAGAAGATAGAGCAGGTGAGTGAAAAACAAGGTATTTATTACCGCCTGGCTGTCCTGACCGCCTGATGCAGCAGAAGCATAGGTAGAAAACAAAATGTGAAAGGCTTGCATCCCTCACGGGGCGCAAGCCTTTCCTTATGTGTGTATTTATCCACTTCCACAGTGCCCGACGACAAATCCGCATGTGTGTCTGAACAGTTCATTAATCGGGCCATGAAAGGCCACGGGCAGAGATATCTGCGGGCAAGGGCGGGGATATCTGCGGGCAAGGGCGGAGATATCCCCCCGCAATGCCGTGCGATTGACCGCCAGAATAAAGTGCCCATTGACCTTGATTCCGCCAAATGGATATTGTCAATCTACAAAGCGCACCTTCTCCGCATTGCGAGGCTTGGCTGCCGGAGTTTCATCCGGGTAGCCGAAGGCAATGCAGTACAACAACTCATAACCCTCGCTGAAATCCAGCTTCTGCAAGTAAGGAGCGGCCTCCGCCGTTGTCAGCATGAAGCGCACAGGGCTGCCCAGGCAGCACGAGCCGATGCCCATTGACCAAGCGGACAACACCATGTTGCCGCCCAGCAGGCCACAGTCTATCTGCGACATGTCATAAGATGTGTCACGGGCGATGAACGCCACCGTAGGCGCATTGCGGAACATGTTCTTGAACGAGGGGTCCCCGGCAACCTTGGGATTGGCTTTCTTGAATATCTCCGTCAGACCGTTGATATACTCGGGATTGTCCACCACGCGAACCTCCCATGACTGCTTGTTCTGTCCATTGGGAGCGTTGATACCACAATTCAGAATAATCTGCATCGTGTCGCGATTCACGGCTTGAGGCTTGTACTGGCGGATGCTGCGACGCGTCAGGATGTTCTCAATCACTACGTCCGACTTGGCGGGAGTCTTTGCGACAGACTCTTCCTGTTGCGCAGACGGGGTGCAACCGCTGATGGCGGCACAAAGACACAGGCCGCCAAGGATGGTTTTCATTGCTTTCATACGTTTCAAGTTTTTGGGGTTATTATTAGCTTGTCAGGGGACAAAGATACGAAAAAGTAGTCTCGCCGGGAATCGAACCCGGATCTAAAGTTTAGGAAACTTCTATTCTATCCGTTGAACTACAAGACCATTCAACCCCGAAAAAGAGAGGGAACAAGGAATGTGGCCGCAAAGATAACACTTTCCACTGATTTTACGAAGAAAAGTTTTGAGAATCCGATTAACTTTCCGAAATTTGTCGGCTGGACACGCGTCCGACACTAAATATAAGAACTACATTAAACATAACACGTTAAGATTATGGCAAACGACATGATGGTCAAAGAACTGGACGAAGTGGTAGTACGGTTCTCGGGCGACTCCGGCGACGGAATGCAACTCGCCGGCAACATCTTTTCTACAGTTTCGGCTACGGTGGGAAACGACATCAGCACCTTCCCCGACTATCCGGCAGACATCCGCGCCCCGCAAGGCTCGCTGACGGGAGTATCGGGCTTCCAGGTGCACATCGGCGCCCGCAAGGTCTATACGCCGGGTGACAAGTGCGACCTGCTGGTGGCCATGAACGCCGCTGCCCTGAAGACACAGTATAAGTTCGCCAAACCAAACGGGTGCATCATTATCGACACGGACGCCTTCCAGAAGTCGGATTTGGAGAAGGCTGCCTTTGCCACGGACGACCCCATTGCCGAACTGGGCATCAAGCAAGAGCTGATCGCCGCCCCCATCACGAAGATGGTGAAGGACTGCCTGGCAGACACGGGCATGGACAACAAGGCGATGCTGAAGTGCCGCAACATGTTTGTCGTGGGCCTGGTGTGCTGGCTCTTCGACCGCGACCTGACCATCGCCGAGGTCTTCCTGCGCGAAAAGTTCGCCAAGAAGCCCGAGGTGGCCGAGGCCAACATCAAGGTGATTCATGCCGGATGGGACTACGGACATAACACGCATGCCTCCATAGCCCACTCCACCTGGCGCATCGAGAGCAAGGAGAAGGTGCCCGGACGCTACATGGACATCACGGGCAACAAGGCCACGGCCTACGGCTTCATCGCCGCCGCCGAAAAAGCCGGGTTGAAGCTGTTCCTCGGCTCTTATCCCATCACTCCCGCCACGGACGTGCTGCATGAGTTGTCCAAACACAAATCGCTGGGCGTCATGACCGTGCAATGCGAGGACGAGATTTCGGGCTGCTCCACCGCCATCGGCGCTTCGTTTGCCGGGGCACTGGCCGTCACGTCCACCTCCGGCCCGGGCGTCTGCCTCAAGTCGGAAGCTATGAACCTGGCCGTCATCACGGAGTTGCCCCTGGTGGTATTGGACGTGCAGCGCGGCGGCCCTTCCACGGGTTTGCCCACCAAGTCCGAGCAGACGGACCTGCTCCAGGCTCTCTTCGGACGCAACGGCGAAAGCCCCATGCCGGTCATTGCCGCTACTTCGCCTACGAATTGTTTTGATGCCGCCTACATGGCCAGCAAGATTGCCTTAGAGCACATGACGCCCGTCGTGCTGCTGACCGACGGCTATGTGGCCAACGGCTCCGGCTCTTGGCGTCTGCCCAAACTCGCTGAATATCCGGACATCAAGCCGCCCTACGTGAAGGAAGGCATGGAAGGACACTATGCCCCCTATCTCCGCAATGCCGAGACGGGCGTGCGCTATTGGGCCATCCCCGGACAGAAGGGCTTCACCCACATCCTGGGCGGCCTGGAGAAGGACAGCTGGACGGGTGCCATCTCTACTGACCCGGAGAACCACAACCTGATGTGCCGCTTGCGTGCCGAGAAGGTGGCCAAGATTCCCGTGCCCGACGTCCGGGTGTATGGCTGTGCGGACGATGCCGACCTGCTCATCGTGGGTTTCGGCGGTACGTTCGGCCACTTGTATTCGGCCATGGACGAGCTGAACAAGGCCGGGCAGAAAGTCGCCCTGGCCCACTTCAGCTATATCAACCCCTTGCCCCGGAACACGGCCGAGGTGCTGAAGAAGTATCCCAAGGTGGTCGTGGCCGAACAGAACCTGGGCCAGTTTGCCGGCTACCTGCGCATGAAGGTGGACGGCTTCGTGCCCTACCAGTACAACGAGGTCAAGGGTCAGCCGTTCGTGGTGAGCGAACTGGTGGCCGCTTTCACCCAAATCATCAACCAATAATCAGGAGGACAAATCATGGACAACAACAATACTACCTTTACTGCAAAAGATTTTAAGAAAGGACAACCCCGCTGGTGTCCCGGTTGCGGCGACCACTTCTTCCTCGCCTCCCTGCACAAGGCCATGGCCGAGCTGGGCATCGCCCCGTGGCAGACGGCTGTCATCTCCGGCATCGGCTGCTCCAGCCGCTTGCCATACTACATGAACACCTACGCCATGCAGACCATACACGGCCGTGCCGCCGCCATCTCGACGGGTGCCAAGGTGGCCAATCCCGCCCTGACTGTCTGGCAGATTTCGGGCGACGGAGACGGGCTGGCCATCGGTGGCAACCACTTCATCCACGCCGTGCGGCGCAACATTGACATCAACATGATTTTGCTGAACAACCGCATCTACGGCCTGACCAAGGGACAATATTCGCCCACGTCGCCCCGCGGGTTTGTCAGCAAGTCATCGCCTTACGGCACGGTGGAAGACCCCTTCCATCCGGCAGAGCTGTGCTTCGGCGCACGCGGACGCTTCTTTGCCCGCGCCGTGGCCACGGACGCACAAGGCACGGTGGATATCCTGAAGGCCGCCGCCCGGCACAAGGGCGCCTCGGTGTGCGAAATCCTCCAGAACTGCGTCATCTTCAACAACGGCACGCACGACTCTGTATATAATAAGGAGGGACGCGCCAAGAACGCCATCTATCTGGAGCACGGCAAACCGATGCTCTTCGGCGAAAACCACGAATACGGTCTGGCGCAGGAAGGTTTCGGGTTGAAGGTGGTAAAACTTGGCGAAAACGGCATCACCGAGAAGGATATCCTCATCCACGACGCGCACTGCATGGACAATACCCTGCAACTGAAGCTGGCGTTGATGGAGGGTCCCGACTTCCCCATTGCCCTGGGCGTCATCCGCGATGTGGACGAGCCGACCTACGATGAGGCCGTACATGCGCAGATCGAGGAAGTCAGCGCCAAGAAAAGCTACCATAACTTCGAGGAACTGCTGATGACCAACGATACGTGGGAGGTGAAATAATTCCCCTACCCGCCCCGGCAGCGACAATTCATCCGTCCACCCCGGGCAGAACGCTCGTCCCGAGGCGGACGGATGCTTCGTCCACTCTGGACATGTCACCCGTCCAACCGCAAACGGATATTAACAATTTGAGTAACTTGCATATGTATGTAACAATCATATTCCTTTCCCATGCAGCACAAAGCATACGACTACCTCATCATCGGCGCCGGTCTCTTCGGTGCCGTGTTCGCCCATGAAGCCCGCCGGGCCGGAAAACGGTGCCTCGTGGTGGATAAGCGTGCGCACCGCGGCGGCAACCTCTATTGCGAAGATGTGGATGGCATCCACGTGCATAAGTATGGTGCCCATATCTTTCACACCGACAACAAGGATGTGTGGCAGTACGTCAACCGGTTCGTCGAGTTCAACCGCTACACCAACTCCCCCGTAGCCCGCTACGGCGACCGCCTGTACAACCTGCCTTTCAACATGAGCACTTTCTATCAGTTGTGGGGAGTAACCACGCCCGCCGAAGCACAAGCCAAACTCGATGAACAACGAGCGGAATACGCCCTCATCGCCGAACCTGCCAACCTGGAAGAACAAGCTTTGAAACTCTGCGGACGGGACATCTACGAACGCCTCATCAAGGGATACACCGAAAAGCAATGGGGGCGCGCGGCCACCGAACTGCCCGCCTTCATCATCCGCCGCCTGCCTTTCCGCTTCACCTTCGACAACAACTACTTCAACGATGCTTACCAAGGCATCCCCATCGGCGGCTACAACCGGCTGATCGATGTCCTGCTGGAAGGCTCGGAAGTCCGTCTAGACACGGACTATTTCCGGCACAAAGACGAACTGGACGCCCTGGCCGCACGAACACTCTTCACGGGTTGCATTGACGAATTTTTCAGCTACCGGCTCGGACGTTTGGAGTATCGCAGCCTTCACTTTGAGGAACAGCGGCTATACAACACGGACAACTTCCAAGGCAATGCCGTAGTAAACTACACGGAACGTGCCGTGCCTTACACCCGCATCATCGAACACAAACACTTCGAATTCGGCCGCCAGCCGCACACCGTCATCACCTACGAATATCCCGACCGCTTCGGCCCGGGCAAGGAACCTTACTATCCGGTGAATGACGAACGGAACAGCCGCCTTTATGCCGACTATCGGGAAATGGCCGCCACGTTGCCCAACGTCCTGTTCGGCGGAAGGCTGGGACAATATACCTATGCCGACATGGACGACACGGTGGCGGCGGCGCTACAGCTTGCACGGGAGATATTCGGACAATAACTTGCCTGTTCAGTGAAAAAAGAATACCTTTGTAGCCATTCATGCATTAGCTATCAACTATGGACAGCCTTCACATCCTTACACCTGTAAAAGATTCAATAGACCTGACGCTGGACACCATCCGTGCTATCTGCGGGTCAACCATCACCGTAACCTGCCAATATACGGTGTACAACGACTTCAGCACCGCCGAGAACACCGCCCGGCTGGAGGAAGCAGCCCGCCAATACGGCTTCCGTCTGGTCAACCTGGCGGACGTGACCGACCACCCCTCGCCCAACTATCTGCTGGTGCTGCAAATGGCCCAGCAGGAAGCTCTCCGGGCCAATGCCGGCCTGCTCATTGTAGAATCGGACGTGGTGGTAAAACCCGATACCCTGCAAGCCCTTTTCGACGGGGCCGGACGGCAAGAGAAATGCGCCATCGCCGCCGCCGTCACGGTGGATGAAACAGGCGCCATCAATTATCCCTACCTCCATGCCAAAGGACACGAGGGTACTGTCTACCCCGAACGGAAACATTGCAGCTTCTGCTGCTCCCTGCTGACGCCGGAGTTCCTGCGCGCCTTCGACTTCCGCGAACTGGACGCTTCGAAGAACTGGTTCGATGTCACCCTATCGCATGAGGCACTGAAGGCCGGATTCCGCAACTACGTCTTCGCCAACCTGCCCGTATGGCACCGCCCGCACGGTAGCCGGCCCTGGAAACAGCTGAAGTACAAGAATCCCCTGAAGTATTACTGGTTGAAATACACCAAAGGTTTGGACAAAATCTAACGCGTATGGGACTGCTTAACCATCGGACACTGGTGCTCCACCCGGACTATACCGAACTGGCGGACTTCCTGCAAAGCCTGCCGGAGCGTTTCGCCCGGGGCGAGGGCACGCTCATTCACAACGGGCGCAACCAACTGCGGCGCATCACCTGCCAAGGCACGGACTATGTGGCCAAGTCCTTCCGGCGCCCCAACTTCATCAACCGCTTCGTCTACGGCATTTTCCGCCCGTCCAAGGCCAAGCGTTCGTATGACCACGCAAGGATGTTCCAGGCCATCGGGGTCGGCACCCCCCAGCCGGTGGGCTACCTGAACATCCGCCGGGGACTGCTGTTCGACCGCAGCTACTACGTCACCCTGGCCTCCACCTGCCCCTACCGCTACGAAGACCTGTTCCATAGGCAATTCGATTATGAGGACGAAGTGCTGCGGGCCGTCGGCCATGTAACCGCCATCCTGCACAACCACGGTTATGCCCACAAGGATTATGGACGGGCCAATATCCTGTTCGGGCGGACCCCCCAAGGCATCCGCCTGGACATCGTGGACCTGAACCGCCTGGCGGTCGGCCCGCTGGACATGAAAGCCGGCTGCAAGAACTTGGAACGCCTGCCCGCCACACCCGCCATGCACCGTATTATCGCCACGGAGTATGCCCGTGTCCGCGGTTTCGACCCCGAAGCGTGCTACCGCCTGATGGTGGCCTACCGCAGCACCCAGCCCGGCAAAGAACCCCAGGAGATTGACGCATTACGAAACTTCAACATCCCCAAGCCATGAAAATCATCGCAGTAGTAGTGACCTACAACCGGCTGGAACTGCTGAAACGCACCATCAGCTGCCTCCAGGGGCAAAGCCGCCCGCTGGACGAGCTCCTCGTCGTGAACAACGGCAGCACGGACGGCACATCCGACTGGCTGGACACGCAGCAGGGACTCCACGCCATCACCCAGACCAACACCGGCGGCTCCGGCGGCTTCCACACCGGCATCCGCGCGGCTTTTCTCCGCCAAGCGGACTGGATCTGGTGCATGGACGATGACGTTTTTCCCCGCGCCGATTGCCTGGAACGCCTGTTGCGGCACACGGACGACGCCCCCCGCACCGGCATCCTGGCCCCGCGCCGCCTGTTGGAGGGACGCATCTTCACCAACGACTTCCGGGCGCTGAACCTGACCAACCCCTTCGCCTCAATGTACCAAAAGAAGTTGAAAGGGCAGGCTGTGGATGCCCCCACAGACATCTGCGGCACAGCCTTCGAGGGCCTCTGCATCAGCAAGGAATGCGTGGCGGAAATCGGCCTGCCCAACCGCGACCTCTTCATCTTCTGTGACGACACGGACTACTGCATACGTGCCGTGCTGGCCCGCTACCGCATCCGCTACATCCCCGACGCCCTGATGGACAAACAACGATTCTTCACACAATGCAGCTGGAGCGAACGGCAGCACCAGAAGAAATGGAAACGCTTCTACCAAGTGCGCAACGCCACCTACCTGAACCACCGCTACGGGCGCAACTGGGCCGTCCGGTACCTGCGCGGCCTCAACGGCGCGCTAGGCTACATACTCATCGTCCTGCTGACCGCCCCGTTCACGAAGGCCTACCGATGGGGCGACATCCGGCGGTTCTGGAAGGCCTACCGCGACGGCGTGCAAGAGAGACTGGGAAACATGTCAATGACATAAACAAGAATACCAATGAAAATAAACTGCGTAGTCGTAACCTACAATAGACTCAGCCTGCTGAAAGAATGCCTGGCCGCACTGGAGAGCCAGACATATGCCCCCAACCAAATCGTCATCATAGACAACTGCTCCACGGACGGGACAGAAGCCTTCCTGAGAGGACTGCCGGAGGGTAAATACTACGTCGTACGGACGGAGCGGAACTTGGGCGGCGCCGGCGGTTTCTCCTTGGGACTGAAGACGGCCGTAGCTGCGGGGTGCGACTTTGCGTGGCTGATGGATGACGACACCATCCCCGAACCAACCGCGTTAGAAGAGCTGGTGAAGGTGGCCTCCGCAGACCCCGGGGCTGGCTTTGTCTGCAGCCGGGTTGACTGGACGGACGGCATGCCGCACGTCATGAACAAAGCCGCACTGATATGCGACAAACGAGGCAACCCGCTGCCGCTGCAAGAAGCCGGCCAGCCGGCCAGCCGTTGCCGCCTCTGCTCCTTTGTGTCCGTACTGGTCAATGCGGATGCCGTCCGCAAGGTGGGACTTCCCGTCAAGGAGTTCTTCATCTGGTGCGACGATATTGAATATACCCTGCGCATCTCCGATGCCGGCTATCCCTGCTATTTCGCCCCGCAGAGCGTGGCAGTGCACAAGACCGCATCAAATTACTCGCCTGCCATCCATGAGGTACCGGCCTCTCTTGCCTGGAGGTTTTATTACCAAGCCCGGAACCGTTGCTACATGAAACGCCGGAAAACGAGGAACAAACTGATTTTCTTCGTGTCCGTCTGGAATATGTATAGGATCTACAAGCAACGCATCCGGCGCAGAAAAGACAAGGCGGAACAGAAGGCCTTCCTGGATGCTGTCAGAAGAGGTTGCAAGGATGGGCTTACGTTTTGTCCTGAGATAGAGTACCTGCCGCCTCTTAATGAGCACGACTGCCCTGAAACGGCCCTTGAAAAGGCGTGACAAAGTTAACGGACGACATGATCGCCCTCGCCGAACCCTCGCGCCTGATCATCCTCATACCCGCCGACCTGGACGACGGCGAATACACGCTGACCGTCACCACCCAGTACAAGGGAACCAGCAATGACTACTTCAAGACACCCCGCAGCACCTCGCAGACCATCTATGTCGGCGGCGCGCCCCAGACACCCGGCACCGGAAGTGGCGGAGGTGCGGGCGAAAGCGAAGAAGGCTCGTTTGGGTAATTAATATTTTGAAACACCTATAGATTTTTATTGACGATTATTCACTGTTGGACGGGTGACCCGTCCAGGGTGGACATACGGAAAGTCCACCCCGGACGAGCATTCCTCGCAGGGTGGACTTGCTTTTTGTCCGGCTCAAAAGGTATTCACAGCTCTTCCATCCGCACATACTTGGGCCGGCGCAGCCCCAGCCGGAACGGCAGCAAGCGGAAAAAGCGCTTAAAGCGCATCAAGGGGTTATGCAACACGCGTTGCCCGCGCCAAGGTGTCAGATCCTGATACTTGAAGTAAACGTCACGCAGGGGGTGCTGGCTGTCATACTCCCACGGCTTGCGGTTGGTGAAGTGCAGAATGACGGGATGCAGCAGCACCTGCGCGAAGCGGGCCCGCCACGCCTCGTCCATTCGGCGCGGACGGCGATAGAAGGCATCCTGCACATTCCACTTCAAGCCAACCAGCCGCTTGTGGGCGTGGAGGACGCTGTTCAGCAGGTCCTGGTCGTTGAAGAGGATACGCTCGGGATAACGGCGGTAATAATCGATGCAGGCCCGGGCCACGCCGTGTCGCCGCCAATAGTCCAGGTTGATGAGCAGGACGCCCGCGTTGAAGTAAGAATCCTCCATGGGATACTGCAACGTCTCATACCTGGCAGCCTCGCGGCAGCCCATGTCCTCGACGGCGGCCACAGCCACATCGTCCAACGGCGTGTCCCACAGCGGGCGGATATCCCCTGTCACCACGATGTCACAGTCCAGGTAGAGCAGGCGGTCCACCCCGGCGGGCAGCAGCTCGGAGAGGATGCACCGGTAATACGTGGCCATCGAGATGCGCCGGCTGAACTTACGGATGGTGAAGCCCTCCAACAGGGAGGGGTCTGGCTCGTAGAAGGCGACACGGCTGCCATAGCGGGCGGCCAAGCCTGTCAGGACAGTCTGTTCCTTGGCCGTCAGCCCGCGGGCCAGGATGTGCACGGTGAATGTTTCTGCGCGGTTGTTCTCGAACAGCGAAACGAGCGTCACGGCACAGTGGCGAACATAGTTGGAATCAATGTTGCAAGCGATATGTATCATATTTCCAGTTTTTGATTATCCTTAATCTCTGTATCTCAAATTCCCGGTATGAACCTCCGCCAAAAGGCCACGCGGCTCTTGTGCCTGTAACCGTGGCACCCCATGGGAAGCTGCCGCCCGTTCAGCCGCCAGCAGACACGGGGCTTGAGGTCAAAGGCGAACCGAAGGGCCGTTTCCACGGCAGGCGTCTTCAACTCTCCGGGAACCAAGGCCCAGAAAATATCCTCATTATGCATGGTGTCTGCCCGACTGTTGAAGTCGTCAATCTCACGGGCATAGCGCAGACAGGCGTCGCGGAAAGCCGAAACACGGCGCAGGCACAACCCGCCGTTACCTATCCTGCCGTACATCTGCTGGCGCGAGATGCCGCAAGCGGGCATGCACAACCGGCGCTTCAATGCCAGCCACTGCTTCAGCGGGAAATGCCGGTAGCGCGGGCGCAAAGGCCACGGAGCCGCCACCAGGTCGTAGCCCGCCCGGCACCAATCAGCCAACTCATCGCGGAAAAGCCAGGCGTCCGTGTGGCAAATCAGGATATACTCCGTATCTGCGAACAAGGCATAGAAATCCGCAGACATCATCATCTCGTTGTAGCCTGCAATGCCACGCCGAGTCCCCAGCCAGTCGCCAGAGACGCTCATCACCTCCGCCCGGGGATACCGGCGGGCAATGGCCGACAGGTCAAGTCCCTCGGGCTTGAGGAACACAACAGGATGGATGTCCAGGACACGCATATTGTTCGCTAATGCCTCGCTCTCCCACCGGTCCAATGTCTCTCTGTAAAACGGTACAACGACCTTGACCATAGCACTCATATACATTCTTTATCCTTTGATGCCTGCAAAGGTATGGATTATAGGATAAAAACACTACCTTTGCACCGAAAAAACATCTATCATCCTTTCGTAGACACATGAATCATGAGCGACAGCCTTTTCTATAAACTGCACAGCGGCAAACCGAACAAGCTGCTCAACCTGCTCAGCAACTTCCTGGGCCTGCTCGTTCCCGACGCCTGCTACCGCGCCCGTCGCGAGCGGAAACTACGGGCCGCACAGTCACGCCCGGACTATGACTACATGCTGCAACGCGCGGCCTACTATAACCGCATTAGTACCCCTTGGCAAGTTTCCCCGCAAGACGCGTTGCGCCGGGAGCGTAGCTGGCTCTACTTCACGGGGACTCTCTACGGCTTCCGCCTGAAGACGTTCCACACGGCCTACTATTTCGACCAGCACGACGTAACCCGCTGGTTTCCATCCCACCTGCGCTGGAACTTCTGTCCGGGCGATGTCTACTTCACCCCCACCGTACCCACCGTTGTCAAGAGCCGCCTGCTCACGGCAGACAACCACAACTCAGTGGTGCTAAAGCTGGACAAGCTGCGCCACTTCCTGTTCGTGCATGACACGAAGACTTTCCGCGAGAAGAAAGACTGTGCCATCTTCCGGGGCAAGATCCGCCAAAGCCGCCTGCGAAGCCGCTTCCTGGAGATGTTTTTCGGACATCCGCTGTGCGACTGCGGGGTGGTGGGCCGCAACGAGGGCTGCCCGGAGGTATGGATGACACCCAAGAAAACCATCCGCGAACACTTGGACTACAAATTCATCATCGCCCTGGAAGGCAACGACGTGGCCTCCAACCTGAAGTGGGTGATGTCGTCCAACTCATTGGCCGTGATGACCCGCCCCACATGCGAAACATGGTTCATGGAAGGCACGCTCCGACCCGGTTACCACTATGTGGAAGTGCGCGAGGATTTCTCGGACTTCGAGGAAAAACTCCGCCACTACATCGCCCATCCGGAGGAGGCAGAGGAAATCATCCGCCACGCCCATGAATATGTCGCCCAATTCCGCGACGCGGAACGCGAGGAACTGCTTCAACTGATGGTGATGGAGCGGTACTTCGAAACCAGCGGACAACTCTAATTCACCCGGGCAATATACCATCCAGCCCCATAGACTTACGCATTTACCAGCCATTTACGAACCACTTTCCACAGATTTTCCGTAACTTTGTCCCGAAATGCCGATATAGTACGAATATGAACGAGACGAACAAGATACAGGAAAACAACGACCAATTGCTACCGCTGGACGAAGCCAACGACACCCCTCAGCCCACGCGGGTGGACTACACCGAGGAGAACATCCGCCACCTGGACGACATGGAGCACATCCGTGTACGCTCCGGCATGTACATAGGACGCCTGGGCGACGGCTCGCAGAGCGACGACGGCATCTACGTGCTGCTGAAGGAGACGATAGACAACTCGATAGACGAGTTCAAGATGGGCGCAGGCAAGAAAATCGAGGTGACCATCGAGGACAACCGCCGCGTCAGCGTGCGCGACTATGGACGAGGCATCCCCCAAGGCAAACTGGTGGAAGCGGTGAGCAAACTGAACACGGGCGGCAAGTACGACTCGAAGGCGTTCAAGAAGAGCGTGGGCCTGAACGGTGTGGGCATCAAGGCGGTGAACGCGCTGAGCACGAGATTCGAGGTGCGCAGCTACCGCGACGGCAAGGTCCGTGCCGTGGTGTTCGAACGGGGCGTGTTGCTGAGCGACGTCACCGAGGACTCCACGGAGGAAACCGGCACCTACATCTACTTCGAGCCGGACGACACGCTGTTCGTCGGCTTCAGCTTCCAGAACCAGTTCGTGGAGAACCTGCTGCGCAACTACACCTACCTCAACACGGGACTGACCTTCGTCTACAACGGACAACGCATCCTCTCGCGCCACGGCCTGGAGGACCTGCTGAAGGACAACATGACCAGCGAGGGCCTCTACGACATCATCCACCTCAAGGGCGAGGACATCGAAATAGCCTTCACCCATACCAACCAATACGGCGAGGAATATTACTCCTTCGTCAACGGCCAGCACACCACACAGGGCGGCACACATCAAAGTGCCTTGAAGGAGCATCTGGCGCGCACCATTAAGGAGTTCTACAACAAGAATTTCGATTACGCCGACATCCGCAACGGACTGGTGGCCGCCATCGCCATCAACGTGGAAGAGCCGATGTTCGAAAGCCAGACAAAGACAAAGCTGGGCAGCAACAACATGTGGCCCGCCGTCCCCCAGGAAGACAAGCCCGCCGGACCCAGCATCAACAAATACGTGGGCGACTTCGTCAAGACCGAGGTGGACAACTACCTGCACAAGAACCCGCTGGTGGCCGAAGTGATGCTGCAGAAAATACAAGATTCGGAGAAGGAGCGCAAAGCCATAGCCGGCGTCACGAAACTGGCCCGCGAACGCGCCAAGAAGGCCAACCTGCACAACCGCAAGCTGCGCGATTGCCGCTATCACCTGAGCGACGGCAAGGGCAAGGAACAGGAAGCGGAGTCGTGCATCTTCATCACCGAGGGCGACTCGGCCAGCGGCTCCATCACCAAGAGCCGCGACGTCAACACGCAGGCCGTATTCTCCCTGCGCGGCAAGCCGCTGAACAGCTACGGGCTGACCAAGAAGGTGGTGTATGAAAACGAAGAGTTCAACCTCCTGCAAGCCGCCCTCAACATCGAAGACGGCATGGAAGGACTGCGCTACAACAAAGTCATCGTGGCCACCGATGCCGACGTGGACGGCATGCACATCCGCCTGCTGATGATTACGTTCTTCCTCCAGTTCTTCCCCGACCTCATCAAGAAGGGGCACGTATATATCCTGCAAACACCCCTGTTCCGCGTGCGCAACAAGAAGAAGACCACCTATTGCTACACCGAAGAGGAACGCATCCGCGCCATCAGCGAGCTGGGTCCCAACCCGGAAATCACCCGTTTCAAGGGACTGGGAGAAATCTCGCCCGACGAGTTCCGCCACTTCATCGGCAAGGACATGCGCCTGGAGCCGGTCAGCCTGCGCAAGACAGACTCGGTGAAGGACATGCTGGAGTTCTACATGGGCAAGAACACGATGGAACGCCAGAACTTCATCATCGACAATCTGGTGATTGAGGAAGACTTGGTGGAGGAAGAATAATTAAAACAAAACAACCGAAAGCATATGACCCGAGCCATCTTCCCCGGCACGTTCGACCCCTTCACCGCCGGACATGCCTCCATCGTCCGCCGCGCGCTGACGTTCATCGACGAAATCGTCATCGCCATCGGCATCAACGAAAGCAAGCACACGCACTTCCCCCTGGAGCAGCGCAAACGAATGATTGCCGACTATTACAGGCACGAACCACGCATCACGGTCGAATCCTACGACGGGCTGACCACCGACTTCGCACAACAGGCGGGAGCCAACCTCATCGTACGCGGCATACGCACGGTGCGCGACTTCGAATACGAAGAAACCATCGCCGACATCAACCGCAAGCTGACGGGCATCGAGACCATCCTGCTCTTCACCGAGCCGGAACTGACATGCGTCAGCTCCACCATCGTGCGCGAGCTGTTGAGCTTCGGCAAAGACATCAGCCAGTTTGTGCCGGAGGGAATGCGGCTCAACCAAGAGTGAGAAAACGAACAACGAATCATAAAACCAGACCTGATGAAAAAGATAATCACATCTATCCTGTGCCTTGCCGCCTTCGGATGGCAAGCCCTGGCGCAAAGCAATATGCCCCTGCGCAAACTCCAGATGGCCGAGTTCGCCATCAGCCGCCTGTATGTAGACTCCGTAGACGAGGACAAAATGGTGGAAAGCGCCATCATCGAGATGCTGGCCCAACTGGATCCGCACTCGACGTACAACAACGCCGAAGAAGTGCGTGCCATGAACGAACCGCTGCAAGGCAACTTCGAAGGCATCGGCATCCAGTTCCAAATGATAGAAGACACCCTGCTGGTCATCCAGCCCGTCAGCGGAGGACCCTCGGAGAAGGTAGGCATCCTGGCGGGCGACCGCATCACGGCGGTGAACGATACGACCATTGCCGGCGTCAAGATGGGCACCGATGACATCATGAAGCGTTTGCGCGGCCCCAAAGGCACGAAAGTGAACCTCACCATCGTGCGGCGCGGCGTGACAGACCCGCTCTCCTTCACCGTGAAGCGCGACAAGATTCCCATCTTCAGCCTCGATGCCGCCTATATGATTCAACCCCAAACCGGTTATATCCGCATCAACCGCTTTGCCGCCACCACGGGCGAGGAATTTCTCCAAGCCCTGGAAAAGCTACAGGCACAGGGCATGAAGGACCTCATACTCGACCTGCAAGGCAACGGCGGAGGCTACCTCAATGCCGCCATCGACCTGGCCAACCAGTTCTTGAACCAGAAAGAACTCATTGTCTACACCGAAGGACGGGCTGAACGACGCCGCAACTTCCTGGCACAAGGCAACGGACGCCTCACAGGCGGACGCCTCGTGGTGCTGGTAGACGAATATTCGGCCTCGGCCAGCGAAATCGTCACAGGAGCCATACAGGACTGGGACCGCGGCGTGGTAGTCGGCCGCCGCACCTTCGGCAAGGGATTGGTGCAACGCCCCATCGACCTGCCCGACGGCTCGATGATACGACTCACCGTGGCACGCTACTACACCCCCGCCGGACGCTGCATACAGAAACCCTATGACACCTCTGCCAAGAACGGCGAAGACATGCTGGAACAGTATCACCGCGACCTGCTGGACCGCTTCAACCACGGCGAACTGATGCACGCCGACAGCATCCACTTCCCCGACTCGCTGAAATACCGCACCCAACGGTTGCGGCGCACCGTCTATGGCGGCGGAGGCATCATGCCCGACTTCTTCGTACCCATCGACACGACCCTCTACACGGACTACCACCGCGACCTCGTGGCCAAAGGTGTCATCATCCGCAGCACCACGGGCTACATCGAACAACACCGCCAGGAACTGAAGAAGAAATACAAGGACTTCAAGGCCTTCGACAAAAAGTTCGAAATAGACGACGATTTCATGAACGAAGTGCTGGCACTGGCCGAAAAAGAGAAAATAGCGTTCAACGAAGAACAATATGAACGCTCCCTGCCCCTGCTGAAAACCCAGCTGAAAGCCCTCATCGCCCGCGACCTATGGGACATGAGCGAATATTTCCAGGTGATGAACACCACCGACCGCACCGTACAACAGGCGCTGAAGGTGCTGAACGAAGGGGCTTACGAACGGCTGATGACCCGTCCTGTGCTCCAGCCCCTCCCGGCTCAATAGAACTGATATTTAAGGATTTATCTTTGAGGAATAGGAGGGAGTTATAAGGAGTTAGAGGCCGATAGTTAGTCCGGTGATAACGTCAAAGGTGTTGGCCTTTAACTCCTTATAACTCCTTAACTCCTTCACTTAAGCTTTAGCGTTTTCCGTCGCCTCCGATAGCGTTCCACACCAAGGCGCTGACCGCTGCCCCCACAAACGGAGCCACGATGAACAGCCACAATTGTGACAACGCCTTACCGCCCTCAAACAGAGCCGGACCGATGCTACGTGCCGGATTGACCGAAGTACCCGTAATGGGAATGCAGACAATGTGCACCAACACCAGCGTCAGGCCGATGGCCAGTCCGGCCAGGTTGCCTGCACCCTTCTTGCTGTCTGTAGTGCCCAACACCACCAGCACAAAAATAAAAGTGAAAATGGCCTCGGCCAGGAAGGCCTGAATCAGCATGCCGTCGGCATACGAGTTACTGCCCGTCTCCGTAGGACCGCCATGTGCGCCCGTAGACACCAGTGCCCACAAGATGGCCGACCCGATGATGGCGCCAATCACCTGAAACAGCATATACATACCCGCATCTTTACCGCTCATCCGCCCAGACATCCAAACGCCCAGCGTGATGGCAGGATTGATGTGGCAGCCCGATATGCCTCCGATAGTATAGGCCATAGCCACCACGGACAAGCCGAAGGCCAACGCCACGCCCAATGTTCCAACACCTGCGCTCACCGCGCCCGCAGCATGGCCGGCAAAGACGGCACTGCCGCAACCCATCAATACGAGGACCATGGTCCCCACCATTTCTGCTAAGTACTTTTTCATAAGTCTGATGATTTAAAAGTTTATCCGCGTCAAATATAACGAATTTGCAGGAACAGTGGTTCACGAACTAACGCTTTTTTTCAGCCGGACTGCATAAAAGTTGTTTCATGGGGACACAGATAGGTAAGTAATCAGAATTAAATGATAATTTATGTGCGCGAAGCGCACAATGGTTAATGGTTTGGTTAATGATAAATGGTTAATAGGCTTGTGCATGGTTCCTTTTGCTACGTATTAACCATTAACCATTTATCATTAATCATTGCGGCCTTCAGCCGCCAAATTCCTATTTAACGTATAAACTAAATACGGACATTACCTATCAACCCACTTTCACCCGCTGGCCGGCTGTCACGAACAACGGCCGCGCAAACCATTTCTTGAACATCCACGTCACGGCCCAATAGAGGACGAAGGCAGACAGGAATCCCGCTATGGCGTCGATGACATAATGGGCCTGGATATATACCGTCGCCCCACACAGCAGCAGATAGAGCGGCAACAAGCAGACAAAGAGCCGACGACTGCCCCGCCACGCCATAATCATCAGAATGGTCGAGATGCCCACGTGCGAACTGGGGAAAGCCGCCGTGGGACGCTCGCCCACCTGCTGCGAACTCTCCACCAGGCTGTAGAAGAAACCGTGCTCGTAGCCGGGACCGGGCAACAACTCCTGATGGTGGTTGAAGTAATCGCCGATGGCCGGAAAAACACCCCGCGCCACGTTGTCCGCACCGATGGCGGGAAAGTAGAACTGCGGGCCGGCCACAGGCAAGAAGATATAGATGAAGTAATAGATGAAAAACGACGTGATGATGACAAAGGATATCTTCTCCAACAAGTCATAGCGGTAAATGAAATACCACAACACGACGATGAGCATCATCGGATAATAGAAGAAATAGCCCAGATTGAGCGGCTCGCTGACCCACAACTGCGGCAGGCACTGGCTGAACCAGATGGCCGGTTGCCCGCCAAACAAACTCTGCTCCGCCGAGGCAAAGAGGTGATCCAGGTTGGGGAACAGACGGTTGAACTCATACGTGTCCGGATACCAGTAGGACAGCAACGACATCTGTACCACCACCCGCACAAAAGCAGCGAACTTGCACGGAGCCAGCCGATAGAGGTACATCAGCACGAAGGTGACGGCGGCAATGAGCACGCGGTCCCACAACATCCCCGCCGGATGGTCCATCCGGTCATGAAGGAGGACTATCAGCAACGATGTCAGCAGATTGTATATCAGTGATATCTTTTCTATCGCGAACAGACCCTTGTAGGTCTCCACCCGCTTGAATATGTCTATAACCATCCGTTTTCCTTATACCACGCCACCGTCAGGCGCACGCCCCGGTCCAGGTCGTAAGCAGGAGCATAGCCCAGCTCACGGACTGCGGGACCTGTATCGCACCGCCAGTTGCGCTGTTTCATAATGTGATACTTGTCGCGGTTGAGCGTACTGGCCTTCTTACGGCGCTTCGCCCACCATTCAGCGCACAAAGATACGATTTTCAACGCAAACAACGGCAACTTCAAGCGGATAACCCACGGATTTCCCATCTCACGAATCAAAAGGTCCGAGAAAGTACGGCTGCTGTACACCTGTCCGTCGGACAAGAAATAGGCACGTCGCGCCACGCCCTTCCCGATGGCCAGGAAGACAGCCTGCACCACGTCGGCCACATAGACAAAGGTCAGGTCCTGACGGCGGAAGCCGGCGGCCACGTCCACGTGACGCCGGATGCTCTGAGCCATCAGGTAGTAGTCGCGCTCGCGGGGACCGTAAACCCCCGTGGGACGGAAGATGACATAAGGAAAGCCCTCCAGCCGCTGGAGATACTGCTCAGTCTTCAGCTTGCTGCGCCCGTAGGCGGTATCGGGACAAGGAGTGTCCGAGTCGCAGATGGGTTCGTACGTCCGTTCGTGCACCGGGCCAAAGACGCTGAGCGTGCTGATGAAGATAAACTGCCGGGGCACAAGGTCCAGCTCGCGCAACGCATCGATGAAGTCGCATGTCTGCCGATGGTTCATACGCTCGAAGTCCGCCGGATCGATGCACTTGGTGACGCCCGCACAATGGACAATATAGTCAAAACGCCCGTGCCCGGCCAGTTGGCGGCGCAGGACATCGGACTTGCCGAAGTCCAATTCGAGGAAGTGAATGCGCGGGTCTTGCAGGTAGGCCCGGCTGCTCGTGGCACGTACCCCTGCCCAAGTGTCGAAGCCACGGCGCACGGCCTCCTCCACGAGAAAGCTGCCGATGAAACCGCTGGCGCCGGTGATGAGGACGCTGCCGCCCGATTCTTTGTTCTTCATTTTTTCATTCTTCATTTAATCGGTTCCACATGAATGCTGATATACGTTCCCTTGCCAAACTCTTCGCGCAGGCGCTGCTCGATGATTGTCGCCCGGCGATGCGCTTCCTCCAAAGGCAGCCCGCCATCCATGCGGACATGCAGGTCGATGGAGCAGGCATTGCCGATACGGCGTGTGCGCAGGTGATGAGGGGCGGTGATGCCGGGATAGGACTGTACGATACGGAGGATTTTCTCCTCCTCGGCGGCGGGCAGGGACTTTTCCAGCAGTTCGTTCATCGAGGGCACCAGCAGTTTGACAGACACCTTTATGATGAAGAAGCTGACAATGACCGCCGCAATAGGATCCAGGACTCTCCACCGGTCGCCCAGCAGGATGGCGCCACCGATGCCCGCCATCGTGCCAATGGATGAGAAGGCATCGCTGCGGTGATGCCAGGCATTGGCCACGACGGCCTGCGAGTTCAGCCGGCGGCCCTTATAGACGGTGTATTGGTAAAGCGCCTCCTTGGATACCACCGAGATGACAGCGGCCACCAGGGCCAACATGCCCGGTTCGGGCAGCACCTGCCCCCGGATGACGCTCCAGATGGACTGCATCCCGTTCCACAGGATGCCCACCCCCACCACCAAGAGGCAGAGGCCGATGATGGCCGTGGCCAGCGTTTCATACTTGCCGTGCCCGTAGTCATGCCCCTCGTCCTCAGGCTTGGACGAGATGCGCACGAAGACCAGCACGATGATGTCCGTCACGAAATCCGACAACGAATGCACGGCATCGGCCAGCATGGCCGCGCTATGCCCCACGATGCCGGCAAAGAACTTGAAGAGCAGCAACACGAGATTGACCACGCTGCCCACAATGGTCACCTTGTAAATCTGACGCTCGCGCGAAGCGGTATCCTCAGCAGATGTTTTCATACATATCCTTTTCCTAAACAGAACTTACATCAGGACTCAGAGGCACAAAGGCACACGCTATCCCAGGAGGACAGCCTGCGTCTGACATCCGTCCATTCTTAAGGGAGGCAAAGATAATACATCCGCACGGATTGGACGAATTTCTCCGGAGAAAAATCGGCCGGCAAAGGCCCCTCCGCACCCCCATATCCGCAAGCACGGGCGGGGATATCTCCGAATGCGGACAGGGATATCTCCAAGTACGGGCGAGGATATCTCCGAGTACGGGCGGGGATATCTCCGGACAAACGCCCGGACATATCAATTTTTTAGGCGGAAAATGAACGAAAAACAGCGGGAATTTGTTTACTTTGCATTATCATTCATTCCTCTATATATATCATGGGCAAGAAGAAAGAAAAACGAGAAAAGAAGGCGGGCAAACGCATGAGCAAGAAGCAACTGTCCGACCTGCTGACGGACTACCTGCACGAGAAAGGCAACGAAAGCGTGTCGCTGAAAAAGATATTCCAACAACTGCGCCTCACCACCCATCCGCTGAAAAGGCTGTGCATGGACCTGCTGGACGAACTGAAAGAGGACGACTACATCACAGAGACGGAGCACCACGTCTACCGCTTGCACCAACGCGGCGTGGAGATGACAGGACGGTTCGTGCGCAAAAGTAACGGCAAGAACTCCTTCATCCCCGACGACGGAGGAGACCCCATCTTCATCGCCGAACGCAACTCCGCCCACGCCATGAACAACGACCGCGTGCGCATAGCCTGCTACGCCCGCCGCCGGGGAAAAACAGCCGAAGGCGAGGTGCTGGAAATACTGGAGCGCGCCGCCGACAGCATCGTGGGCACCCTGGAGGTGACGCGCAACTATGCCTTCCTGCTGACCGAAAACCGCACGCTGGCCAACGACATCTTCATCCCCAAGGATAAACTGAAAGGCGGCAAGACGGGAGACAAGGCCGTGGTGAAAATCACCGAATGGCCGGACAAAGCCAAGAACCCCATCGGGCAAGTCGTCGACATCCTGGGCCGCGCAGGCGAGAACAACACGGAGATGCATGCCATCCTGGCGGAGTTCGGACTGCCCTACTCCTATCCGGAGAATGTGGAGGCGGCCGCGGACAAGATTCCGGACGAAATCCCCGCCGAAGAGATTGCCCGGCGCGAGGACTTCCGCCGCATCACCACCTTCACCATCGACCCGCGCGACGCCAAGGACTTCGACGACGCACTCTCCATACGAAGCCTGGGAGGCGGACTGTGGGAAGTGGGCGTACACATCGCCGACGTCACCCACTACGTGCGCGAAGGCACCGTCATCGACAAGGAGGCTCAACGGCGGGCCACGTCCGTCTATCTCGTGGACCGCACCATCCCGATGCTGCCCGAACGGCTCTGCAACCAGCTCTGCTCCCTCCGGCCGGACGAGGAGAAACTGGCGTACAGCGTCATCTTCCAGATGGACGACAAGGCCGAGGTGAAGTCATCGCGCATTGTCCACACCGTCATCCGGAGCGACCGGCGCTTCACCTACGAAGAGGCACAACAGGTCATCGAAACAGGCGAGGGGGACTACAAGTACGAACTGCTGCAACTGGACCGCATGGCCAAGCTCTTGCGCGAACGGCGCATGGCAGGCGGCGCGCTGGAGTTCGACCGCGTGGAGGTGAAGTTCGAGATTGACGAGAAGGGCAAACCGCTGCGCGTTTACTTCAAAGAGTCGAAAGATGCCAACAAGCTGGTGGAGGAATTCATGCTGCTGGCCAACCGCACCGTGGCCGAAGCCGTCGGGCGCGTGCCCAAAGGCAAGAAGGCGAAGGTCTTCCCCTATCGCATACACGACCTGCCCGACCCCGCCAAACTGGACACGCTGGCGCAGTTCATCGGCCGCTTCGGCTACAAACTGCGCACGGCAGGCAGCCGGAGCGACCTCTCCAAATCCATCAACCGCCTGCTGACGGACGTCAAAGGCAAGAAGGAACAGAACCTCATCGAGACCGTTTCCATCCGAGCCATGCAGAAAGCATGCTACTCCACACACAACATCGGACACTATGGACTGGGATTCGAATACTACACGCACTTCACCTCGCCCATCCGACGCTATCCGGACATGATGGTACACCGCCTGCTCACGAAGTATCTGGACGAACACGGCCGAACCGTCAGCGAGAAAAAATACGAGGACCTGTGCGAGCACAGCAGCGCCATGGAGCAACTGGCCGCACAGGCCGAGCGGGCCAGCGTGAAGTACAAACAGGTGGAGTTCATGCAGAAACACGTGGGACAGGTGTACGACGGGGTCATCTCCGGCGTCACCGAGTGGGGCCTCTACGTGGAACTGAACGAAAACAAATGCGAGGGCATGATTCCCATCCGCGACCTGGACGACGACTACTACGAGTATGACGAGAAGAACTACTGCCTGCGCGGACGGCGCAAGAAACAGGTCTACAGCCTGGGCGACGCCATCACGGTGAAGGTGGCCCGCGCCAATCTGGAGAAGAAGCAGCTGGACTTTGCGCTGGCGTAAGGAAGGGGCAGCATCATCCGCCGGCCCGCGTGCGGTAGTCCAGCGTGCCGTCAACCCAGGCAACAGACCTGGCCAGGCGCGACACGGCCTCCGCATCGTGACTCACCAGGACGACGGCACACGTGCGGTTGATCTCCGCCAGCAGGTCATAAAGACGGGTCGTCGAGTCCCTGTCCATGTAGGTATCCGGCTCGTCGAGCACAATAACTTCCGGGTCGGAGATGACCGCACGGCCCAGCAAAGCACGTTGCAGCTGTCCGCCACTCAGCGACCCGATGGCACGGTTGCCCAACCCTTCCAGCCCCATACGGGCCATCACGCTACGGGCTTGGGCACGGTCGGCGGCCGTATAACGGTACACAAGCGGCCGGCGACCGGACAGGCCGGAAAGCACCGCTTCCTCCACCGTAATGGGAAACTTGCGGTCGATGCTGCTGTATTGGGGCAGGTAGCCCATGGCAAACCTACGCACGCCGGCACCGCCACGGGCGGAATGGTAGACGATTTCGCCGGCGGCAGGCTTCAACAGGCCCAATATGCAGCGGACCAGCGTCGTCTTACCCCCGCCATTGGGACCGACGATGCCCAGGAAGTCACGCTCATACACCGTCAGGTTCACATCCGTCAGCACGGTCTTGACGCCATAGGCCACGCGCAGGTTCTTTATTTCAATCAAGGGAACAGGCATGAGAAGAGGGAATCGGATGAGGTCAAGGATTCGGAACTAATGATTCAGCCACATGCAGCATCTCCGCCGGCCAGTCATAGGCCAACGGATTGACGTCCACCACCCGCGTGCCGGTCTGCCGGGCAATCTGCGCGGCATTGCGCCGGTCAAACTCAGGCTGCACAAAGATAACGCGCACCCCCGCTTCGCGGCACGTGTCCACCAGCGCCTTCAGATAGGCCGGCGTAGGCTCCTTGCCCCCGGCCTCGATAGGTATCTGACGAAGCCCATAGTCGCGGGCGAAATAAGACAGAGCCGGATGATAAATCATGAACGCACGATCGGCATCGGGACGGGCCAACAGGACACGGCACAAGCTGTCCGTGCGGTCAATGACACGGCACAGGCTGTCGTACCGCTGCCGGTAGAAGGATTCACCCGCCGGATCCAGGCGGGTCAGGGCCTGCGTGATACCTCCGGCCATCAGACGGGCATTCAAGGCGGAATTCCAGACGTGAGGCTCTACACCCCCCTCCGGATGATGACCGTGTTCACGAATCAAGTCGATGCCTTCGGACAAGTCGAAGACCTGCAGGTCCGGTGCATTGGCGGTCAACCGCTCCGCCCACACTTGTTCAAAGCCCAAATAACCCGTGCGAAGCCAAGCCCGGCTTCCGGACAGGTCCACCAATTGCCGGGGCGTAGGGTCGTAGGTCTCGGGGCTGGCTCCCTTGGGCACAAGACTGACTACCCGGAAACGGTCGCCTGCCACCGCCTCCGTCAAATAACGGACAGGCTCAATGCTCACCGTAACGACCGGCTTGTCCGTCCCGGCCGTGCGCGGCGCGCAGGAAGACAAGACCCCCATCAGGGCCAGCAACATCACGACGTAGCGCGCCAACTTGCCCGCAAACATGGACAAAGTCGTCAACGTCAGGTTGCTGCGCATGAAGCCCAAAGCCACGGCAATAGCCTCGCCCACGAAAGGCAGGAAAGCAAAAAAAGCCATCAGCGCACCGCGCCCTTGCAGAAAACGCTGCATACGCTCCACCTTCTCCGGCTTCACGCCCAGATATTTCTCAATCCAGTCCGTACGCCCCAGACGCCCCAGCCAATAACACGTGAGGCCACCCAGCGTATTACCCAACGAAGCCGACAGCACACAAGCCCACGGTTTCAGGCCCATGGCCACCAGAGCCGCCATCACCAGTTCCGAACTGAAAGGCACAATGCTGCCCGCCAATAAAGCAGACAGAAACAGGCCCACATAGCCCCAGTCCGTCAGCAACCGTATCAACGCATCTAAGAAAGCATCCATAAATTCAACAGATAAATAAAGAATCCCGCCCACAAGACGGAAATAAAGAAGAGATTGGCCGCGCGTCCCCGCGTCAGCACAAACAAGTGGCCAACCAACACGCTGACACAGACCGCCAATGCCGACAACAGGCCGACACAAAGCAATGGTTGCAATGCGATGGCCAGGAAAAGACACACACACAGCAGGACAAAGAACCGCAGGCTGCAACGCGTGCGTATCTTGTCATCAAACCCGCGGGCCAACGCATGACTGCCTGCCACCAGAAACAGCACCAGGAGATAGGCCAACGTTCCCCAATCCCGTCCTTCAAATCCCTGAAAAACAGGGGAGAACCGAACCATCTCGTTAAATGGCGCCGTAAACAGCTCCATCTCGCCGTAGAACCAAGCATGCCCCAGCAGAAACCAGAAAGGGAACATCCAGCCCAACAACGAGCCGAAAAAGCTACGAAGCGACAGGGCTTGCAGGCTATAAGCCCCTATCCAATACAAGGGTACGAAAAACGTCAGCGAGGGTACGAAGAGTGCCCCTACTCCCACACAACCCGTCGCCAGGAACAAGTCTGTCGGCGCAGCAGGACTGCGGTAAGCACGGAACAGGAAGAAAAGCGAACCGACGATGGCCACTCCAGCAAGGTGTCCGGCCTGCAATCCGTACCAATCGGGACTGAGCGACACCAACAACAGATAGACCGCCGACTGAAACGAGGCCCGCTGACGGATAAGACCATAAGCGTTGTTGAGCAATATCAACAGATAGGCTGTCAGGATATGAACCAATAATCCTCCCCACCACAACACCATATCCGGCAAACCACCCACCAACTGTCCCCAAAGCGAGTTGTCCCTATCCGGAAGCCCGACAGAAGGCTGTGCCACCTGCACCACCAAGCGGCACAACACGGCCACAAGCAACGCCGCGGGCAGCGTGTACCGCCCGGACGTCACTCTGTATTGCAAACGCCTTTCCGCCATGCACCTACTCTACCTCAAAGATCAAAACCGATGTCGCGACGGAAGTATTTCTTGTCGAACCGGATTTGCTCGGCCACCCGGTAACTCTGAGCCAGTGCCTCTTCCTTCGTGGCACCATACGAGCATACAGCCAGTACACGGCCCCCCGAGGTAACCACATCCGTACCCGACACGGCCGTCCCGGCGTGGAACAGGATGCTGCCTCCACGGGCAGCTTCGTCCAGCCCCGTGATGACCTTTCCTTTCTCGTAGGCTTCGGGATAACCGCCGCTGACCATCATGACGCAGGCGGCCGCACGCGGGTCCGCCTCAACGGGATGTTGGTCCAGTTCGCCCTGCCAGGTGGCTTCCAACAGCTCCACCAGGTCGCTCTTGAGGCGCAGCATGACACTCTCTGTCTCGGGGTCGCCCATGCGGACGTTATACTCAATGACATAAGGATTGCCCCCCACGTTCATCAATCCCAGGAAAATAAAGCCTTTGTAGACAATATCCTCCTCGGCCAGACCGCGGACGGTCGGCTCGATGATGCGGGTACGCACTTTCTCCATGAACACCTCGTCGGCAAAGGGGACGGGCGTCACACTGCCCATACCACCCGTATTCAGGCCTTTGTCACCCTCACCGATGCGCTTGTAGTCCTTAGCCACCGGCAACACCTGATAGTGCGTGCCGTCGGTCAGCACGAAGACACTACACTCAATGCCGCTCAGATATTCCTCAATCAGCACCGTGGCACTGGCCTGGCCGAACATGCCGCCAAGCATCTCCTGCAACTCACGCTTCGCCTCGTCCAGCGTAGGGAGAATCAGCACACCCTTGCCGGCGCAAAGCCCGTCGGCTTTCAGCACATAAGGAGCGGAAAGGGTTTCGAGGAAAGCCAGTCCTTCAGCCAGGTTGGCAGCCGTCACGCTGAGGTGGCGCGCCGTAGGAATGCCGTGGCGCAGCATGAAATCCTTGGCAAAATCCTTGCTCCCCTCCAATCTTGCCCCCGACCGGGAAGGACCAATGACGGCGATGTGGCGTGTGGCCTCATCTTCCTGAAAAGCATCGTAGATGCCCTGCACCAGCGGGTCTTCGGGACCTACAACCACCATCTGCACGTCATGCTCCAAGGCGAATTGCTTGATGGCAGGGAAATCCGTCGCCTTCAAGGGGACATTCTCACCCACCTCACGCGTACCGGCATTGCCCGGCGCGATGTACAGTTTGTCCACACGGTTGCTTTGGGCTATCTTCCACGCCAATGCGTGTTCGCGGCCGCCCGAGCCGAGTAATAAGATGTTCATAAAAGTATAGTTTAATGATGAATGAAGAACGATGATGTATGAAGAACCGGCCGTACGGACTAAGCATCGGCCTTTTCTTCTTCTTCTTCATCTTCCCTCATTCCCTTGTTTTTAATTGCTTGAATTCTTCATTTCCGCAAATAGTCGTCGAAGTAGCGCGTAATCTTCTCGTGCAGGTGCACACGGTCCCGTCCCAACACATTGTGGTCATGTCCCGGATAGATGAAGAGATCGGGATAGGTGCGGGCATCCACGCAGGCCTTCATGAAGGACAGCGTATGCTGGGGCACGCACGTGCGGTCATGGTCATCATGGATGATAAGCAGGTGTCCCTTCAGTTGTCCGGCCAACTGCTTGAGGTCGCTGCCGGCATAGCCTTCGGGATTGGCCTGGGGCGTATCCATGTAGCGCTCGCCATACATCACCTCGTAATACTTCCAGTCAATGACCGGCCCGCCGGCCACACCCACCCGGAAGAGGTCGGGATAGCGCAGGACGAGCCCCGTGGTCATGTGACCGCCGAAACTCCAGCCATGCACACCGATGCGCCCGCCATCCACATAGGGCAATGTGCGGAGCCACTCGGCAGCCTTGGCCTGGTCCTTGCCCTCCTCGATGCCAAGATGGCGGAACGTGCAATTCTCAAAAGCCAGTCCGCGGTTGCTGCTGCCACGGTTGTCGATGGTGAACAGGATGTATCCCCGGTTGGCCATATAGAGGTCCCAGCCACGGGCGGCATACATATAGTTGGAAGCCAGCATCTGCGCGTGGGGACCGCCATAGACATAGACAATGACAGGATATTTCTTGGCCGGGTCAAAGTCTGCCGGCTTCAGCATCCGCCAATAAAGGGTGGTAGTATCGTCGGCGGCCTTCATCGTGCCGGTCTCGACAAGAGGCATGACCAGTCCGGCAAAGGGGTCAGGCGCCGTCAGCAGGCGTGCTGTAACTCGGGCGTTGGCGGTAGACACCAGGTCGATGTTTCGCGGCACGTCGGGAGTGGAATACTTGTCTATCAGATAGGTGCCCGACTTGGACAATTGGGCCGTGTGTACGCCCTCGCCGTTATCCAAAGCGGTCATCCGGCCGTCCTTCACACGCACCTTATATATATTGGTCTGCATGGGCGACTCTTTCGTACCTGCAATGTAGACTTCTTTCTTCTTCTCGTTGAAGCCCAGGACAGACTGCACCAGCCACGGGCCTTCGGTCAGCTGCGTGTGCATGTATTCGGATGTATATCTGCTGCCGAAGTCCGTCTCGTAGGTCTCGGGATATTTCCGTTTACTGAGGTCGAAGAGGTAGAGGTGGTTGAAACCGTCGCGCTGGCTCTGGTAGATGAACTTCGTGTCGTCCCAAGGCAGGAAAACGATAGGGTTCTGAGGCTCCACGTACTTCGGATGTTCCTCGGTGTAGAGTGTCTCGGCCAGCTTGCCGGTCTGTGCGTCATAGCGGCACAACTTTGCACAGTTCTGGTCGCGGTTCACCTCGATGAGGTACAGGGACTGCCCGTCAGGACTCCAGGATATGTTGGTAAAGTAGCGGTCAGTGGGGTCGCCTGTCTCCAAGTAGAGAGTTTGCCTGGTATCGGGATGGTAGATGCCCACCTGCACCTGATGGCTGGTCATGCCGGCCATGGGATAGCGGATAGGTTCCAACTCGCCCACACGGGCGGTGATGTCCACCAGCGGATACTCCGTCACCATGCTTTCGTCCATGCGGTAGAAGGCCAGGAGTGTCCCCGCCGGACTCCAGAAAGTCCCCTTGTAGATGCCGAATTCATTGCGGTGCACGCTCTGTCCGCACACCACGCCCTCCGGCTCCTGCGTGACGGCCTCTCCATCCACGTAGAGGTTGTTCTTCAGCGTATAGGCCACATGGCCGCTCACCGTGTTATAATCCACGTTGGCAGCGCCTTCCTCCGTTTCCCGCACGAAGGTAACACGCTTTTGCGTCCAGTCGTAGGTGATGAACTTGCCGTGCAGGGACAGCAGAGCCTGCGTCTTGTCGGCCCAAGGATAGCTCAGACCGTAGAGGTGGCTCGCCTGCCCCAAGTTGTCGGCCCCGAGCGCCGCATTGAGTTCTTCGCGGGTCAGGACCAGCGTCTCGCGGCCCGTCTTCGGGTCGACGGCCATCAGCGAGTCAATGCCGGGTTTCATAGCGGTGTCGCCCCACCATTGCAGGCCATAGAGGTCTTCGGTGTAGCGATAGGTCTCACCGCCGGGGATGAGGTCTTCCAACGTGGGCATCCGCAGGGAGGTCGCGGTGCCCGATACAGAATCTTGTGCCATAAGCATAGCCGGCGCCATCAGCAGGGCGCACATCGTTTTAATCAGCCGTTTCATAAGGGGTATTTGTATCAGTCTTCGGTTTCTCTTGTTGTTCTCCGGCCTCGCGTCGTTTCCGCTCCGGATAGGATTCGCCCGAACGGGGACGATGGTCGCGCTCGGGCCGGCGACGTTCCTTCTCGTCCGCACGGAAAGGGCGGCGCGGACCCGACGGACGGCGGTCACGGGAATCGCGTGCCTCGCCACGCCGCTCACGACGGTTGTCCGCATGGGGCTTGTCCAACGCCTCGCCGCCCTCGCGGAATTCCTTGTACTTGCCGTCGAATATCTCATACTTGCGGAACTCGCAATCCAGGCCTCCGTTCTGCAAGGGGATACGGGCACTGGGCTTCAGGCCTATCTGGTCGAAGCATTCATCCCGATAGGACAGGATCCAGGCTGTATTGCCCGTGAAGGCATGCTTCAGCCGCTCGCCTATCATCCGGTACAGTCCCAGCAGGTCGGTGGAGGAGATGCGCTCGCCATAGGGCGGGTTGGTGATGATGATGGCCTTGTCCTGCGGCTGCTCGAATTGCTGGAAGGGCTGCACCTTCAGCACGATATCGCGCCCCGCTCCCGCCGCTTTCACGTTGCGCTGGGCAATGGCATTGGCCTTGATGGAATTGTCATAACCGTATATCTTGTATTCGAAGTCGCGCTCCTGGCTGTCGTCGTTGTAGATGCGCTCCAGCAGGTCGGCATCGAAGTCCGGCCAATGCTCGAAGGCATACCCCCGGCGGAAGAGTCCCGGAGCGATGTTCCGCGCAATAAGGGCGGCCTCGATGGGGATGGTGCCCGACCCGCACATCGGGTCGATCAGGTCGCATTCTCCCTTCCAGCCCGTCAGCAGGATCATGCCGGCGGCCAGCACCTCGTTCAGCGGCGCCTCGACGGCTTCCTGGCGGTAGCCGCGGCGGTGCAGGGATTCGCCGCTGCTGTCCAGCGACAGGGTGCAGTCAGTCTGGGCGATATGGATGTTCAGCAGGACATCCGGCTTGGTGATACTGACGCTGGGACGCTTGCCCGTCTTCTCGCGGAAGTAGTCGGCAATGGCATCCTTCACGCGGTAGGACACGAACTTGCTGTGGCGGAAGTCCTCGCTGAACACGGTGGCGTCCACGGCGAAGGTCTTGGAAGGGTCCAGGTAGTCCTCCCAGCGGATTTCCTTCACAGCCTCGTAGACGGCATCGGCGTCGGCAGCAGTAAAGTGCTTGATGGGCCGCAGGATACGCAAGGCGGTGCGCAGGCAAAAGTTGGCGCGGTACAGCATCTCCTTGTCGCCCGTGAAGGCCACCATGCGTCGCCCCGTCTGAATATTGTCGGCGCCCAGCGTGGTCAGCTCGGCGGCCAGTACTTCTTCCAAGCCTTGGAAGGTCTTGGCAATCATCTCAAAGGTTTGTTCCATATAATAGGTCTGTTATTTTCGTTGCACGATTCTTGCTCCCGCAGGCACGTCTTCCGTCACCCAGATATTGCCTCCCACGGTGGCTCCCCGCCCGATGGTGATGCGGCCCAGGATGGTGGCGTTGGAGTAGACGATGACATCGTCCTCCAGGATGGGATGGCGGGGTATGCCCTTGATAGGGTTGCCGTCCCCGTCCAGCGGGAAGCTCTTGGCTCCCAGGGTAACGCCCTGATAGAGCTTGACATTGCGGCCGATGATGCAGGTCTCGCCAATCACCACTCCCGTACCGTGGTCTATGGTGAAGTGGCTGCCAATCTGTGCGCCGGGATGAATGTCGATGCCCGTCTCGCTATGGGCCATTTCGGTGATGATGCGGGGGATGAGGGGCACGCCCAGCACCAGCAGCTCGTGGGCAATGCGATAGTTGCTGATGGCACGGATACAGGGATAGCAGCTGATGACCTCGCCGAAAGAGCGGGCGGCCGGGTCGCCGTTGTAGGCGGCCTCCACGTCGGTGGCCAGCAGGGCGCGCAGGCGGGGCAGGGCACTGATAAAGTCCGCCGCCTTCCGCGCCGCCTCCTCGCGCAGGGCGTCGGTGCAGCTGGGCCCGACGCCGTTGTCGTCCGTCAGGCAGAGGGCGGCCAGCACCTGGCCCGTCAGCAGTTCGAACAGTTGTTCGATGTCGACGCCGATGTGGTAAGGCAGCGTGCGGCTGTTCACCGTGGAATTTCCAAAATAGCCCGGGAAGATGACGGCACGCGCCAGGTCGACGATATGCCGCAGGTCGCGGCCCGAAGGCAGGGGATTCCCCTCCGTATGGCGCAGGAAGAGCCCCTCGTAACTCTCGGGGGCGGACAACCGGTCGACGGCCTGCGTCAGGATGTGGGTGAAGTTCAATGGGCTCATCAGAATGTCGTTGCTTGATAAACAGCTGCAAAAGTACGGAGTTTTCGGCAAATAACCTACTATATTCGCAGGTAAATTGCCGCTTGGGACTTAAGGAGTTAGAATCTTTACATCTCCGAGGGCAACAGCCCGAACGACTTGCCCGTCATCTCCTCCACCTTCACCTCCCACACCAGGACGTGGCGCACAGCGGGATCGGAATATCCGCACGGCGTGTCCGTATAATGCCGCATCATCAGGTCCAGGGCATGCCGCTTCTCTGCCAAGTCCGTCAACGGGCGCACCCGGCCGCGGCACATCACGCTGCGCGACTTCATGCTGTAGCTGCACGCCATCTGCGCATGCATCCACACCAGTTCGTGCCCCTCGCAGAAGGTGATGCAGACGCGCGGACGCTGCTCCGCGAAGCGCACCTTGCTGCCCCCGGGACCGGAGTGCAGGTAGATGAAGCCGTCGGCATAGGCAAAATTCATGGGTACCACGTAGGGCGCACCCTCGTCGTCCGTCAATCCCACCATGCAGTAGGGACACCGCACCATGATGGCCTCCATCTCGGCGCGGTCGGTCAAAGTCTTTGTTTTCATCGGTAATCCTCCTTTACAATTATGCGCACAAAGATACGAAAAATCCCCGGAAAACGAGCCGTGCGTCTCCCGCATCCGTCCGCAGATATCTCCGCCCGCGGGCGGAGTATACACCGTCCGCGGGCGGGGACTACTCCGCTCGCGGGCGGGGATATAGGAAAACAAGCCGCCCGAAACAGGCTGACAGGCAACAGGTTATATTTTGTATCGAAAAGAGATTGGCATATCTGACTTGTTTTTCCTATTTTTGCACAAACATAGCAAAAACAACCGTATGAGACGCATCCTCGAACAGATAAACACCCTCGTCCCCCTCTCGCCCGCCACGGAACGCGCCCTCCGCGACTGCCTCACGCCCTGCAGGTTCCCCCGCCGCCACCTGCTGGTGCAGGCCGACCACCGGACCGGGGCCGCCTTTTTCATCGAGCGGGGCCTGACGCGCTCCTACTGGCTGGTGAACGGCGAGGAAATCACCACATCCTTCTCCGCAGAAGGCAGTATCGTCTTCAGCATGGACGAGCTGTACTACGGCAAGCCCAGCGAGGAATTCGTGGAAACCCTGGAGGAGACCGAAGCCTACCGCATCGCCCTGGACGACCTGCAAAGATTGTTCCGCACCAACCTGGAGCTGGCCAACTGGGGGCGCATCATCCACCAGAACGAATACCGCCGCCTGCACCGCTCGCACAAGGAGCGGCTCACCCTCTCCGCCGCCGAACGCTACGACGCCTTCTGCCGGCAGTTTCCCGAACTGATGCAACGGGTGCAACTGGGCTACATCGCCTCCTATCTGGGCATCACCCTCCCCACCCTGAGCCGGCTCAGGGGGCGCAAGTAAGTTTTTGTCGCAGGACAAATGCCGTGCCGCGAAAGATGCGTACCTTTGCACCGCTAAACAAATCACCTAATTTTAAAAACAAACTGCTATTATGTCAAGACCTTCTTCTGCCGCCTACGTGGACTCCAAACCCCACTACGAAATCCTGGACGGCCTGCGCGGGGTAGCTGCCCTGCTGGTAGTGTTTTACCACATCTTCGAGGGACTGTCCTTCGCCGCCGGAGGCACCGTCATCACGGTGATCAACCACGGCTATCTGGCCGTAGACTTCTTCTTCATCCTTTCGGGCTTCGTCATCGGCTATGCCTACGACGACCGCTGGGGCAAGACGCTCACGCTGGGCAACTTCTTCAAGCGGCGCCTCATCCGCCTGCACCCCATGATTGTGATGGGCGCCGTGCTGGGCGTGGTGTTCTACGTGCTGCAAGGCTGCGAGCAATGGGACGGCACCCACGTGGGCACGTCGATGATCATGCTCGCCCTGCTGTGCGCCCTGTTCTTCATCCCCGCCACGCCGGGCTCGTGCTATGACATCCGCGGCAATGGCGAGATGTTCCCCCTGAACGGCCCCAACTGGTCGCTGTTCTTCGAATACATCGGCAACCTGCTCTACGCCCTGTTCATCCATCGCCTCAGCACCAAGGCCCTGACGGCGCTGGTGGTGCTGACCGGCCTCGGGCTGGCGTGGTTCATGCTGTTCGACGTGGTGGGCTACGGGATGATCGGCGTGGGCTGGACGCTGGACGGGCAGAACTTCCTGGGCGGCCTGCTGCGGATGTTGTTCCCCTTCTCGATGGGCATGCTGCTGGCGCGCAAGTTCCAGCCGCTGAAAAACGTGCGGGGCACCTTCTGGGTATGCTCGGCCATACTGCTCATGCTGTTCTTCGTGCCCTACATCGAGGGAAAGGCCGGCGGCATCATCCTCAACGGGGTGTTCGAGGCTGTCTGCATCTTCCTCATCTTCCCCGCCCTGGTATGGCTGGGCGCATCGGGCCGGACGACCGACCGCCGCTCGACGCTGGTGTGCAAATTCTCGGGCGACATCTCGTTCCCGCTCTATGCCGTACACTACCCGGTGATGTACCTCTTCTACTCCTGGCTGATAGAGAATAAATACTACACCTTCGGCGAGATATGGCCGATGGCCATCGTGGTGTATGCAGGCAGCGTGCTGCTGGCCTATGCCGCCCTGAAGTGGTATGACGAACCGGTGCGCAAACGGCTGACGAAACGGTTTCTCCGGAAGAAATAGTAACTTGGAAGGAGTTAGAGGGAGTTAGAAGGAGTTAGAGGGAGTTAGAGGCCGATAGTTGGTCCGGCGATGGCTCGTAACGAGGTATCGGCCTCTAACTCCCCAAGCGAAGCGATAACTCCCTCTAACTCCTTATAACTCCCTTGAGCGAAGCGATAACTCCCCCCTTACCTCGCGCTCAACGCATCCAACGCCGAAGCAGCAGCCACCAGCGCGGCATTCCACTGGATGGCGACCCCGTTGGAGGCGTAAGAATCCTGGCTGTCCACATAAGACTCGTCCGGCAGGTCCGAAGGATAGGCCACAGACTGACCGTCCTGTTGCCCGCCGTTGGGGCCGCCCACCAGGAAGCCCGGGACGGGGGCCTCGACACCGTCGGCAACCGACAGGCTGTGATGCGGATGCAGGGGGCTCTTCACGCCCAGGCCGGTCACATAGCAATAGCCCAGCGGGTTGCGGCCGAGGATATAGTCCATGTTGCGGTAAGCATTGGTCAGGAAGCTGGCATTGTCGTCCAGCAGGTAGGCATAAACCAGCAGGATGGCCTGGCCGGCACACTGTTCGCCCAAGCTCCCCCAAGAGAAGTCGGACTCATCGGCGCCATAGGGTGCATGGAAAGCCGACTGGTTGGCTCCCTTCACCAGGCCGGAGGCGTAGGACGACAGGTAGCTCTTGGCCGTCCCCTCCATGGCCTCTTCCGTCACGCCCTTCAGCTGGCGGTCCGGCGACAACCATGCAAAAAAGCCCAACGCCGCCACATTCGCCCACGAAGGCGGCAGGATCCCGCGGGGGGCGGACTTGACGGACTTGACCATGTAGGCCTGCTTGCCCGTGGCGAAGAACAGCTCGGCGGCGGCCCAGAAGAGCTCGTCGTCGGCATACTGGTCGTCATAGTCGTCCGTCGTGATGTCGGGGTCATACTGCGCGTTCATGGCCTCCTGGCGGTACAAAGCCTCCGGGTTCTTCACGGCCCAGGCGTAAGCACGCTCGGCGGCCCGCAAGGCCTTGGCGGAGAAACCGGGATAGTCCTTCTGATAGGGCTTGAAGAGGACCGAAGCCTGCGCCATGACCGCGGCAAAGTCCAGCGTGGCCGTCACGGACTTGCGCACCACGTAGCGCGGCTGTCCGCACGCGGCCGGCATCACGGCTCCCTCGGGGGCGGGGGCGGTCAGCTTGTGGTAGACGCCGCCGTCGGCCGGGTCCTGCATGGTCAGCAGCCAGTCCAGGCCGTAATACGCCTCGTCCAGCAGGTCGGGCGTGCTGTTGCCGCTTTCGGGGATGCTGGTCTGCTGGCGGGCAAAGTAGTCCGGGAACAGGCGGTAGACGGCCTGCATCAGCCCGATGCTGTAGGCCGTGGCGGCAACGTACTTGCCATAGCCGTCCGAGCCATACCAGCCCTTCGGCGAGGCGATGGCGTCACCGGCCTTGCGCACGGGCCCGGCCGCGCTGGGGTGGACCAGCACGTCCGTGTCGGGATGTCCCGCCGGACGGCTCCAGGCCCCGGCATACGGCTCGTCGAGGGCCATGCCCGCACGCTGGTAGTAGAAGGCCTTCAGGGCCGCATCGGCCACCGCGGCCAACGGCCGGTCCTTGATTTCGAAAGCCGCCGTATCGCCGCCTGCCAGCAGCAGGTAGGTGCCGGGGCGGTCGAGGGCGCTGAAATCCATCGTGGAACGCGCCGTCGGCGACCACGCATTGGGGGTGGTCACCGCCGTAGTCCCCTTCATCACCTCCTCGCCCGTGGCCGCATCGACCACCGTGAAGTCTGTCACTCCCGCCGTGTTCGCCACGGCCACCTTCTCCTGCGAGGGGAAATAGCCCACCTGGTTCAGGCGGATCACGTCGGCGCCGGACTGGCCGCACGCAGCCAGGGTGGCGGCCATCAGCCCCCAACCCATCAGTTTTCTGTTCATCATAAATCGCATATCTTGAAGTTTTTAAGTTAGTTGGATTCTCAGACGCGGACGGCGCGGATTCATCTTTTTTTTGATGGCAGACAATCAGCTGATAAAGATGATAAGCCTGCGTCATCTGTGCCTGAAAAATAACGTCCGGACAAAGATAGGCAATCCGGCCGAATACGGAAAATTCTGCAAGACTTATTTGGAGGAGTTAAAAAAGTTTAGACGCGGATGGGATTTTGGAACGCAAATCACGCAAAAACTTTTTAGGTGCGGATGACGCGGATGACGCGGATTTATTTTCTTTATCGACTGATTATCAGCTATCAAAGATTATTATCGCTCAGCAGCATCAGCGTCATCTGCGTCTAAAAAATCATCCGGAGGAGCCTTCGTTGCCGTCCTCGCCCGTACCTCCGCCCGTGCCGGGTTCCTGCGTGTTGCTGCACGCGGAAGTTGCGGCGTCGTAGGACAGCCATTCGATGCCGGCGGGCCAGCTTCTTGGTGGAGACGGGGCGAGCCCGTCACGACGGCGGAGGGATAGCAGACGCCGAACTTCTCGTTGTAGACTTTCTTGCAGTATGCCATGAGTTTTAGTGGTTAATGGTTAATGGTTAATGGTTAGTGGTTAGTGGTTAATGTTTCGCGTTGTCTTGGCCTCGACGCAACAAAGGTAGGGCGAATGTTCGGCACGGCCAAAAAACAGGGGGCGATAAGGGGCTGTTTTTCTGTAAGGATTTGAGAAAAATGATTTTGATATTGGGAATCAGCGGGTTACGAGGACAAAAACGGAGAGGCAGGCGGACAGGGAGCGTTACAAGCGTTACAGCGTTACAGCGTTACAGTGTTACAGTTACAGTTAGGGTTGTGTGATAAAACAGGGGGGCGCGAAAAGAAAAGTTTTCATCCCGCGGACTGTGGCGCTTATGCTTGTCGAGTGGAAGAAGAAACAGGATCT
>DWZE01000070.1 GCA_019118325.1 Candidatus Bacteroides intestinavium
GATGAAATGATCGGCGGCGTATTGTACCACTTCCTTGATTTCCTCTTGCGTATAGAAGCCGCCATGCTCGGTTCCCTCGCCCTCGATGCGCTTGGAGCCGATCTCTTAATCGGAAGCACTTTTATACATCGGTAACACTATCTGCAAAGTGCATATGGCAATTCGGGGTGTTGCGTTGCGTTTCGGGGCGTCGCGTTCACCCGGGTTGGTATTCCAGCAGGTCGCCCGGCTGGCAGTCGAGCACTTTGCAGATGGCTTCCAGCGTGGAGAAGCGGATGGCCTTTGCCTTCCCCGTCTTGAGGATGGAAAGGTTGGCGGGCGTGATGTCGATGCGTTCGGCCAGCTCGCCCAGCGTCATCTTGCGCCGTGCCATCATGATGTCCAGGTTTACTACTATCGGCATGTCTTTTTCTTCCTTTCCTTACGGGGTTAGATGGTTAAGTCTTGTTCTTCCTTCATCCTCAGGCCGATGGCGAAGACCTCGCCCACGATGAGGGCGCACAGGCCCAGCAGGAGGCTGATGCGGTCGACGGTGTCGGTCATGGTCAGCTCGTAGTGGGGGATGGACAGGGCCTGGCGCAACGCTTGCAGTTCAAGCCACTCCGACAGCCAGGCGCAGGCGAAGGCCACGACCAGGAGCACGCCCAGGCGGCGCAGGCGGCGGACGTTGCGCCAGCAGAAGATGTCGGACTTGTTTATCGAGATGACCAGGCGGATGAACACCACCAGGGCCCAGATGTTGGCGATGAGGACGAGCAGCCCCAGCAGGCCGCGCGTCCACGGACTGCCCGCCTCGACGCTGACCGTCAGGCTGGCGTAGGCGGCGGGGATATAGCTGTGGGTGCGCTCGTTGTAGACCGAGTCAGGCAGCATGTCGCCTTTCCATCCGCTGAGCATCGGAGGCAAGAGCGAGATGTACTTCGTATGCTGCATCACGCGCAGTTCTTCGGGCATCGGCTCGCCCGTTTCTTTGGCTTTTTCCTCGGCTTCGGCGTAGTTCCACCCCTGGCGGAAGCCCTCGACGGCACCCCTGGTCATGTAGTAGCCCGTCTCCACCACCGACCATCCCAGCACGAGCAGGACGATGGCACACAGCAGGTTCAGTCTTTTCTTCATGGCTTCTCGACATTAAGAGGTTCCACATAAGGACGGTCGTAATCCGGCGCCTTGGGACGCCGCAGCAACTGCCACAGACCCACGCCCAACGCCACGGCCCCCACACCCAGACAGATGCCATAGGCCGGATAGCCCATGAGGTCGGCCACCGTATCCACATCGGGATAGGCCAACGTGCATCCTACGCTGAGGGCGTTGTTCAGCACATGCACCACGATGCACGGCACCACGCTGCGCGTCCGCCAGTAGAGCCACGCCAGCAACATCCCTGCCAGGAAGCCGAACACCGACTGCACGGGATTGAAGTGTATCAGCCCGAACAGCAGGCCCGATATGAAAATGGCCATGCCCGGGCGGAACTTGCGCAACAGTTCGCGCGTGATGGCGCCGCGGAACACCAGTTCCTCCAGCACCGGACCCAAGAGGGCGATGTAGAGCATTCCCGCCCACGAGGACAATATCCGGTCGAACGATGTTTCCAGCCAGTTCGGCAGAAAATCCAGCACGCCGGCCAGTGCCTCGAGCCACACGATAGCCCCGACGCCCATCAGCGCCGTCCAACCCAGGTAAGCGCCGGACACGGGGGAATACAACTGCCCGTCGTCCGCCAGGTAGCCTTTCTTCCAGAGATACCACACGGTGAAGAACAGCGTCAGCAACGAGCCGGGCACCAGCGTCTGCGCGCCCGCCGCATCCGCATCCACCGTCCCCGTCACGACAAACTGGTACATCAGCACCAGCGGCACGGCGGCCAGGCTGCCCAGGAGTTGCAGCAGGATGAAAATCAAAAACAGTTTAATCGCAGCTTTCATACTTCTCTATTCCTTATTACACATGAATGAAACACGTCCTCCGCCGGCTCAGGCGGGAATGAGAAAACCTATCAGCAGACTCGCCACTACGGAGAGTGACACAACCAGGAGCGTAATACTCATCAATGCTCTTTTCATAATCCAGATGTTTTTCTTTGTCTATAGATTGTAATTGTATCCGTTCTGCCTGCAAAGGAAAAAGATATTTTCGAGAATATCAAGAAAAACAGAAAATATTTATCGAAAAACGATAATTTTATACCGAAATACGATAAAGAACCGCATAGCGTCCCGGGGCAGGCCCGACGGCCTCCGCACGGCGATATCACCGCCCGCGCACGGAGATATCCCCGCTTGTGCACGGAGATATCAGCAGGCACGGGCGGAGATATCGCCGGACAGACGCCCGGAACGCAATGACCGGAAGGCCCGCTTTTATTTCCGTCCGAAGTCGGCTGGGATTTCCCCCCACAGTTCGGTTTCCCACTTCAGGACGGGGGTGGAGTAGGTATTGTCCCGCAACCAGCGTTCGGCCCGGTCAATCAGTTGGAAGAGGGGTTCGCTCTTGGCATCGCGGGGCAGCTTGGTCTTGCATTTTTTCTGGCGCACCCAGGCGATGGCGTTACGGCTGTCGCTGTAGACGGGCATGTCAATCCCTTTTTGCTTCAGCAAGGCCAGGGCATGCACGATGGCCAGAAATTCGCCGATGTTGTTGGTGCCGTAGAGGGGGCCGAAGTGAAAGGCCTGCTGGAAGCTGGGGAGATGCACGCCGCGGTATTCCATCTTGCCGGGATTGCCGCTGCAGGCGGCGTCCACGGCCAGCGCCTGGCCCTTCAGGCCGGGAGGCAGGCAGGGACCGGCCGCTTGCCGGGGAGTTTGCGGAGTGCCTGCCGGACGGATATACTCTGCGGGCGAGGAGGCAAACGCTTCTTCGGCCTCCTGCAAGGTGTCGAACGATTTATACTTGGCACCGGCATAGCCTTTGGTTTGCAGCTGGCATTCCGTCCAGGTGCGGTAGATGCCGGGGGTGACACCCGACCAGACGACGTAGAATTTCTGTTTCTTCATTATATAAAGTGGATAAGTAAGTAATCAGAATCAAATAATAATTTAGCGGTGTGATTCTTTAGACGCAGATGACGCGGATGACGCAGATTCATTTTCTTTATTGACGGATTATCCGTTATCAAAGATTATAGATCAGCG
>DWZE01000010.1 GCA_019118325.1 Candidatus Bacteroides intestinavium
GCGGCAAATCCACTCTTCTTAAGCTGCTCATGCGGTTCTGGGATGTGGACAGCGGCGGGGTGTACATTTCCGGAGAGGATGTGCGCAGTATTCCGACCGCCCGTCTGCGGGCGGCGGAGGCTTACGTGACCCAGGAAACCCATCTGTTCCATGATACTATCGCGGCCAATATTGCCATCGGGAGACCCGGCGCTTCTTTGGAGGAGATTCGTGCGGCGGCCCGGAAGGCGTCCGTAGATGATTTTATCATGAGTCTGCCGAAAGGCTACGACACGGAGGTGGGAGAACTGGGGGATACGCTCTCCGGCGGCGAACGGCAGCGGATCGGTATCGCCCGGGCGTTTCTGCATGACGCGCCGCTGCTGCTTCTGGACGAGCCCACCAGCAATATGGTTTTTGTCTCAGTGTTACGTTGGTGCATGTAAGTGTCATAGCTATATTGTTTTTTGATTAATACTTGTTTTTGTTGCAAATAAAATAGGTGTTCTAATGGTGGTATTTATCACCGGAAAATAACTTTCGGCTCATTCTATCTTTGGAGGCTCAAAGAACTTGTCCAGCTCTGTCCGCAGGATCTTGGTATATTTACCGACCTTGATGCGGGGAATATTATGGTATTTCACATAATGGTAGAGTTGATCCCGTGTCAGATTGAATCGCTCCATCGCTTCGGCAATGGTGTAGTATTTGGGTTCTTCGGGAGCTATGAGGCCTTTGGCAATGTCCACATGCTTTTTGGAGTAGTACACCATGATGCCGACTTTCTTTTTAGGAATGGCATTCTTTGATACAAAAGAATAGATGGCCGTTAGTGTCATGCCGAACTTCTCCTGCATGTCCTGCGTGCTGTACCATTCCTTGATTTCAGGATCGGGAGCTTTCTTTGCAAAGTAATCATCAATATGTTTTTTGCTCCAATAGGTTTTCCCACGGTGAAAGGTTCGTGGAATATTATGTTCCTTAGCGATGTGAAATATCCAGGAATCCTTTATGCCATACTTTTCTTTGACTTCAGCTGTGGTGTAGAAATCTGATATTGGAGTTTTCTCTTTGGGCTTATTCTCATTATTGGAAGCAATAATGTAGTCGAACATCTTATCAATATCCGAACGCCGTACAAGAGTTTTCCCATCAAATCTGACCGCTTTGATTTTCGCGTTTTTGATATACCGATAAATTGAGGTACGGCCTACACCTAAAAATGCGGCAACTTCAGTAGGGGTTAAGAACTCTTTTTCAGAATTGGGTTTTAATTCTGCATCATGTTTCAAGTGGAATTCTTGAATTCGTTTTTTTCTAACTCGATCTTTGTATGCGAGGTTTGCGCACCTGTGTGAACAGTATGCGGTAGTGATCTTGTGGGCGTTAAAAATAGTGCCACACCACTCGCATTTCTTTTGAATTTCAATGTTACTAGCCATTTTAATTATCTTTTTAGTTCGCCAAATCTGTTTCATTGCGTACCACAGCGTTCCAAGGCGTTCCAGGTTGTCCACCATCTGGCAGACAGTAAACCCGACTTTGGGCTTGTGAGGTACACAGGAGGTACAAAAAATGGCGTAAAAAGGCTTAGCAACGATTATCAACGATACTTGAGCAACAAAAAAGGCGCCCGTAAAGAGCGCCATATTAATCGATTATAATCAATTTAACTATTTGATAATCAAGTGTTTACTTGCCTATGCAAAAATTCCTAAATATATTCCCCAGTACTTCATCCGTTGTTACCTCTCCTATGATATCACTCAAGTGAAAGATGCATTCACGCAGGTCTTGGGCGATGAGGTCGGAAGGAAGCTCCTCTGAAAGACCTGCTTGTACGCGGTGGAGAGCATTGAGGGCACGGGTGAGGGCTTCGTAATGACGAATATTGGTGACGATGATATCGTCTTGGTTCGTCCCGGATAGGCCAGCTGCTTCAACCAAAAGAGATTGAAGACGGTCAAGGTGCGTACCCTGCTTGGCGGAGAGAGTGAGGGTAGAAATGCCTTTGGGTGGAGTGAAGTGGGGAGTGTACGCCGTGTCACATTTATTGAGAAGGAGAAGTACCTGCTTATCAGCGAGATGAGGGAGGATTTGCGTATAGAAGGCACGGAATCGCTCTTCGTCCTCGTTAATATCGCATACGATGATGATAATCTGTGCTTGCTCCATGGCACGGAAACTGCGCTCAATACCTAAAGCTTCAATAGTGTCATGCGTCTGGCGAATGCCGGCGGTATCGATGAAACGGAAGTTAATGCCCTGGATGTTTACGATATCTTCTATGATGTCGCGCGTGGTTCCGTGAATATCGCTCACAATGGCTTTGTCTTCGTTCAATAGGGCATTGAGTAGGGTGGATTTACCGGCGTTAGTTTCACCGATGATAGCTACAGGAATACCGTTCTTGAGAGCATTCCCTAACCTAAAGGAATGGGTCAGACGGGTAATGGTATGCTCGATTTCCGAGGCGAGAGCGGTGAGCTGCGAGCGGTCGGCAAATTCCAACTCTTCATGGTCGGTAAAGTCCAGTTCTAACTCGATGAGAGAGGTAATTTGGAGTAGTTTATTCCGTAAAGTGCGTAATTCCTTACTGAACCCACCTCGCATTTGATTCATAGCCAATCGGTGCTGAGCCTGGGAAGTGGAAGCGATAAGGTCTGCTACGGCTTCAGCCTGGCTTAGGTCCATCTTGTTATGGGTAAAGGCACGTCGAGTGTATTCACCTGGTTGGGCCAAGCGTGCTCCGTGGTCAATAAGGAGCTGGAGGGTACGATGAAGGATGTAGGGAGAACCATGACAGGTGATTTCTGTGGAGTCCTCGCCTGTGTACGAATGAGGCTCATGGAAGACGGATACCAATACTTCGTCCACCACTTCATCTCCTTCCACGATATATCCGAAGGTGAGGGTATAAGGCTGTGCTTTCTCTAACTGTTTGCTTGCACGAAAAGGACGGAAGATAGAGGATGTGAGGGGGATTGCCTTTGGACCTGATACGCGGATGATACCTAAGGCTCCCCCTTGGGCAGTGGCTATGGCGCAGATGGTGTCTTCATTCATTGTTTTTTCAATTTTGCTAATTGTCAAATGGTAACACTCAGATTCTCTCTAATACTGTTTCTATCAACTGATCAATAGTGGCTTTGTAGCCAGTATTGGCTTCGTGTGAGCGTCGGTTGGCAATGACCATGCACACAGTGGTGGCACGATGTCCCATAAGGCGGGAGAGTCCGGCCAAGGCAGAACTCTCCATCTCGAAGTTGGTGATACGTAGATCTTGCCATTGGAAGGATTCTATTTTGGCGTTTTGGTCGGGGTCGGCCAAAGGAAGGCGAAGCTCTCTTCCTTGAGGGCCAAAGAAGCCATTGGCAGCTATGGTGATACCTCTCATCATATCTTGGCGGGCGATGCGTTCTACCAGTTCCTCGTTGGCATGGATAGCGTAAGGAGCTGGAGCGCAAAGATTGCCTGTCCATCCCATGTGGTTCAAGAAGGCACGCTCCAAGGGTAGGTCGCACACGGCATTGCGTCCGGCATAGAAATTGAGCAGCCCGTCGAAACCTATGGACACTTGTGAACAAACGTAGGTGCCTGTGGGAGTATTGGGTTGTAGCCCTCCGCAGGTACCGATGCGTACGATTTCGAGCTGGCGTAAGATGTGTCGCTCGCGGCGGGTTTGGAAGTCGATGTTGGCTAGGGCGTCCAGTTCATTGAGCACGATGTCAATGTTGTCGCACCCAATGCCGGTGGACACTACGGTGATGCGCTTCCCATTTGGGGTGATACCCGTGATGGTGTGAAACTCGCGGCTCTGCACATTGCATTCGCAGTGCGTCAAGTGGCGTGCTACGAGATCCACTCGCCCGGGGTCGCCTACAAGGATGATTTTATCAGCCAACCATTCGGGGCGTACGTGAAGATGGAATATGGATCCGTCTTCGTTAATGATGAGTTCAGAGGGAGCAAAATATTTAGTCATAAATCTTCTTTTTTGAGGGAAGGGGAGAAAGGAGTTAGAGGCCGATAGATGATTCTAACACAAAAAGCTATTGGCCTCTAACTTCCTCTGACTACTACATATACAAAAGCAATTATTTATTAGCATTACCTTGACTTCCCGGTGTGGGGCGTGCGATGGTTTCGCGCATCTGGGTATCAGCCTCAATATTTTTCATCCGATAGTAATCCATAATGCCTAAATTTCCAGAGCGGAATGCCTCGGCCATGGCTTTGGGCACCTCGGCTTCTGCTTCGATGACTTTGGCTCGAGCCTCTTGTGCTTTGGCTTTCATTTCTTGTTCGGTGGCTACGGCCATTGCACGACGCTCCTCTGCTTTGGCTTGGGCGATGTTCTTGTCTGCATTGGCTTGATCCATTTGTAAGGCAGCACCGATGTTTTTGCCTATATCAATGTCTGCGATATCAATGGAGAGGATTTCAAAGGCAGTGCCTGCATCAAGCCCCTTACGGAGGACGAGCTTCGAAATGGAGTCAGGGTTTTCCAGTACCTGTTTGTGGCTCTCTGATGAACCGATACTGGACACAATACCTTCACCCACACGAGCCAGTACGGTGTCCTCGCCGGCACCTCCCACAAGCTGACGGATATTGGCACGCACGGTAACGCGGGCTTTGGCAATGAGTTGGATGCCATCCTTGGCTACGGCGGTTACGGGCGGAGTGTCAATCACCTTGGGATTGACGGACATCTGTACTGCTTCAAACACATCACGTCCGGCTAAGTCGATGGCGGTTGCCATTTGGAAGGACAGTTCAATATTGGCCTTGGCCGCCGATACGAGGGCATGCACCACTTTTTCTACGTGTCCGCCTGCCAGATAGTGTGCTTCGAGACCGTCGCGCGTGATGTTGCTCAAACCGGCTTTGTGGGCTTCAATGAGACCGGGGACAATGACATAAGGAGGCACTTTGCGAATGCGCATCAGGAAGAGTTGCACTAACGAGATGCTGACGCCTGATACCTTGGCCGATAACCAAAGGAAGAAAGGCACATAGTGGAAGAACAGGGCCAGAAAAATAAGCCCGCCTACTACGAGGAAGATAATCAGGTAGAGTTCCATTTGAATTGAGATTTGAGAGTTGAAAATTAGTTTAAATTATATATAATAGGATATTGGATGAGGTCAGGGAATTTTCTCGACCAGTACCACTCCGTTTACTACGCGAGCCACGCGCACAGGGGTATGTTCGTCCAGGAACTCACCTGTGGATTTCACTTCGACTATGTACCCCTTAATGTCCGCATAACCTATGAGGGCCAAACGGGTGGTTGTTATGCCCGTGTCTCCCGGTTGAAGGCTTTGCTCGGCTGAGCGATCTACTTTACCGGTGATATCTGTCTTGAGTGAGAGTTTGTCCAATGTTTTGGAACGCATAAACCATACGAGACTTCCGATGCTGGCCACGGCTGTGACCACAAGAGTAATGATGCCAGCTTCGGTACCCACGTAGACAAAAGCATAATAATTGCCCAATAGGGCACAGATACCCGCCAAAATGCCGGCGATGCTGATGCCCGGCACCACGAACAATTCCACTAAGAAAAGTATCACGGCGGCCAGGATGAGAAGACAGATAATGAGGATATCCATAATTGACATATTGTTTAATGATTGGTATTTAGAACTTAGAAGTTAGTATTGATTATTTCATCACTGACCACTAATTGCTGAATTTTCCTCCTTTCTTACCGCTTTTTCCAGTCGATGCGCCTCCTGCTCCAGTTGGAGGAGTTCCTTTTCCTGTTTCAGGATATCGGGAGCCAGGCGGTTGCGTTCGCTTGTGGAAGCTTGGGTATAGGCGTCGCGCAAGTTTGCGAGATGGGAACGGTGTTGGCGGAGTTTTTTTTGGGTTTGTTCGTATTGTCGGAAAAAGGCCAAAGCCTGGGAGGAACGGAAGTCCGCTTCCGTATGATAAGTATATTGGTCGTTCATTATAAAGGTGAAGTCGGGGCGTGGAGCGTCCGGAGCCAGCTGGGCATGGCTCATGTCAGCCAAACGTGCATGGGCTTGTGATACCAGATTGGAATCAATCCACGTGTCGCGTAAGGCATGGAGGGCGGCTAACGAGCGAAGACGCTCATGATCCGTCTGTTCGTAACTGTACACTTGTTTGGAAAGGTTGGGGATAAATACATAGATGCAGACACGTCCTTCCGGCTGGTGGCGGTCGGAGGCGAACCAACCGAGGTTAGCATATTCGTCCACTACATACATATAGTCGTTGGCAGGCGAATTGAAAGGCATTCCGATGTTCTCCGGTCGTAGGTAGGTATCGGTGTTAGTGTTGTAGCGAGTGACGAAGATGTCATATCCGCCCAAAGACTCTGCACCCCGGCTGGCATAGTAGAGAGTGATGCCGTCTGACATCAGGAAAGGGTAGGCCGTATCTATCGAGTCAGGAAAGTCACCCGCAAGGGGGGCTCCTTGGCTCCATTCGCCCGCTAAAAGGGTACTGGTGCGCAGTTGCTGGACGCCTGTATCATTGGCCTCGCTATAATAAATCTTGTTGCCCAGTTCGTTTTCGTAAACGATAGTACCTGTACGTTCAGAGGTAGGGTAGTAGCCGTCGTAGGGATAGAGGTGTCCAGTCTGAGGGCTGAGGCGGTAAGCTTCGAGGAATCGTGCTTTGTCCACAATAAAACTGTCCACCACGCAAACGCGTTCCACGCCCTTCAGCATCCGCAAATGGGCGCGACAGAGGTTCAGTAATGAATCAGCTTCTTGGGTGGAGCGCCGGCGCCGCCGGAGTTCAGCCGTGTAGTCTTCCAACGTGCTGATGGCTTCCTCGTAGCGGTAGGTAGCATCGTAAGCTTGAGCCAACCAGAATTGTCCGCTGGGGATACGCTTCTGGACAGCCACTTCGAGGTGGCGGACGGCTGCTTCAGCCTCGCCCGTGCGCAAGCAACACGCACCATACCATAAGTTATAGTTGCCGTTGGCGGGAACACGCTTCACGTATTTCTCGAACACGGGTTTGGCTTCGACAAAGTTCCCTTCCTTGAAAAGGGCTTGTGCCTTTGCCAAGGTTTGTGCGGTAGCCGATATGGAAAAAAAGGCCAAAACCAAGGGCAGGAGATATGTCAGTCGTTTCTGCTTCATTTCTATTATTCGGGTTAAGAGCTTGCTTAATTTTTACTTCTTATGGATTCAGATTGGGGCTTTTCCCAGCCTATATTCTTGCGTTCGTCCCAGATACATTCCTTGCTTCCACCATAAGTATATCCTTGGAAACAGTCCTTAGAAATCAAGCAAAGCAAAATTTAAACGGGCTCTAAGTTTGCGGTTCAAAAATACGAAAAAATTCCGGAACTTGTATATTTCTGTGGTGTATATTTGGAGGGTAAGAAAAGGAAATCGTAACTTTGCGCTGGAAATGAAATGATTATGGAATCAGAAAAGATACTTTGTGCTCGTGTGCGTCGTCGTTTCCAACGGGGATTGACGGATTATGGACTCATTGATGAAGGCGACCGCATTCTTGTAGCTCTTTCCGGAGGCAAGGATTCTTTGGCTTTGGCCGAACTGTTGGCTAACCGTTCCCGTGTGTGGCGCCCGCGTTTTGAAGTGGAGGCTGCGCACGTGGTGATGACCAATATCGGTTATCGCACGGATACCGCTTTTCTCTCCGGCTTTTGTCAGGATCTGGACATTCCCTTGCATGTGATAGAAGCTACGTTCGATGCTACAGGAGATACTCGCAAGTCGCCTTGTTTCCTCTGTTCGTGGAATCGGCGTAAGGCTCTCTTTACCCTCGCTCAAGAGCGGGGTTGTAACAAAATAGCTTTGGGGCACCACATGGATGACATCCTCCAGACGATGTTGATGAATCTCACCTACCAGGGTGCTTTCTCCACAATGCCGCCCTTGTTACAGATGCGTAAGTTTCCCCTTGCCATCATCCGTCCCCTCTGCCTGGTACATGAGGCGGATATTGTGGCTTTAGCTTCCCTACGTGGCTGGCCCGCCCAGCAAAAGCGTTGCCCTTATGAGAACGAGTCTGGGCGTACGGCCATCCGCGAAGTCCTCCGGCAGTTGGAAGAATTGAACCCCGAGGCGAGGTATAGTCTCTGGGGAGCAATGGGTAATGTGCAGGAGGAGTTGTTGCCAAGGACTGTCAAGTCATAAGCCAGAAAGTTGTGTGCTGACATAGGTTGCGCGGTATGTTTTGGGTGACATGCATCCATTGTCAAAACACAATCCGGGCGCACTGCAATTCAATGGATAGAAACCTTTACCATATTGCAAGCTCAGCATAGCCTTCGGCTCACTAAACTCAGCATCAAGGAAATTGCCTATAAACTGCACTTTCCGGATCAGTCTGTTTTCGGACGTTATTTCAAGAAGTATTGTGGAGTCTCCCCTTCAGAATACAGGAACGGGAACTGCAAGCGTAAATAGTGAATGCCTTTGCAAGGATGCTATGCTTCAACCGACATAGGAGCAAGGATAAATGGCCGAGTATCCAATAATACTTGGCCATTTATCCTTGCTTATATTTGCTTCTCATTCTTTATGCCATCATTCTGAAAAAATGCGCATTCATGTTCTTTTTTAGGCCAACCGTATGAAATTTTTGCCATCGTTAAAGGTATTTTCCTTTCAAATCGTATCTTGATTTTTGGTCATCTCACAAAAATGGCCTACATTTGCTTCCGCAAGAGGATACGCATTCGCTCCGCGAAACAAAGCGGCTCTCATGAAGAACCGGAGTGTCCGCCTTTGCAGAACATTGTTGTATAACCCGGTAAAATCCAGTAAAACCATGATAACAATCTTTGTACTGACCTTGATTTTTCTTTTCCTGCCCGTCGTGTCTTCCGTGCAGGCCACCCCGTTGCCCTCCGATTCTATCTGTGACTTGCTGGACAAGTTGGACGATACGATCGCCCGCAAGAAGGAGTTCCATGCCCGCAAGGAGGCTCGCATCTCCGACTTGCGCCGACGGCTCGCCCTTGTCACCGACACACTTGAGCAATATAGCCTTTGCAAGGAACTGTCTGATGAATACCAGCACTATCAGGCCGACTCTGCAGTCCATTACCTCAATCGTCGTGCCGCCCTGCTGCCCATCTCCGGACATCCGGAGTTGGCTGAGGAAGTGGCTATCAACCGTGCCGCCGTCTTGGGCGTGATGGGGCTCTATGCGGATGCGCTCCATCTGCTGCAACAGGTGGACGCCGATCGTTTGGATACGGCCTTGCGTATGACTTATTACCATGCGTGCCGAACCTGTTATGGCTGGCTGGCCGACTATACCATCGAGCACCGTGTGAAATGTAAGTACCTGCAACAGACCGACCTCTATCGGGACTCCATTTACGTGACTGCTCCACGTTCTTTGGATCGCGACATCGTCCGCGCCGAGAAGGCGGCTCTGAATGGCCATCCCGATGAGTCCGTAGGTATTCTTGCGCATCTGCTTGGTGAGACAGAAGAGCCTAAAATACAGTCCTATCTGAATTACACCATGTACGAAGCCTATGTGGCTAAGGGCGACACTTCCCGCCAGATTTATTACTTGGCCCGTACCGCTCTTTGGGACTTGGAGCGTGCCGTGCGTGAGTATGCTTCCCTTCACAAATTGGCTCGCTTGCTCTATGAACGGGGCGATATTGACCGTGCCTATGCCTACCTGAACTGCTCCATGGAGGATGCCGTAGCCTGTCACGCTCGCTTGCGTTCGTTGGAGGTGACGGAGATTTATCCTATTATTGACCGTGCTTACAACGAAAAGGCGGCCCACGAACGCGCTGTGGTCACTGGCCTGCTCTTAGGCATCAGCCTTCTGGCCTTGCTTTTGGTCGGCGCCGTGGTCTACCTTTATCGCTGGATGAAGAAATTGGCTGCCATGCGGCGCGATCTTTACCAGGCAAACCGGCGTCTTCATGCAACCAATCTGGACTTGGAGCAGACAGGGCGCATCAAGGAGGTTTACATTGCTCGCTACCTGGACCGCTGTGTGGGTTATCTGGATAAGTTGGAGCAATATCGTCGCTCGCTGGAGAAATTGGCCATGGCTTCCAAGACCGATGCTCTTTTCCACGCCATCCGTTCCGATCAGTTCCTGCGCGATGAGCGCAAGGCTTTCTATCGCGACTTTGACAAATCATTTCTGGAGCTTTTCCCACGGTTCATCGAACGCTTTAACAACCTTCTCCAGGAGGATGGACGTATCACTCCCAAGTCTGGCGAACTGCTCAATACGGAGTTGCGTATTTTTGCCCTCATCCGCCTGGGTGTGACGGATACGAACAGCATCGCCCATTTCCTTGGCTACTCTCTCGCCACGGTGTATAACTACCGCAGCAAAATGCGCAACAAAGCCATGGGCGACAAAGAAAAGTTCGAACAGGAAGTGATGGGAATCAATTGAATGAGAAATGAAGAATTGTTCCGTTGCCAACCAATAGACTTTGGGAGGAGGTAAGGCAATTCTTCATTTTTCATTCTTCATCATTTTTTCTCCTTAATGATGCTCACGCACATTGCTCCTATAATCAACAGGCATCCAGACAGTACCAGCATGTTTACTTCCGGAGGCACCGCACCGGGGCGGGTGAAGAGGTGTAATACTTGTCCACCGAGGGCCGCAGCTACAATCTGGGGTACGCAAATCGTGCCGTTGAACAGGCCGAGGTATGTGCCCATGTGGCCTCCGCTGAGGGCATTGGTCAGGATGGTGAAGGGTAGGGCTAACATCGCCGCCCACGCACATCCAATCAGCAAGAAAGATACAAACAGCAGGTATTGGTCATGTACGAAGTAGGTAGAGATAAAGCCCAAGCCGCCAAGCACAAGGCTGAGTGAGTAGGAGAGTTTCCGGTTCTTGAATATCGGGAGTACCATTGCCCAAATGACTGAGCCGATGGCCTGTACCGCGAAAAGTATGCCCACCCAGTCACCCGCATTCTGGTACTCTTGCGATTGTGTGTCAAGCACGAGGCTCGTTACTCCGTCTTTCACCAATTCTACGGAAGGCGTGTCAAAGGCGTTGGCAGCTACGGTACCGTTCGTGTAGGTCCACATAAACATGAAGGCTGACCAACAGAAGAATTGTACCAGGCCTACCGTCCAGAAAGCCTTGGGTGCACGTACCAGAAGGCGGAACACGTTGACTTTTTCCTCCTTTTCTTCTTTCGTGATGCCGTGGTATTCGGCATAGAGCTGGGGCGGATATTCCTTTACCTTCAACGTGGTGTAAATAACGCAAAGGATAAGGATGGCCGCGCCGATGTAGAAGGAGTAGATGACCGAATCTGGTATCACCCCCTTGGGCGCGATGTTGCTGATGCCTATGGCCGCGAAGATGAAAGGGAAGAGGTAACCCGCCAGGCTTCCGGCGTTGCACAAGAAACTCTGTATGGCATAGGCCAGCCCCTTCTGTTTCTCGTTCACCATGTCGCCTACCATCATCTTGAAGGGTTGCATGGCCACGTTGATGCTTGTGTCCAGCAACATCAGTGAGATGAGACCGAACACCATGGCGGCACCCACTGACATGCCGAAACTGCCTGCATTAGGCAACATGCACATCACGAGTACGGCCACCATGGCTCCTACAAAGAGGTAGGGAATACGCCTTCCGAAGCGGCACCATGTGCGGTCGCTGAACATTCCGATGAGGGGCTGTACGATGATGCCCATCAGCGGAGGCAGTATCCAGAAGTAACTCAGACTATGCGGGTCAGCGCCCAGCGTAGAGAAGATTCGGCTGATATTCGCGCTCTGCAAAGCATAGGCAATCTGTACACCAAAGAAGCCGAAACTGATGTTCCATAGCTTCCAAAAACTTTGATTGGGTATTTCTTTCATGATTTTAGTTTGCTTAATGGAAATTTATCTTCCGCTTTCGTCAATCATTCTTCGGATTTTCTCGTTGAATGCGTCTTGTTTCATCAATTCTTCGATACTGATGTGCATGCGCCAGCGCCAGTAATGATGCGGGTTGGCCGGTACGTTGATGCGCTCGATGTCGATATCCGGGTTGCGCAGAGTCTCATCCATCGATGTCCAGTCTTGCCACGTCAGGATGCAGAGCATGGAAGGACTATAGAGGTGGCGTCGTACCACGTCCTCACACAGCCAGCCTGGTGCATGTACGGGCACTTCACCCCAATGTCCCAATTCGTGACGGAAGAAGCGGGCCGATACCGTGCGGTCCTCTTCCCACCAGCCACGGAAAGTACTCATGTCGTGCGTGCCGATGGTACATACCGAACGGAAAGGATAGGAACCGACATGTCCGAATTCATCCTCCGGGTGCTTGGGCATACGCTGGATTTCGAGTGAAAGGATCTGTAGCTGTTCCATTACCCAAGGTACGCAATCGGGTACCATGCCCAAGTCTTCTCCACATACCAGCATCTGCGTGGCTTGTGTCAGGACGGGAAGTTTCTTCATGGCTTCGCGATACCAGAAATCGTTGTGTCTCCGGTAATAATAGTCGTTGTAGAGGCGATTGAAGGCATCTTTTTCTCCTTGGTTCAACTGGCGATAGACGTAATCGTTCTGGACGGCGATACGCGGGTGGTACATTTCCGGATTGTCTCGGTCGGGGATGAAGAGCACATCGCTTACCAGGGCATAAAGTCCCTCTTTAAGACTGAGGGTATCTGCATCATCTTTTCCTGCAAAATGGGCTTCGATTTTCCGCTGGGTATCGAATTCGGGACGCATTGCGTAGATGTCGTCATGCAAATGTTGTACGAAGTTGTCGCGAACTTCCTGCGCCCGTGGACCGAACATTTGGTTCAGCATGAAGTCGTTGATGAACGGGCGAGTCATGAATTCTTTCTGGAAGGGAAGTCCATAACTTTCAATTTCCCCCACGTTCATGGGCAGGGAGGGTACGAACTGTCCCAAGAGACCATGCACAGAGTGGGTGGGAATCTCCCAAATGCGGAAGAAGCCCAGAATGTGGTCGATGCGGTAGGCAGAGAAATAATCGGCCATTTTGCGGAAACGGCGTTGCCACCATTGGTATCCGTCTTCTTCCATCACTTTCCAGTTGTAGGTTGGCATTCCCCAGTTTTGTCCTTTTGTGGAGAATGCATCGGGGGGAGCGCCCGCCTGACCGTTCATGTTGAAGTAGTATGGTTCGACCCAAGCTTCCACGCTCGTGCGGCTGATGCCAATGGGGATATCTCCTTTGACGATAACACCCCGTTCGCGACCATAATTGCAGGCATCCAGAAGCTGGATATGCAGCAAGTATTGTACGAAGCAATGATAGGAGATTTCCGCGTATGCTTCGCTCTCCGGCGCACAAAGTTGTTCGACCATTTCGGTGCGATATGTGGCATATTCGCCCCATTGATGGAAGTCGGGCGTGTGGAAACGGTCTCGGAGGTAGCAGAAAGCGGCATATGGGCGAAGCCATTCGGCATTGTTCCGGTAGAAAGTCTGGTAACTATCGGAGGAGAGAATGGCCTCTTGCTCTTGCTGGAAGACGGCTTTCAGATAGGCACGTTTCCAATGGTTTACGCCTTCATAATCCACTTGGGGCAGGGCATTCAGTTCCTGACGCTTTTGCTCGAAGGCGATGGTGGCGTCCGGGTCGTGCAAGGGGGGGAGCTGACGTAAATCCACGTACATCGGGTGGAACGCATAGATGGAGATAGAACTATACGGATAAGAATCTGTCCATGTTCCGGTCATTGTGGTATCGTTGATGGGAAGCACCTGTACGGCACGCTGGTGGGTATCGGCCGCCCAGCGGATGAAAGTCTTCAAGTCGCCGAAGTCGCCCACGCCATAACTTCCATCGGAACGGAGCGAGAAGACGGGGATAGCACTTCCGGCTACCTTGTAGGCTTCGCTGGCGAAGAACACTTCTTCTTCTACGCCCACGTAGGTCTCTCCCGGTTGGAGCGAAGGGGGCGTCAGGGAGTGATTGTCGTTTGTTTCCCATTCACTTATGTCCTGACTTGCCTCGTCGATGGTCACATATTTATATTGGAAGGACGGGGGTAATGTCGAAGCATCCAGGGCAAGCTGCCAGACGTTAGGGCATACTTCGTACATTCGGAGTGGGGCAGAAGTACCCCAGTTTCCCAAGGCTTTGCAATTGCCCGTAAGACCCAGAATGCGTTGTTTCGTACGGGGTGAGGGACATAGGACACGGAGAATGATGTGCGTATCTCCCTCGGGTAAGGGCATGGTTTCTTTTTCGTTTTCCTCGCCCGTGCGACAAAAGCCGGAGCTGAAACGATAAGAAGCTGCGGGCAGGTCGCGCCACGTGTCTTGCAAGAGATAATGACAGGTGTCATCTCCCGTCGGGCAAAGCGTGTGGGGGATGGCCCCAAACTCTACGCGCACGGGATGGCCGTCCCGGTATACGGCATAACGATAAGAAACGTTGGCATCGGGACGTTCCGGCCGGAAGCTGGTTTGACCTTCCCATAGGTTTCCATCCATAGTGGACAACTCTACTTCGGGTCCCTCGTGAAGGAGGACACGGAGGCTTTCGCCCCACGTGGTGTGATACTGAATTCTGAAGGTAATTGTCATAAGTTGTTTCGGTATTAGTACATTTACATTTTAGTTCGTGGCGCAAATGTAGCGAGAGAAAAGGAAAACGTCCGTCAAAAGAATGAAAATATAAATCAATATAGGCTAAATTAGGCTTTACAGATACTTCTGAGGGCTATTGGAGGGTTTTAGAATATAAAAGGGTTGTAGGGAGAGAGAAGTTTTGAATCAAGTAACCGCATATCGGAGAAAGACTTGGGAAAGTTTCCATAAAAGTATCCTTTCTGAGAAGTTATTCTCACTGAAATACAATGGAATAATTCAATCTTTATCTCTATTTTCTTTCTATTTCCAAGGCTATGCCGTACAAACAATGTATCTTTGTGGCAAAACTCAATTATTTTACATCTAAATGATTATCCTATGAAGTTGAAACACTTGTTGATTTTGCCGGCATTGACGGTGATGGGATGCCAGGAAGCGCAGGAATCCCGTGACGAATACCCTATGCCGGAAGGCAAATGGGAAGAAATGACGTATGCCCCTGATGGCACTAAATTTTCCTTATGGGCACCTACGGCCGAAGAGGTCAGTGTGAAGCTCTATGCGGAAGGATTAGGAGGGGAACCCACCCGAATCCTCGCGATGAAGGAAGGCGATGGAGGCATGTGGTACACAGAGGTCGGAGGAGACTTGAACGGCCAGTTCTATACTTTCGACGTGAAGGTGGAGGGCACCTGGCTGGGCGACACTCCGGGGATATGGGCCAAGGCTGTGGGAGTGAATGGAGACCGTGCAGCTATTTTGGACCTGGACACGACTGATCCCGAAGGATGGGAATCGGATGTCCGTCCCGAGTTGAAGAGTTTTGCAGATATTATTATCTATGAGATGCACCATCGGGACTTCTCTATCGACTCTCTTTCGGGCATCACGCACCGGGGCAAGTTCCTCGCCCTGACCGAAGATGGCACCACCTCTGCCAGCGGGCAAAAGACGGGCATCGACCACCTGAAAGAGTTGGGTGTGACGCATGTGCATATCCTCCCCTCGTTTGATTATTCTTCCGTGGACGAGACCCGTCTCGACCAACCCCAATACAACTGGGGGTATGATCCGAAGAACTACAACGCTCCCGAAGGTTCTTATTCCACGAATCCCTACGATCCTGCCACCCGCATCCGTGAGTTCAAGCAGATGGTGATGGCTTTGCACCAGGCAGGCATCCGCGTGGTGATGGATGTGGTGTATAATCATACGGCCGTGACCGAAGGTAGTAATTTCGAGCTCACCGTGCCAGGATATTTCTATCGCCACAAACCGGATGGCACCTTTGCCGACGCTTCCGGATGCGGCAACGAGACCGCTTCGGAGCGCGCCATGATGCGCCGCTATATGGTAGAAAGCGTGAAGTATTGGGTGAATGAATATCATGTAGACGGTTTCCGTTTCGACCTGATGGGTATCCACGACCTGGAAACAATGCGTACCATTCGCCAGGCATTGGACGAGATAGATCCTACTATTTATGTCTATGGAGAAGGATGGGCAGCAGGGGCTCCCCAACTTCCTGCCGACTCCCTGGCCATGAAGAATAATATCGACCGACTTTCGCGTATTGCTGCTTTCAGTGATGAGTATCGCGACAGCCTCCGGGGTCCCTTCGGCAATGATGCACAAGGTGCTTTCCTGGCCGGGTTGGAAGGACACGAAGCCGGCATCCGCTTTGGCCTGGTCGGAGGCGTGGAACATCCGCAGGTCAATGCAGGCGAGGCACACCGCATACCCAAGTTCTGGGCGCAGGAGCCTACGCAGTTCATCAGCTATGTCAGTTGCCACGACGATATGTGCCTGGCTGACCGTCTGAAGGCCACCTTGCCCGACGCAAGCATGGACGTGCGCAAGGACTTGCACAAACTGGCCGAGACTGCCGTGCTCACCTCGCAGGGTGTGCCTTTTATCTTCGCGGGCGATGAGGTGATGCGCGACAAACAGGGCGTACACAATTCTTATAACAGTCCCGACTCCATCAATACCATCCGTTGGGAACTGAAACGGCAGAATCGCGATGTGTTCGATTACGTGAGTGGCCTCATCACCATGCGTCGTGCCCACCCGGCCTTCCGCTTGGGCGATGCCGACCTGGTGAGAGAACACTTGGAGTTCCTGCCCGACACGGAAGACAACGTAGTGGCTTTCCGGCTGAAGGGACAGCCCGCCGGCGACACATGGAAGGACATTACCGTCATTCTCAACGCACGCGACCGCTCTACGCCCGTGCAGTTACCCGAGGGCACGTGGCAAGTAGTGTGCCGCGACGGCCGCATTAGTCCTGTCAAGGGTCTGGGCACTATGCTCGGCGGCCAGGTGATAGTCGCCCCACGCTCGGCTTTGATTGTTCATCAATAAACAGCCTCCTATCCGGCCTCGGTGAAGCCCGGCCCCGTCCTTTGGATGAGGCCGGGCTTTTTGTGAGGCAATGCATTTCAACTGTATCTTCGCATTCCTCCATGCTATATATTATAGGAGTTAAGAAGTTAGGGAGTTATCACTCCGCTTTGCTCCGTTAGGAGTTAAGCCGATAGTAAGTCAAAGAAGCGTATACACAGAAGGTAAATACTAATTTAGTTTAGGCGCGGATTTCACGGATATATTTATACAATCAATGAAATCCGCGACTATTCCTTCATTTAACAATTAAACAATGTTTTGAGCGAAGCTAAATCCGCGCCTAAAAAACCAACCGATATGTTATCATTTAATTCTTGCGACTTACTTACGTACTATATATAACCCGTTGGCGGAATTAATCGGGGTATGAAAGCTTACGGATGGAGATATCTGCGGGCGAGGACAGAGATATCTGCGGACGAGGGCGGAGATATCCGCGGACAAAAGCGGAGATATCCTCCCGCAAAGCTGCGCAATGGACCGACAGATAAAGTGCATATTGCTCATAATTCCGCCAACGGGTTATATATTAATAAGGTGTATTCTTTTTCGGTGGATAGTGCGGTCATACAGTATATCCTTTAAAAGAGAGTATGCTTGGGAGCCGATGTCAAAAGTCGCATTCCTGTGTAGGCGGGGCAGTACTCACATCAGATGTCGTCCGGTTTGGTTTGTGTGGATTTTTTGTACTACAGGAGCCTTTTTGAACCGGCAAAATTCGATGGTTCACCACTTCCGCAAAAACACTGAACAATTTCTCGCGTAACACTACGCAATTTCTTGAGAAATACTTCACTATTTTGGCGGAAATTGTTCAGTGTTTTTTGGAGGATGTTTAAGAAAATGTAATAACCTGATTATTAGTTTATTATATTAAGAAGAATGCTTACAAAAATAAATTCTGTAACAAACTTTCATCAAAAAACGGAATGCCACATTCAGAATAGGATATCAAGAATTTTCAGCACCTGCCACGACTAAAA
>DWZE01000001.1 GCA_019118325.1 Candidatus Bacteroides intestinavium
GCCAGCGCATACAGCCGTAGCCGAGCAGCGACACGCGGTCGCCCGTCAGCGTGCGGCAGGTCATTTCGCCGGTGGGTTCCACGGCAGATGCCTCTTGCCCGTTCTTGCCACAGGCCGACAGTCCGGCGGCAGCCACACCGGCAGCTCCCATGGTCTTGAAGAAATCGCGGCGGGAGATTGTTTTATTCTTATCCATTGTATTTTGATGTTTATTGATATAATGCTAATCCGTCTGGATTGAGGCTGCCCCTTGCGGGGATAATGCTTCTCCAGACGGATTAGAGCTTTCCCCGGACATGAGCCTGCCTCATCCCGGACATGAGCCTACCAAAGGTCTGACCTTAGGGTATCAAAGGTCTGACCTTAGGTAGGCAAAGGTCCGACCTTTGGTCTGCCCGTCCGGTTACTTGCCGAATCCCATCCGTTGCAGCCACGCTTCCACACCGTTGGCATTGCCGGGCATGTCTATGCCTGCGTCGTCGCTCTGCGGCTCGCGGATGTTGTCCGGGTCGAGGTCTTCGGGCAGCGTGGCAGGCAGGTGTTCCGAATCGGGAGTGGCGCGGTAAATGGTCTGCATCGACTCGTTCAGGTAGGTCGTTGCGCCGTAGGTGAAGAAGGGAATCACGACCTTGCCCGACAGGTCATACGCTTCGAGGAAGGTGCAGACCACCATCGCGGGCTGGTGCCACCAGCAGGGCGAACCGACGAACAGCGTGTCGTAGGCGGCGATGGTTTCCGCATCGGGCAGGTTGGCGACTTCGGGCCGCAGGCCGTTGTACGCCTCGTCCTGGATGCGGTCGCTGTCATCGTAGGGATTCTCGGCATACGGGTCGGCGGCTTCGATGCGGAAGATGTCCGCACCCAGCAATTCCGTAATCCGCTCGGCCACTGCCTGCGTATGTCCTTGGGCGGAGAAGTAGGCTACGAGCGTCCGTGTTTCGCCGGAGCCAATCGGGTTGGTGGGCTGTTCTGTTTCCGGTGCGGGCGTATCGGCGTTGGAACACGCAGCCATTACGGTCATGGAAAGACACAAAAGCGGGAGAATAAGAAACTTTTTCATTGTATAAATGTATTTGAGATGTTATTTTGTATGCAAAGGTAGCGTGCAGGAGAAATAACATCTATACATAAATCACTGATAGATGCACCTATTTTACGGATAATGCTAATCCCGGCTTCTCAACGGGACATTTTCCCTTCCCGGTATTCCTTGGGCGACAGGCCCGTCAGGCGCTTGAAGTATTTCCCGAAGAACGACTGCGAGGGGAAGTTCAATTCGTGTGTAATCTGCTGCACCGTCAAGGCGGAGGACTTCAGCAGCACCTTGGCTTCCATCACCACGAAATCGTTTATCCAGTCGGAAGGTGATTTCCCGCTGACGCGATGCACCAGGGTAGCAAGGTAACCGGTCGTGATATGCAGCCGCTCGGCGTAGTAGACGACCCGGCGTTCCTGCTTGTAGTGCGTGCGGACTTCGGCAAGGAAGCGTTGCATCAGCAACTCGTCGTTGGACAGGCGGCGGCTTTCGGCCATGCTATAGAGATAGGTGCCCAGCCCGTAGGCGTATGCGCAAGTGAGGTGGCGCAGCGTCTCCGCCTGGTAAGGGCGTTTCTTTTCGAGGAGACTGCGGGTCATGTCGCAGTAGTTTCGTATGGCATTCAGTTCGCCAGGCTTCAGGGTAAGGATAGGATTTTCACGGATGCCGATGGCCAGACTGAAGTTATAGGGCAAGCCCAGGCTGTCGATGAAGCGTTGCGTCATTACATGGCTGATTCCGCGGAAGTCTTCGCTGACGCAGGTGCGGGTGATGAGCTGCCCCGGCACGTTGACTGCCATCATGCCGGCACGCAGTTCGTAGGGCATCAGGTCGATGGTGCCTTGTGTGCTTCCCTCCAGGCAAAGGAAGAAGCCGTAGGTGTCCATCTTGAACGGGCGGTCGGGCACAGCGGGGTGGTGGACATCGAAAAGAAAGAAGTTGTCCTCAAAGCACAGCGCGTCGGGGCGTGCGGACTTTATCCGTTCACTTAGGCTCAGGAGTTTTACGTTTTCCATTTTATAGAGTCTATTGTATATATCGCCCACAAATATAGCTTATTTCTCATTTCCTTTGACATCGCAGTCGATAAATCGTCCAATACCGTCAAAGAAACGACCTTTCCGTGCATGAGGGCAATGTCTACTTTTGCACCCGAATACAAATTGTACATTTATGAAGAAATATTCCATTATTCTCACGGCTTTTCTGTTGGCTGTTTCTCTGGTCGTGCATGCCCAGACGGCGGACGCGCCTCGGACAGAACAACGTCTTACGTTTTCGGGCGGGCCGATACTTGAAAGTAATCTCTCCGGCTTCTTCCACTCCGGCGTAGATGGAGGCAATTGCCAAATGCGGGCGGGTGTGTCCGCAGGCGGTTTCCTCGATTTAGGTATCCGGCCGGCCTTTTCGGTGCAGGGCACACTGCTGTTCCACGTCAAGCGCAGCGATTTTGAATGGGACGGACAGACGGGCGAGTTCCGGTACGTCGGTGCTGAGTTTGCCGTCCATGCCCTCTATCACTTCCACTTGCGGAGCGGGGCGCAGTTCATCGTCGGCCTCGGCCCCTACACGGAGTTCGGCTTCGATGCCACACTGAAACGCAACGGAGTGAAAAGCAATCTGTATGAAAAGGACACAGACACGGGCCTGCCCATCTTGCGCGACTCGAATACGGGCTTCGCTGTGAAGGTAGGTTACGAGCTGGCTTGCGGCTTGCAACTGAACGCCACGTACAAGGCGAGCGTCACCAACCTGCTGGACGCCAACAGCAGCACGGTCAAGATGTATCCGCACGCCGTCAGTGTGGGCGTGGCTTATCGTTTTGGTAAATAACCCTTATCCGCAAGAAACATGAACAGAAGAAACATCATCCTAAGCATTCTGACACTCATCATAGCCCTTCCCCTCACGGCGCAGACGGACTCCACGCGAACAAGCGGACTGAAACGCTATTGGAACAGCCTGGTGCATGGCAACGTAGACCGTACCTTCGAGCGGCGGATGGACTTGAGTTTCATCATCGCTCCCAGCTATACGCGTGAGGGCAGTTTCGGCATCGGCGGAGCGGCCACAGGGCTGTACCGCTTGGACCGGCGGGACTCGTTGATGCAGCCGTCGGACATCTCGTTGTCGAGCAACGCCTCGGTCAACGGCTTCTACACACTGACCGTGAAGGGCAACAACCACTTCCGGGGCAACCGTTCGCGGTTGTCGTACCGGCTGCAATTCCAGAATAAGAACCTGGACTTCTGGGGCGTATCGTATGATGCCTGCCGGGTGAATCCGGTGTCGGGTTACCGCCGCCAAATGGTGCGCTGGGAGTCGGACTACGTCTATAAGCTGACGCCGGACTTCCATGTGGGTGCCGCCCTCAACCTGAACTATACACGGGCAACGAGGCTGACACGTCCGGAATACCTCGCCGGACAACGCTCGTCGTATTTCTTCACCGGCGTGGGACTATCCCTGCAATACGACACGCGCGACTTCATCCTCAATCCGAAGCGGGGCATCTACTTCCTTGTTCGCGAAGTGTTCTATCCCCATTGGCTGAGCAGCCACGACCGGAACATCTTTGCCACCACCCTCACTTTCGATGCCTTCGTGCCTGTCTGGCGAGGCGGTGTCCTTGCCTTCGACCTCTACGGCCAGTTGAACGGTGATGACGTGCCCTGGACACTGCGCGAAGAATTGGGCGCAGGCACCAGCCGGATGCGCGGCTATTACGCCGGACGCTACATCGACAACAATCAACTGTCTGCCCAGATGGAGTTGCGTCAGCACATTTACGGCCGCGTAGGCTGCGTGGCGTGGGCAGGTGGCGGCACGGTATTCCCCAAATTGAGCCAACTGCGCATGAAAGACATGCTGCCCAACTACGGGCTGGGCTTGCGTGTGGAGTTCAAGCACAACGTGAACATCCGTATCGATTACGGTTTCGGCAAGGACACGGGCGGGTTTGTGTTCCAGTTTGCGGAAGCGTTTTAAATGAAGAATGAAGAATGAAGAATTTGGCTCCGTCCAGCCAAGGCGATGCCTCCGTCCAGCCAAGGCAGTGCCTTCGTCCAGCCAAGGCAAGGGGTTCGTCCAGCCAAGGCAGTGCCAATGTCCATAGGTGGCGATGCCAATGTCCATAGGTGGCAAAGGCTTTACGATTATTACGAGGGTGGGTTGAACGGCTCGTACTACTTCGGGTTGTTCAACAAACCCATGATTGTCTCGGCCGCGCTGTCCGTGGATGGGTGGAACAAAGGGTTCGGCATGTTCGATGGGACGTTCTCCGCCGTCATGCTGCTGAAGAATACCGAGCGCACCTGCTTCAGCTTGGGCGTCATGGCGCGGACGCTGTTCAGCAGTATGCCCGTCATGCCCGTCGTCACGTGGTGGCACCGCTTCCGCAATCCGCGCCTCAGCGTAGACATCACCATGCCCAGCCAGTTCTACCTGCGTTACGAACTGGAGAAACAGCGCATCTCAGCCGGAGCCTCGATGAGCAGCGAAAACTTCTACCTGCGCACCACGCTGGAAGGCGCCCCGTCCACGGCCTACTACTCCGACGCCGTGCTGAAACCTGAGATTCATTATGAGTACATCCTCAACCACCGTCTCTACTTTTCCGTCCATGCCGGCGTGTCAATGGTAATGAAAAGCGGACTGTATAAGAAGAATCGCAAAGGCATCAAGGTGAAAGACGAGGAAGGAAAAACCGAGGTGGAGCCGGTGGTGAAACAGGACCGTTCGCCGATACCGTTTTTAAATGTGGGGGTGTCGTACAGTTTGTTCAAGTGATTTCTCTCCTATGCACTTGGATATTGGTCACAAATCCATTATCTTTGCAAAGTCCAATCAATAAAGGAGATATAGCAATGAGAGCAACTATTTCGTTAGACAGCCTTTGGCAAACCATTCAAAGCTTATCGCTCAATAATCAGGAGTGGCTGCTGGACAAGCTGCAAGAAAACATCCGTGAACAAAAGGAAGAAGAAACGGAATATATCAGCAAAGAAGAAATCCTGGCAGGCATTGACGCGGGGCTGAAAGAAATGAAACTGATGAAAGAAGGCAAGTTGCAAGCCAAGTCTTTTGATGAATTTCTGGAAGAACTGAAACATGAAGCCTAAAATTCTGCCTCTGCCGACATTTATGAGAGAGACTAAACGTCTGCTTAAACGCTATCGTTCTCTCTGGAAAGATTTGGAGGCCTTACAAGAAGAACTTCTTGCCAATCCTACCCTCGGCACAGACTTGGGCAGGGGCCTCCGCAAGGTCAGGATGCGTATCTCCTCCAAAGGAAAAGGGAAGAGCGGCGGAGCACGGGTCATTACGTTCACCGTCATTGCCAGCGTAGACGAGACCACCATCAACCTCCTCTATATTTATGATAAGTCCGAACGAGAAAACATCTCACCAAAAGAAATTGATGCGTTGCTAATTGCCAACGGATTCATCGCCCAACCATAGTCTGTCATTCTTGCATTGGATGGCAAGGCAATGAATCCGTCGGTAGGTCGGACTGAGCCATTTGTTATAATTTTTTCTTCAGCACCTCAAACGGCTCGTCCCTTGTGAACAGCTTGCAGCAGCCGGGCATCAGCAGGCAGGTGTCGGCAGCGGCACGCAGGACTGTCTCGTCCGTGATGCCCATCTCGCTCCAGCGGGTGGGCAAGCCGATTTCCCGGATAAAGGATTCAAGGGCATCAATGCCGAGGGCGGCGGTCTGTTCCGTTGTATTGCCTTTCACGTTCCA
>DWZE01000071.1 GCA_019118325.1 Candidatus Bacteroides intestinavium
GTGCCCCGGCTGTCGGCCCGGTAGTGCGCACGCAGGGTCAGCTCCTCGCCCGGACGGGCCGGTTCCTCCGGATAGTCCACCGTCAGGCAGCCGCACGAAGTGGTCACGTCGTGGATGACCAAGGGGCGGTCGCCCGTATTACGGAGGGTGAAGGTGCAGGTCCGGGGCTCCTGCCAGGGGAAGGTGCCCAGGTCGGCCTCGGCGGAGGAGACGGAAACGGTGGTGACGGGCGTGCCGGCATCGGACGGTGCTTGTGGGGATTCGCCACGGATGATGCGCAGGTAGAGGTCCTTCACCTTGGGGTTGAGGACGGGGTTGCCGATGGCCAGGACTTTGTTGTCCTTATCCAAGAGGAAAGTGCGGAAGGCCATGTCTGAAGGGAAATGATTGAGTTTGTTCAATGAATCCTCTGCATCTATGCACACCGGGGATTTATATCCACTATTTTCTATCAACGAAATAATCTCTCCAGACCCTTTCTTCGGACAGAAGAACATATATACAGGAACCATTTCTTGAAACTCCGCCTGCAAATCGGAGACAAACAACGCCCAATCATTTAATCTCAGTTTGCAACTCATGCAACCCATTGAGTCCGTATAATGAACTATCTTGTACGGGGTTGTTCGCAGCAAAGGATTGCCTACAGATACGACCTCACCCGCAGAAAAAGATACATTTTCAGGAAACAGGATCTCTTTCCCATCCCATTCCTCAACCATTTGATACACATGACTGTCTTCACTACATGCACCCAAGAAAAATAGGATAAACCCTATAACGAAAATATTTTTCATATTCGAAAATACGAAGCAACTTCTTTATTCGACTACTCTACAGAGATTGTTCCTTTACTTCATTCTAAAGACATAAATTTCGTCTTCTTTTTCAGCAAAAGCACCATAAATCATCTGCGATGATTCATCTATGGTAAATGAACTGATAAAACGGTCTAAATTATATTTCTTCACAGGTTCTCCATCCCATGAATACACCTGAATGGAGGGGAAACTCTTTTGTTGGTAGATTTCTTCCGGGGTCATATCCAAATTCAAGGTGTAGATATAATCCTGTGTCGCTCTCACTGACAATACATGTATTCTTCTTTGCTCGTCATCTACCGGAATTTGCTCGTCAAAAGGCTCAATGGCCAAGGTCACATTTTTCAAGATGTCGCCTTCCTCATTGATGATACGGAAAGCACGTTGGAAAGTATAAAAGGAAGCAAATCGGTCGCCCGAAGGACGTGCTACGGCCATGTGTTCATAGGCTTGGTTACGCTGCAATATACTACCAAAACGATCAATGCCCTCGGGATAATCCACTTTCAATTCGAGGGTTCCATCCCCGTGGATAAACATAAATTCCTTCGTATCTTCAAAATCTCCATTGCACACAAACAGGGAATCGTTCAAGCTAATCAAACCATTATAATAGGAATTTTGTGCAGGAATCTTTCGAGTGCCAACAACAGGATGACCGTCCTTAAAAGAAATGACCTTCAACATATTGACATCCAAAATGGCAACCTCCCCCTGACGATTGTACACCACATCCCCCGAAGGCATATTAAAGTCTTCCGGGCCATTTCCTTTGAGGCCAAAGCTATAACGATACTCAAGGCTATTCCGGTCAAAGACTTGAAAACAAGTGTCCAAACCATCGTTAAACACCACAAGGCTAGAATCCAATAGGTACATTCCTCTAGGATTTAGCATGATAGGAGGAATTTGATGGATTTCCGCTGTCAAGGTATGGGATTCCGGGAAAGCCGTATACACGTCATCAACCTTCTGATTCTTGCAGGAACTGATGCACATTACTAAAAACAAAAGATAAACGATTCTTTTCATGATAACTGTATTATATCTTCTTGAAATCAGTGCCTTTCGAACTATGACCCAATAAAGATTTGGCCCATAAAGAAAGGCACCTATCTCAAAAAATGTTTGCTAATAAATTAATTATTAATAAATTACGGAACAATACACTCCCCACGATCTAACAAGTTTCGACCTTTATCACGTTGGCAAGTATAACAATCAACAAAGTACTGGTCTTTATGAAACCAATCCGCCCCGGTGAAAGTTGTATAACAAGCGACAGAATAACCACTCTCACCGGTAGCCAATGCTTCTACATTAGCTAATGCCAATTCAGACATTCCGCTATCTTTACTTTGATTCAAAAATAGGCCATAGCCTGCAGCAGCCACCACCATAGCAGCTACCGCCATTTTTAATGTTTTTTTCTTCATTGTATAAATAAATTTTAAGTATTCGACATATAATTCCTCCGTATCTATCCTTTCAACGGAACAGGCAACCGCATTGCAAAATTAAAAAAATATCGTACCTTTGGCGCACCTCCTTTCTTTTAGGTGGATTACGGAGCACCCGGATTTCATTTGCGCCAACAAATAAACAGCACCGGGTGTCTCCTTTTGAATCCAATTCTTTCTCTCACTTCCAGTCTCCTCCGCGGAAATTGTATTTCCATATCGGTTCGTCCCGGTTGACATCCGTGGCGAGGAACGTCCCTGTCCGCTCGTCCACCGAGATGCCGTAGACGTAATGGTCCAACTCATACCGCACCAGCGGCTCGCCCCGCAGGCTGAAGACGTAGAGGTACTTGCCCCCGTCCGGCAAGGTCTCGCCCTGCTGTGCCGCCTGCATGATGTCCCGGAAGGCACGGCCATGGAACACCGCATAGACGGCGCTGTCGCCCACCTGCACGTCGCTGAAGCCCATGATGCCCGTGGGAAGGCCGTAGCCCTGCGACACCCGGAACTCCGGTTCGCCGCCCGGGCCGCGCAGCACCAGGTGCGTGGAGTCGCGCAGGTTCCACAGTTCCAGCACCTCGCCCAGCTGGGTGGCGGCGGCCAGCACCCCGTTGCGCGGGTTGTAGTCCAGGAAGCTGCGCCAGGCTTGAGCCAGGGCGGGCCGCGACTCTTGCAAGGCTTCGGCATTCTCCGTGGGAATCACGCCCCACCGGCGCAACAGCCGCCCCTGCGGACTGACCACGCAGAAACGGTGGTCGCCCGAATAGTCGGGAACCAGGAAGGCCGTGTCGCCCCCCTGCACAAAGTCCAAGGCCCGCAACAGCCCCTCGTCCAGCTTCACCCGCGAACGCCGCACCAGGGTGTCGCCGGCCTCTTGCCAGACGGTCAGCTCGGACCTGTTCGCATCCAGCAGCTGCAAGCAATCCCCCTTCCACCGGATGTTCTCCGCAGAAAGCGTCTCTTCGGGTCCCTCCCCGCGGCGGGCACAGGAGGCCACGTAGCGGAAGTCCGGATAGCTGAACAGGTGGACAAAGCGGTCCGTGCCGTGCAGGTCCAGTACCGCCGCACGGTCGCCCTGCACCCGCACCCGGAAAGGATAGCGGAACAGGGCCGTGTCCACGGATACCGGCCTGCCCTGCAGGCGACGCTCCGACGGAAAGGAGGTGTAGACCACACTGCCCGACGGAGGAGCCGGGGCGCACGAAGCCAGCCACAGGCAAAAGGACAGGCAGAGGACGGATAAAGACTTAATCAAAGGCATAATTTTGCTGAACTATATAAACTTTCATGCGAGTAACGGGACAATCCACACTGCCCAAACCTATACAGTCAATTCTGGAAACGTCCTCCCCCCACGCCAAGGCTTCCACATTTTCCTGCATAAGGCCGTCCCACGTCCGTTCCTGCTGCTGCGAGCGGCACAGGAAACATCCTACCGCCGCCGCTACCACTGTCAATAAAACCAATTTGCTTTTCATCTTTTTTCGATTATTAAAATGATGCCGCAAAGGTCTGAAATTTCTCCCGAAATCAACGCATTTTTTGTCTGACAAAGTCTGACATTGCCCCCAAAATCCCTCTCCAGACCCTCCTGAAGGGCATCATGTCAGACTTTGTCAGACTTTCCAACGTCCTGCCGAAGGCAATAAGTCCCCCAGTGGCTTTCCACCCGGCACGTGGAGATTTCTTTCAGCAATTTATTCAGGCGGTCCACGGACTTGTACAGACGAGTTTCATTCCCGCTGCCATCCGGCCAAAGCCGGTCCATCAGGACCGCAGTGGACACCTCCTCCCCGGGGCGCTCCAGCAAGGCCCGCAGCAAGGTGGCCGCCTGGGCGGTCAGTCTTATCCGCTGTCCCTCCCGCACCAGCGCCGACTGCTCGCCGTAGAACACCGTCCCGTCCTTCAGCCGGTAATTGGCGGAATGGGACGACTCCGCCGCCACCACCGGAATCTCTACCGGCACTTCCACGGTGACCTCCACCGGCACCTCGCGCACCAGGTGCCGCCTGAAGAATCTCCGGACATGCGGCCACACGCAGGCCGGCAGCACGCCGAACGCCAGGCACAGGACCAGCAGCCCCCAGTCGGCCACCGAGAACACCTGGTACCAACGGACCCTCCCCAAGGCCGTCACTTCCACCTCGCAGACAGTGCCCAACGTGACGTAGGCCAACGTGTCCAGCCCCGACACGCCCGGGGGCGCCGCCGACGAATCCACCCTTCCCGTCTCCAGGTCCATGCGGTTCAGCAGGAGGCCCGTCCGGCCGGGAAGCCCCCGGTCTGCCAACCTTTCATGCCAACCCCGGTACAATGTGTCCGCCGAAAACGGATGTACCGCCAAAGCGTAGGTAAGCACACCACTCTTCGGCCGTTCCCAATCCGCATTCGCCCGGATCTTATAAGCGGGAATCCGGACTACCATTTCGTCTTTCGCCGTTGTATAACGCCTCAACACACTACCGGTATCCGAGTGTTCAAAAACGCGATATGAACCATAAACTGTACTACTAAAATACACGGTATCCACATTCCGCCGCTCAATCTCGCGTGCCAAGGCCTGGCCAAAGGCTTCCCCCGCCCGGGCCTTCCACAGGGCTGTCTCCCGGTGGCCAATCACAGTCCCCGTCCCCACGGCCAACAGCAGGCCGAGAAGCAGGGAAAAAGTCCAAATTGTTCTCTTCTTATTGCAAATCATACAGACGAATGAAGGATTTCGCCTGCAAAAGTACGAAAAAAGCACAAATAATCTTCATACCAGGCTTCGTAAAGAGCCTATTACCAATAGCATCCAGCCACGATGAATAGGGATTTATTCATGAGCTTCTATGCTTTTCATTCGGAACAATACCAAAACCGGATTATCATCCGCTGTCAGCCCGGCTATCACCCGTTTATCTTCTGCCGATATCAAAGAACTGGCCTGGAGGCATGAATCTTGAGGACTGGGATAATGCAACGAAACAAAGCAGTCCTTATAAGTTGCCCTGGGAAATCCGACCGGAGGTAGCAAATGATAGTCAAAATGATAGGTCGCCCCACCGGACATTCCACCCGTATGCTTATCCCGATAAACCACCAGCCGATGTCCCCGCCAATCATTGCGCAGGAAAAATGCCTGATGGGAAGTCGTTTCCAAGTATTCCCCCAAGAAATAATAGTAATCGTTCTGCATCAGAATGTCCGTAAACCTTCCGCGTGGATCCTCTACATAAGAATCCGGCAACTTCTTATCTGAATAATCAAGCACATAAGCCGCATGCAACGCATGGCGCAAAGGATTATAGCTATAGATGGTATCATTGAATTTGCCCGTCACCTGAATATTCCCTCCACTTCCATACAAATAGCAGTATCCCCCGAAATGCGTTTTGTCCGCCGGAACAGGAAGAGCAGCCTGTCTCAGTCTGAAAGTGGTATCCGTAACCAAGAATGTACAAGGCTGCTTTGAACCCAAATGCTGATTTCCCATACCGTCTATCGTCTTGAATACATAGCCACCGGGCATGGGATAGAAATTATAGAAACCGAACGGCATTTTCTTCTGCTCCAAATATTTCCCGTCAGGGGTATAAAACAGCAGGAAAGGATGCTGATAAGCCAATAAACGGTTCGTGACGCTATCAAATGCCAGGTCCGACAGCCGGTAAAGTTCACCCGGTCCTCCCCCATGGGAAATACGCCGTACAAACTTGCCCTTCGATGTGAATATGGCAAGGCCGCCCCCCTTGAAAGCATCATGCACATATATATAGTCGTCAGTCAACACCACCTTGTAAATATTGGCCAACAGACCGTCATCTGTGGTTTCCAAGGGAATAAAATGCAAGAATTGCACCTTGTCGCCAAACTCAAACTCTTTGTCGCCCAGGAATGCATTCAGATTCACCCGCTTTACGGCTGAGACATCCGCACAAAGAAGTTTCGTCGAATCCAAATGAAGGGATTCTATCTCGGAAGTAGTAAAATTGGATGCCTGCCGAGTCCCTTCTCCACATCCGAACAAGCACAGCAAAAAAACTGTAAATACAAATAGTCTAAGCATAAGCGTATATTTTATAAGGCACTTGAATGTTGCAAAGGTCTGAAAATTCCTTTAGAGTCGCTGCATTTTTGCCTGACAAAGTCTGACATTCCTCAAAAAAGCCCTCTCCAGCCCCTCCTGAGAGCCTCATGTCAGACTTTGTCAGACTTTCCACCCTCCCGACATTTTACACCTCGACAACCTCAAAGAGGTTGAATGATGCTTAACCGCGGGTGGCTCCCGAAGGGAACACCTGCGGAGAGGAAAGTCCAACCGCACGATAGGGCTATCGCAGCCCATCGATAGCACTATCGTCGGGCTGCAATAGGGCTATCGTCAGGCGCTGATAGCCCTATCGTGGCTATGCCTGTTTTTATTGATATTTAGTTGACAAGGAGACAAATTGACGAGGCAACAAGGACCGGAACACCTGTCACTTCCTACCAGGCTCTGTACCGTGCCTTGTTGCCTCGTCCCCTCTTGTCAACTTATAAATCCGTTCAATGGCCGACGGTCAAGCGCCAGACGCAACTGTCCTCGCCATACTTGTTCTTCAGCACCAGGCGGTTCTCGCCCTCGCGCAGGCGGACATCCTTCCACTCCATCACCTTCACCTCGTCCGGCGTGGCCTTGCCCAGCGACTCTCCGTTGAGCCACAGTTCGGCGGGGCCGCAGTTGCTGAAGGCCTGGATGGTGGTGACGGGCTGCGTGCGCTCCACGGCGCGCTTGCCTACGAGGTAGACAAAGCGGTCCTCCGTGTTCCAGTTGGCCTTGTAGAAGTAGAAGGCATCCTTCCGGATCTTGCGGTCGTAGGTGACCAGGCCCTTATCATTGCGGCCCATGTCGTAGCCCTCGCGGCGGCGGGACACGGCGAAGTCGAACATGTTCCAGATGAACGTGCTCCACAGGTAGGGACGCGCCTGCAGCTGGCGCCAGTTCTCGATGTGGTAGTAGGTCTGCCAGTTCTCCGGATGCCAGGGGCCGAAGGGCTTGGACTGCTTCAGGCTGTCGGTCTGCTGGAAGACGCAGCCGCCCGCGCCATACTCGCTGATGCCTATCTTGCGCTCGGGATGGGCGGCGTGCTCGCGGTCCAGCCACTGGCCCATCTCGTAGACATTGTTGCCATACCAGCCGAAGTATTTGTTGAAGTCCACCCAGTCGGTGAAGCCGTTGAAGTCGGCATCGATGGCGCTGGCGCCCACGGTGGGACGCGAGGAGTCGAGCCGGTGGGCCAGGTCGTTCAGCCGGGCCACCATGTCCGACGGATTGTCCTGCCACAGGGGGCTGACCTCGTTGTAGAGGCCCCACATCAGGATACTGGGATGGTTATAGTACTGCAGGATGAGTTCCGTGAGTTGCTGCTCCAGGTTCTCCCTGTAGGCGGGACTGTCCACATAGACATTGACAAAGGGAATCTCGGCCCAGGCCACGAGGCCGCGGCGGTCCATCTGGTGGTACACGTACTTGTCCTGCGGATAGTGGGCCAGGCGCACGGCATTGGCACCCATCTCCTGAATGAGGTCCAGGTCCTCGTCGTGGTCGCAGGGCTGAAGGGCCGTCAGACGCTCGGCACGGTCCTGGTGGCGGCAGACGCCGTGCAGGCGGTAGGGACGGCCGTTGAGGAAGAAGCCCCGGTCCGCATCGGCCTCGTAGTAGCGGAAGCCTATCTCCTCCTCGCGACGGTCCACCTCGCGCCCCGCCCGACGCAGGATGACGACGGCCCGGTAGAGGTGCGGGTCGCGGACACCGTCCCACAGGTGGGGACGCTCCACGAGGGTCTCGGCCACGGCACGCCCCTCGCGTGTAAAGGCGGTGACGGTGGACGTATGGATCTGCCGGCCGTCATTCCACAGCTGAAACTTCATCTGTCCGGACGGCTAAATCCCTATTAACCAAGGCACAGGCGGAGATATCTCCGGACACGGGCCGGGATATCTGCGGGTACGGGCCGGGATATCTGCGGGCAGAAACAGCGATACCGCGGCGGAAGTGCGGAGGAGTGAACGGCAGATCCGCCCCTCTCTACTCGCCCCTCACGGGCAAAAATACAACAAATAAGTAAGTAATCAGAATTTAACGACACTATTTTTTCGGAGTTAAGGAGTTAAGAAGTTAAGGAGTTAAGAAGTTAAGGAGTTAAGGAGTTAAGGAGTTAAGAAGTTAAGCCAATACCTGCTGTGTATACGGCTCATTGACTTACTATCGGCTTAACTCCTAACGGAGCAAAGCGGAGTGATAACTCCTTAACTTCTTAACTCCTATAATAGAAACATCTACATACAAACTAAATGTAAACGCCTACTTAACTCCTTCTACAATCCCTCAGTCCCCGTTCTGCCGCATTTCCTTCTGCAAATGTAGCTCCACCACGAAAGCCACCAGCAGTCCCAGGCCGCCCATCAGCAGCATACAACCCCCGAAGACAATAGACGGAAGAGCGTCGGAACCGAACCAAGTCTTACTCTCAAACTCCGGAATGACCCAGAGGCACAGGAAGAAGGCAATGATCATCCCCAGCCCGATGCCCATCAGCAGACAGGCCCACTTCAGGGCGGAGAACGAGAAGTCCATCTTCATTCCATAGGAGAAATTGGACAGCACCTGCGGATCCACATCCTGCAGCCGCTCAATCAGCATCATCCGCTCGCGGCGGCACACAAAGAGTTCGAACAACTTGTAAATGCCCAGCACGATAGTAGCCACCACTACGGGTACCACAAAAAATTGCATCATAACTTTAATCCTTTCTTTTTTAAAATTGAATGAATAAAACAGGTTTGTACCCGTTAGACGCTGCTTTGCCCGAAAGGTTACAGGAAAATACAGAAAAGACGCTTTCCCGAAAAATTCACCGCTACCCGTGTAACCTTCGTCCGCTACCCGCGTCTAACTGACAGACCTATGTATACAGACGAATCACATATCATCCGACGCATCCTGGACGGCGAGACCGCCCTGTACGAGCACTTCCTGCGGGCTTACGGCGAACAGGTGTTCCGCCTAATCGTACGCGTGGTGGACAACCGGGAGGATGCCGAGGAACTGACCCAGGACGTGTTTCTCAAAGCCTTCGAGAAACTCCCGTCGTTCCGGAGAGAAAGCAGCTTCGCCACATGGGTATATGCCATCGCCTACCGTGCCGCCTTGTCGCAAGCCCGGAAACGGACCTACGATGAACACATGATGGATGAACACGAACTGGCCACCCTGAGCGACACCCTGGTGGACGAGGCCCTGGACGACACCACCGAACACAGGCTCCGGCTGCTGCGGAAGGCTATTCCCCGGCTGGCCCCTGAAGAACAGCTCCTGGTCAGCCTGTTCTACCGGGAAGAGAAATCCCTGCAAGAGATGGCAAGCATCACCGGCCTGAAAGAAGGCAACCTCAAAGTGAAACTACACCGTATCCGGAAAAAACTATATCTGCTAATGAAAGAAGAGGAGGAGAAGAGATGAAACAACAAGACCCGGCACTGAAACAAGTCCTGCAAGAGCAAGAGAACATCCGGCTGTCGCCCAACTTCTGCTACCGCACCCTGCAACGGGTGGAGGAACTGGCACGCCAACGCCGCCAACGTGAGGAACGGCGATTTTTCCGGGCCATCGTGGCCACTGCGGCCTGCCTGGCGGCCGGCTGTGTGATTACCCTGTACATCTACTGCGGAGAGAGCCTGGGCGCCGCCTTCGGGAGCCTGCTGACAGCTTTCACTGGTCCGGCCTTTTCTCCCTGCCTGCAACTGGGAGTACTGATACTGCTCCTGCTGGGACTGGACCATGGGATGCGGCGGATGTATCAGTCCCATAAGAAAAAAGCCTCCCGACACGGCAACAACTGAACGCTGCACGAAAAAGAAAAGGGAATGCCCGCCATGGGGACATTCCCTTTCTTTTTCGTTTCGCGCAAAACTTGCCGATGCTTATTCTCCCGGATGGATAGCCTCGGAGGGGCATACACTTGCGCAAGTGCCGCATTCGGTGCAAGCCTCGGGGTCGATAGAATACTTGTCGCCTTCAGAGATGGCGCCTACCGGGCATTCGTCAATGCAAGTACCGCATGCGATGCAATCGTCACTAATTACGTAAGCCATTTTAATCTAAGTTTTAGTTGTTAGTCATTTGAGTTAATCGGTGCAAATGTAGGGCTTTTCTCCTTACGTTGTTCTCGCAAAGACAGATTTTAAACTAATTTGTACGCTTTCTAAATAGTGCCGGGCGCGGGGGAATGGATGAATTCAGGAGTTAAGAAGTCAAGTCAATGCCGTCCTATTTACAGTTCTTTGGCTTACTATCGGCTTAACTTCTTAACTCCTAACCTCCCCCTCATTTACCAGATGGACACGCGTTCCTCCTTGGGCAGGTACATGGGGTCGGACTCCGTGATGCCGAAGGCTTCGTACCAGGCATCAATCTGCGGCAGGGCGCCGTTGACGCGCCAACGGCCCAGCGAGTGCACGTCCACCTTGGTCAGGTAGAGGTCGTACTCGGGCGTGGAGTTGCTGGCCCATACACCGGCGTAGGCCAGGAAGAAACGCTGCTCGGGAGTGAGTCCGTCCACGGTGGGCAGAGGCTGGTCCTTGGTAGCGGTCTTGAAGGCTTGGTAGGCCACTTGCAGGCCGCCATAATCAGCAATGTTCTCGCCCAGCGTCTGACGGCCGTTGGCGTGTACGCCGGGAGCCACCTGGATGCTGTCGAAGAAGTTGACCATCACCTGGGCACGCTCGTTGAAGTGCTCGGCATCATCGGCCGTCCACCAATCGCTCAGGTTGCCGTCCTTGTCATACTGGCGTCCCTGGTCGTCGAATCCGTGGGTCATCTCGTGGCCGATCACCACACCGATGGCTCCATAGTTGAAGGCATCATCGGCCTGCATGTCAAAGAAAGGCGGTTGCAGGATGCCGGCAGGGAAACAGATTTCGTTCGTGGTGGGGTTATAATAAGCATTGACGGTCTGCGGCGTCATGAACCATTCTTCGGGATCGACGGGCTTACCGGCCTTGGCCAGCATTTCCTTGTAGGCCCATTGGCTGGCCCGCTCGATATTGGCCCAATAGGAGTCGGACTTGATTTCCAGGTCAGAATAATCTTTCCACTTGTCGGGATAGCCGATCTTGACACGGAAGGTAGAGAGTTTCTCCAGGGCCTTGGCCTTGGTGCTGTCGCCCATCCACTCCAGGGCCTGGATGCGTTCGCCCAGGGCGGTCTGCAGGTTCCGGACAAGGGCCACCATGCGTTCCTTGGCGGCGGCGGGGAAATACTTCTCCACATACATCTGTCCCACAGCCTCGCCCAGCACGCCGCTGACGGTGCTCACAGCCCGCTTCCAACGGGGCTGCTGTTCTTTCTGTCCGGACATGGTGCGGCTGTAGAAGTCGAAATTCTGCTCATTGAGCGCATCGCTCAGACAGGAGGCCGACGCGTCAATCAGTTTCCATTGCAAATACAACTTCTGCTGGTCCAGGGGCAGGGTATCCAGAATCTTGGCAGACTCGGCCAGGGAGGCCGGCTGTCCGACGATGATTTCCTGCACGTCCTTCAGGCCGAATCCGCCCAAGTAAGCATCCCAGTCAAAGGTGGGATAGGTCTTCTTGAGTTCTGCCAGCGTCATCTTGTTATAGTTGGCTTGCGGGTCGCGCAGCTCCACGCGGCTGCGGAAAGCCTTGGCCAGACGCGTCTCCACGTCCATCACGATGTCGCGGGCACGAACGGCGGTCGCCTCATCGTAGCCGGCCAGTTGGAACATCTTCACGATATGTGCCTTGAAGGCCTCGCGAATCTTTGTAGTAGCCTCGTCCTCCGCGAGGTAATAGTCCCGCTCACCCATCGACAAGCCGGACTGCCCGATCTGCACGGCGTTCATCTGCGCATTCTTCTCGTCGGCACCCACGTAGAGGCCCAAGTAGCCGCCGATGCCACGCTGTGCCAACGAAGGCAGGAAGGCATAGAGTTGCGACTTGTCTGTCAAGGAGTTGATTTCCTCCATCTCGGCCTGAATGGGCTTGATGCCGTCCTCGTTCAGCTTCACACTATCCATGGCGATATTGTAAAGGTCGCCCACCTTCTGGGCGATAGAGCCGGGCTGGTTCTGGGCCCTGGCCAGCTCCTCGATGAGGCCCTGCATCTGTGTGCGGTTGTTCTCGGCCAAGACGGTAAAGGAACCGTACTGCGAATACTCGTCCGTCAGGGGATGGCTCTGCATCCATCCGCCGCAGGCATACTGATAGAAGTCTGTACCCGGCTGGGCCGTGGTATCCATGTTGGCAAGGTCGATGCCCATGGTCAGGCCACCGTTCTTGCCGGTGTTGCAGGCTGCCATGGCCAGGCAGAGGGCTGCAACAGAAAGAGTTTGCTTTGCGTTCATATATACACTATTATATAAGTAGATGTCCGTATTTAGTTTATACTATAGGAGTTAAGGAGTTAAGGAGTTATCACTCCGCTGCGCTCCGTTAGGAGTTAAGCCGATAGTAAGTCAAAGAACCCCGTATACACAAGAGGTATTGGCTTAACTACTTAACTCCTATAATTCTATTTATATCAACTGCTATCCGTGCAGTCCGTTTGGGGGCGCAAAGGTACGTATTTCCTTCCTACGTTGAACCCGAAGAGGCGCTTTATTTACTACTTTTCAACATATCCAGTTCTTGCGTTGCCTGTTCCCAAAGTTCCATAGCCTCATCCTGCTGCTTTTTGAGTTTGGCATGCTTCTCGTAGAGAGAGGCGTCCGCCGCTCCCTCGGGGGTAGACATCCGTTGCTCCAGAAGGGCGATGGCTGCATCGGTCTCGTTGATGGACTGTTCGCAGTCGGCAACCTGCTTTTCCAGCTTCTTGATCTTGCGGTTCAGTTCCTTCTGGGCCTGCCAGTCCAATACGCCTTTGGCCGGTGTTTCGGAAGCGGGCGCCTCCGTGGCAGGCTTTTTCTTGTCTGACTGGAAGAGAGTATCCAAGCGCCCGGTGGCGTCCTCGGCATTCTTGGCACGGAGGAAGTCGTAGATGCCGCCGATGTGCTCGCGGACACGACCACCGCCAAACTCATAGACCTTGGTGACCAAGCCGTCCAAGAAATCGCGGTCGTGGCTCACCAGTATGACAGTACCTTCGAAAGCGGCAATGGCTTCCTTCAATACATCCTTGGAGCGCATGTCCAAGTGGTTGGTCGGTTCGTCCAGGATAAGGAAATTGACCGGCTGAAGCAGAAGCTGGATCATGGCCAAACGGGTACGCTCGCCCCCGCTGAGCACACGGACAGGCTTGTCCGAAGCCTCGCCGCCAAACATGAAGGCACCGAGGATGTCGCGTATCTTCAGGCGGACATCTCCGGTGGCCACACGGTCGATGGTGTCGAACACGGTCAGGTTTTCGTCCAGCAACTGGGCCTGGTTCTGAGCAAAGTAGCCAATCTGGACATTGTGCCCCAAAGTCAGACGCCCGGTATAGTCCTGTATCTGTCCCATGATGCACTTCACCAATGTAGACTTTCCCTCGCCGTTGCGTCCCACAAAAGCTACCTTCTCGCCCCGGGTAATAGTCAAGTCCACGTGCTCAAAGACGACGTGGTCGCCATAGGCCTTGCGCACATCCTCACAGATGACGGGATAGTTGCCCGAGCGGGAAGAGCAGGAGAACTTCAACCGGAGGACCGACGTATCTTCCTCGTCCACCTCCACGCGCTCCAGTTTCTCCAGCTGCTTGATACGGCTCTGCACCTGCACGGCCTTCGTTGCCTTGTAACGGAAACGCTCGATGAAGGCTTCCGTATCTTCTATCTGCTTCTGTTGATTCTCGTAAGCCCGCAATTGCTGTTCCCTCCGCTCCTGACGCAGACGGACGAACTCGTCATACTTCACCTTGTAATCATAGATGCGGCCACAGGAAATCTCAATGGTACGGGTGGTGACGTTATTGAGGAAAGCACGGTCGTGGCTGACCAGTACCACGGCGTTGGCACGGGTGGCAAGGAACTGCTCCAGCCACTGAATGGACTCGATGTCCAAGTGATTGGTAGGCTCGTCCAGCAGGAGTACATCGGGCTTCATCAGAAGGAGTTTGGCCAACTCGATGCGCATGCGCCAGCCTCCGGAGAACTCGCTGGTGGGACGGTCAAAATCCTCGCGGCGGAAACCCAGACCTTGCAGGGTGCGCTCCAATTCGCCTTGGTAATTATCGCCCCCCATCAGGGTGAAGCGGTCATTCTCTCTCGAAAAACGGTCAATCAACTCCTGATAGCTGTCGGTGTCGTAGTCCGTACGCTGAGCCATTTCGTCCTGCAGGGCGGCCAGATGCGACTTCAGGTCATGGATGTGGGCAAAAGCGGTCTCTGCCTCCTGACGCACTGTACGGGTGTCCGCCAGCTTCATCACCTGAGGCAGATAGCCGACGGTACAATCACGCGGCAGACTGACCGCACCCGTCGTGGGAGGTTGCTCGCCGGCCAATATCTTGAGCAGAGTGGACTTTCCGGCACCGTTTTTCCCTACGAGGGCGATGCGGTCCTTCTTGTTGATAACGAAACTCACGTCCTGAAACAAAGGCGTGGCATTGAACTCTATGGAAAGAGCGTCTACTGAAATCATTGCGGTTGTTGTCTATATTGGAATACAAATCGCCTGCAAAGGTAGTGAATTTCCGATAAAACCCGTATCTTTGCGCCAATTACCCTTGCATTAAGCAAGTAATCAGCATTAAACGATGATTTATCCTTGAAGTATGGAAGGGGGTTAGAAAGACTTGCTTAAGCACATAAACTTGAGTAAGTCGCGAGAATTAAATGAGATTATCTTTTGGGGAGTAAAGGAGTTAAGTAATCAAGCCAATGCCTCTGTGTATACGGTCCTTTGACTGGCCATCGGCTTAACTCCTAACGGAGCACAGCGGAGTGATAACTCCTTAACTTCTTAACTCCTGAATATAAACATAAACTTACACAATATAATATATACGTATGAGCAAACAAAAAATCATCCTGACCGGCGACCGCCCCACCGGACGCCTGCACATCGGCCACTATGTAGGGTCGCTGCGCCGCCGTGTTGAACTCCAGAATGCCGGAGACTATGACCGGATGTTCGTCTTCATCGCAGACGCACAAGCCCTGACCGACAATATGGACACCCCCGAAAAAGTACGCCAGAACGTTATTGAAGTCGCACTGGACTACCTGGCCTGCGGACTGGATCCCGCGCGCTGCACATTGTTCATCCAGTCGCAGATACCGGAACTTTGCGAACTGACGTTCTACTATATGGACCTCGTCACTGTGTCGCGCCTGCAACGCAACCCCACCGTGAAGACCGAAATCCAGATGCGCAACTTCGAAGCTTCCATCCCCGTAGGATTCTTCACCTACCCCATCAGCCAGGCTGCAGACATCACGGCATTCAAGGCCACCACCGTCCCCGTGGGCGAAGACCAGGAACCCATGCTGGAACAGGCCCGCGAAATCGTACGCCGCTTCAACCATATCTATGGCGAGACGCTCGTAGAACCCGAAATCCTGCTTCCGGACAACGCCGCCTGCCTGCGCCTGCCCGGCACTGACGGCAAGGCCAAAATGAGCAAGAGCCTGGGCAACTGCATCTATCTGAGCGACGATGCCGATACCGTGGCGGCAAAGATCAAGACCATGTACACTGACCCCAATCACCTCCGTGTACAAGACCCCGGCCAGGTGGAGGGTAACCCTGTCTTCACCTACCTGGACGCTTTCTGCCGTCCCGAACACTTCGGACGCTACCTGCCGGACTATCCCAACCTGGAGGAGCTGAAAGCCCACTATCGCCGCGGAGGGCTGGGCGACGTCAAGGTCAAGAAATTCCTGACCGCCATCATGCAGGAGACACTGGAACCTATCCGCACCCGACGCAAGGAATTCGAACAGGACATCCCCGCCATCTACGCCATGCTGAAGCAGGGATGCGAACAGGCCCGCGAAGCCGCCGCACAAACGCTGGACGACGTGCGCCGCGCCATGAAGATCAACTACTTCGACGACGAGGAACTGATTCGCGAGCAGGCCGAACGGTTTGCACGCTGAGTCAAGGTAAGTAAGTCGCAAGAATTAAATGATATCATTTTTTGAGGAGTTAAGGAGTTAAGAAGTTAAGTAGTTAAGCCAATACCTCTGTGTATACGGTCCTTTGACTTACTATCGTCTTAACTCCTAACGGAGCAAAGCGGAGTGATAACTCCTTAACTTCTTAACTCCTAAATATAAACTAAATATCAACATCTACTTA
>DWZE01000072.1 GCA_019118325.1 Candidatus Bacteroides intestinavium
TGGCTGAAACCGAAGGAAATGCTTATTTGTCCGACCATACGCCGGTGCTGGTCAGTGTGAAGTAAATAGGAATTTAGTTTAGGCGCGGATTACGCGGATTTCACGGATTAAGTTTTATCATAGATTTATGAATTTCAATGGTTTCACAAATAAATATATCCGTGAAATCCGCGTAATCCGCGCCTAAACTAAATTCCTATTTACTTCACACTGACCAGCACCGGCGTATGGTCGGACAAATAAGCATTTCCTTCGGTTTCAGCCAGGATGCCGTACTTCAGCACTTCAAGACCGTTCTTCACGAAAATGTAGTCGATGCGCGAGCGGTGCTCATAAGGAATGCTGCCGAAGTCGTGGAAACTCCAGTCCGGTCCATAGACCAGATCGGCCACGGTGCGTGCGTCGGTCAGATGTTCGGGGTCGGCCTTGTCAGTCACTTGTTTGATGACATCCGATTCGGGCTCGGCATTGAAGTCGCCCGTCACGATGACCGGCAGGTCGCCGCCGAGTTCCTGCACCTTGTCCAGCACCAGCTTCACGCCCTCGCGGCGGGCTGCCACGCCTACATGGTCCAAGTGCGTATTCAGCACGAAGCATTCCTTGCCCGTCAGCTTGTCTTGCAAGATAGCCCAGGTGGCGATGCGTTCGCAGGCACCGTCCCAGCCTTTGGAACCGGCCACTTTGGGAGTCTCGCTCAGCCAGAACCAGCCGCTGTCCTTGGCGGTGAAGCGATCTTTGCGATACCACAGGGCACTGTATTCGCCGGCCTCCTTGCCATCCTCGCGGCCTACGCCGATGGATTCGTACTCCGGCAAGCGCTGTTGCAGGTCGACCAGCTGGTTGTGCAATACTTCCTGCGTGCCCACGATGTCCGCATCGTAGAAGCGGATGGCCTTGGCAACGCGGTCCTTGCGGTAAGCCCAGTTGTTCAGGCTGTCATCCGGATTGTCATAACGGACGTTGAACGTCATCACGTTGACAGGCTCGTCTGTCTGTACGGCGGCCTGCTGACCGCCTTGGCCGCATGCGGCAGCCAGGAACGGCAAAAGCAATAAATAAATCTTCATTTTGGTTTTTAAGTTTATAAGTTTTTGAGTTCATAAGTTTTTGAGTTCACCCGTTGGCGGAATCAAGCCCCACAGGCACTTTATCTGTCGGTCCATCACGCGGCTTTGCGGGCGGATATCTCCGCTTTTATCCGAAGATATCTCCGTCCATGCCCGAAGATATCTCCGCCCGCGCCCGCAGATATCGCTGTCCCCGGGCCTGATTAATTCCGCCAACGGTTTTAAGTTTTCGGCTTTTTAAGTCCATGATTTTTCGAGTTTTAAGCTACAGCTTAGAAGTAACTCATAAACTTACAAGCCCATAAACTCAAGAACTAATAAACTCACAGCCTCATTCCGTTTGCAAAGTTAATCTATTCTTTATTTCACGAACAAAGCCGAGGCAGGAATTTGTTCCAGTTTTGTAGCCGAAGGCAATCGCCAGGCCCAGCTGAGGTGTTCGCCTTCGTAGTCCTCGATGTACATCAGCTTGTAGGCGTGGAAACCTTTTCGGAGGGCAATCATCCCCGTAGCGGGAATGGCTGCGTGCGAGCCGTCGTTGTTCACCACCTGCGTGTTGTCGATGTAGAGCACGCTGCCGTCGTCCGAGCGGGTCATGAAGGTGTAGACGCCGTCGTCCGGAACCTGGATGTAACCTGTAAAGATAAAGGCGAAGTGGTCTGCCTGTTTGGCGCCCTTGATGGACGGTTCGGGCAGAATGCCTTGTTCCAATAAGGGAGTTTTGGCAATGTCGGCCACGCATTGGTACAAGCCTTCGTAGTACTGATAGGACGTGCCGTTCTGCGTAGGATATACGGACAGGGCGGGTCTCAATTCGGCCTTGGTGGCTTCCATGGAGAGCGTACGGCTGGGGCGGAATCCGTCTTTGAAGCCTTTGGCTTTCAGTTGCGTGGTACGAGTCAGTTCGATGGGTTGGGTGTAGACGGGCGATTCTTCCGTCGGCTCGGTGCCGTCCAGGGTGTAATGGATCTGGGCACCGGCTGTGGTGGTGGCCAGCGTCACGCTCACCTTGTCCAGGAAGAGGTTCAGGTCCTTGTCCACATAGGGAATGGAGACGGTGGCCTCGTTGGTGTACGAATAGGGGGCAGCCTCGGCCGACGTGCCGCGTCCGGTGTTGGGGGTGTCGGTCAGCGTGAAGCGCAGTTCGCCGCCTTCCATCAGTTGGGCGTAGGTGATGTAGTTCACGTCGATGGCCTTGCCGTTCAGTTCCACCTTGTCGATGTAAATGTTCTTGCGGGGATTGTTGGCCGTGACGGCCAGTTGCTTGCCGTTGGCCAGGGTCAGCACCGCCTTCTCGAAGAGCGGGGTGGTCAGGGCGAATTCACCTGTGCCCGGGCAAACGGAGTAGAAGCCCAGTGCCGAAAGGATGTACCATGCCGACATCTGTCCGCAATCCTCGTTGCCGATAATGCCTTCGGGGGTGGGTTGATACATCTCGTCCAGCAGGCGGCGCGTCATGGCCTGCGTCTTCCAGGGCTGGCCTACGTAGTTATATAAGTAAGCGATGTGATGGCTTGGCTCATTGCCGTGCACATACTGCCCAATCAGTCCGGTGATGTCCACCAGGTCGCCGTCCACCTCCGAAGTCACCGTAAAGATGGAGTCCAGGTCGGCCGTGAACGGAGGCATGCCGCCGAAGAGCTGTATCATGCCGTTTACATCGTGCGGCACAAAGAACCGGTATTGCCAGGCCGTAGCTTCGGTATAAGCGCGACCTACTTCAACGGGATTAAAGGGCGTCTCCCAGTTGCCGTCTTCGCGCTTGGGGCGGAAGAAGCGGGTGGAACCGTCGAACACATTGATGTAATTCTGCGAACGCTCGATGAAGGTGGTATACACATCGTCCCGTCCCATGGCCTGGGCCATCCGGGCAATGCACCAGTCGTCATAGGCAAACTCCAGCAGGCAGGAGATGGATTCCTTCTTGATGTTGGCGGGGATGAAACCGTTCTTCACGTAGTAGTCGGCACCTTTCTCGTTCTTCTCGGCGGAAACCGTCATGGCTTCCAAGGCTTTCTCCGCATCAAAGCCACGAATGCCTTTCAGGTAGGCATCGGCAATGACGGAAACGGAATGGTAGCCGATCATCGTGCCGGTCTCTCCGGCAGAAAGCGGCCAGATGGGCAGTTCGCCCGAAGCGTCATAAATATCTAAGAAGGAATTGACCATGGCGTTCACCAGCGTGGTATCTGTCAGGGTCATCAGCGGGTTCCAGGCGCGGAAGGTGTCCCACAGAGAGAAGGTGGAATAGCGCGTTTGCCCGACAGGCAATTGTCCGATTTCCATGTTGTGCCGGCGATACTGCCCGTTGACATCGCTCACCGTATTGGGCACGACCAACGAATGATACAGGGCCGTATAGAAGTTGGTCAGCTCGGCTTCCGTTCCTCCTTCCACCCGGATGACGGACAGGGCTTGTTCCCATTGGCTGCGGGCAGCAGCACGCACGGCGTCAAAGTCGAAGTCTTTTACCTCGGCTTCCAGGTTCTGGCGGGCGTTGTCCACGCTCACCGTCGAAATGCCGACTTTGGCCACGACGGGCTGCCCGTCGGAATTGTCGAAAGAGAGGACGGCTATTTTCCCCTCTGCCCCCGTCTCTACTGTGGTAAAAGGCTTGGAGAATTGGGCGGCAAAATACACATATTGGTTGTCTGTCCAGCCCCGCGTGCAGCGCATGCCGGTCAGTTCGTTTTCTGCGGTTTGGTTCAGGGAAGCTTCATAGATGTGCTCATTGTCCAGCAGGTGTGTCCAGTCCACAATGATGCGGGCCTCGCTGTCCGATGGGAAAGTGTAACGATGTACGCCCGTATGAGTGGTGGCTGTCAGTTCGGCTTTGATTTTCTCATCGGCCAGCGTCACAGCGTAATATCCTGCTTCCGCTTTCTCGTCTTGGTGAGAGAAGGCGGCAACACGATACAGCGAGTCAGCCCCGAAGTCCACCCTTTGAGTCGTAGGACGGAACAACAAATCACCCAAATCGATGCAACCCGTTCCGCTAAGATGGGTATGTGAGAAACCTTTCAAGGTTTTGTCACTATAATGATACCCGGCACAAGCGTCCCAATTTCCCGCTCGTGTATCGGGACTTAATTGTACAGCACCATGAGGTACAGTAGCCCCCGGATAGGTATGTCCGTGGAAGCCTGTCCCAATGAATGGATCTACATAGTCAACATTGGCCAACCGCTTCGGCGTACAGGACAGACACACGCCAAATACAAGGGCGGCACTTGCAAGAATTCTTATTTTCATCAGCTTATAGGGTTTGTTTATGTGAAAATCTGCAAGGAAACATTCTTTTCCTTGCAGATTCTTCGGTTATAACAAGGGGATGATTAATAACCCGGGTTCTGGTTCAGCAGACCGTTGGAATTCACTATCTGATTAGACGGATAAGGGAATACCATATAATGATCATCATAAGTCCTCTTATTCAGATAATCCTCATAATATCCTATCGTACATGAGGACTCTGGATCAGAACGGTTTTCATAATGCCGCACACGAGGGCGGGCATTCAACTCTTGAGCAGCCAATTCTTTGATTTCGGCATTGCTTGAACGATGCCAACGCTTCAAGTCAAATAAGTGATCAGTAAACTCAAAGGCCAGTTCACAACGGCGTTCGTGATACAAATCTCCCATCGTTGCAATGTGGTCTAATGGAGTCAAATTGGAGCGTTCGCGAATGCGGTTGATATCACCCGTAGCTTTATCAGCCTGATTGGTCATCAGGTAAGCCTCAGCACGGAACAACAGCATCTCGGCAAAGCGGATTACCGGGAAATTAACACGAGCGGTTCCAAAGTCACCGTTAGTATTGACATACCCGTTTTCCATCGGATTGGCAAAACCAAAAGGTTCCATATATTTGTTGATCTGGAAACCAGCCTCTATCTCAGAAGGGTCAAAAAATCTCATTGTTCCTCCGAAATACGGGAATTCCTGGTTATACTCCAAGATAGAACGCACAATACGATCATTGCCGACCCCATCCTTTAGCATCTCTTCATAGATGTCATATGTAGGTTTAAGCTGCCCCCAACCATTGTATTCTCCCCAGCCTTGATACTGAAGAACTACACCTGGAAATTTTGAACCGCCACCTTCGGAACCACCGGTACTTGGGATACTCCACAAATATTCCCGGTTCCAATAGTCTGCAAAATCTGATGAGTACAACTGAGCAAACGTATCGGCCAAGCCACGCCCATAAACCGTTTCCAACTCATTAACCATACTTATCACATTCTCCCACTGAGACTCATCCCACGTAGCCCAATAGGCATACACTTTAGTTTTGAAAGCCACAGCAGCCGCATCATGAGCACGTCCCTGGTCGGCTGCACTATATTCTTCAAAACGAGGTAAATACTCCATCGCCTTATCCATGTCTTCAATAATTAGGCGATAGTTTTCCTGCACAGACTCACGCTGAGGAGGAATAGAATTATCATATCCGTCGGGGAAATCCTCGTAGCGCACAAAGGGAACTCCCTGCTCATCCAATCCATAACGATATGCTATCAAGAAATGAGCCCAAGCACGAGTAAAATAAGCCTCACCCAAACTCCGAGTTTCCACCTCACTCAATGTTGTGCGTTTCTGCTTGTTCAACAGTTGTTCTATTACCCAATTGGAACGGGCCATCACCACATATAAAGCATTGAACGTGTCTGACAAAGGATCTTCATCACCTGTATATTCAAAAGTAGCAAGCGTAGAGAAACTACAGGTTCTTCCCCAAACCACATCGTTTGCGGCTATCTGCTCATCAAACAAATCACGTCCGTATAAAACCTCTTGATGAAAACGCTCATATAGCGCATCTACGGCATCAATGGCCTGCTGGTCATTATTAAAGTATTGGTCTGTAGTGGCGTTACCTTCAGGCTGCACATCCAAGAAGTCGCTACAAGAGGTCGTCAGCAAGGAAGTGGCCAATGCTACAAACAAGATATTCTTTTTCATAATCTGATTTTGTCGTTAAAATGATTAATAAGTCAGTTTCACACCCAGGGATAGCACACGAGATACCGGATATTTCAAGGCATCCCAACCACCACACTCGGGGTCCATACCGGAATATGAAGTAAAGGTAGCCAAATTCTCACCGCTGAAAAATACAGAAAGACTACTATTGCGTTCGTTGGCGTGCGACCATTTACGAAGTACATCTGTCAAGTCATAAGACAAAGTCACGTTCTTCAAGCGCAAATAAGAGGCATTTTCCAGATACCAATCCGAAGGAGTCGTAAAGTTTCCATTCGGGTCATTTCTGGACAAACGCGGAATGTCAGACCCTGTATTGGTAGGACTCCAGGCATTCAAGATTTCGTTAGAACGATTAAAGCCACCATCTGCATCATTCAACAGAATATATTTGGCCACATATGCAGCCTTGGCTCCGCCTACACCTTGAAACATTGCACTGAACGACAGTTTCTTCCATGTAAAGCCTAACGTAAAGGCAAAGGTCGTTTTCGGAGTAGCGCTACCCATATACTTACGGTCTGCATCACTAATCTCGCCGTCGCCGTTGGCATCCACAAACTTCAAGTCACCAGCCTGTGCATTGGGTTGAATACGGTTACCGTTCTCATCCACATAGGCAGCAGCTTCTGCGTCGCTTTGGAAAATTCCGTCCGTTTCTATCAAGTAAAACGAGTTCAAGGGCTCTCCCTCAGCCGTCCGATAGAAATAAGGCAAACTACGGAAACTGGTATCGTTGGTCCATACACCCGGAGTGCCATCGGCATTTTTCACACCAATATCAGAAACCCAGTTCTTTAAGTAAGAGAAGTTTCCCGATACGAAATAAGACCAATCCTTATTAATCCGATCGCTCCAACCTGCTTGAAATTCAAAACCACGGTTGCGCACTTCTCCCAAGTTAACCAACATTGCATCAACTCCGATGGTGGTTGGCCAGTTAATAGTCTGTGATTGAATCAGATTAAACGTACGCTTGTCAAAGTAGTCCATTGATACAGACAAACGGTCATTGAACATTGACAAATCTACACCCAAGTCCCACTGCTCGGAGGTTTCCCAGGTCAAGTCTGGATTTAATGCCGTGGCATTATAGATAAAAGCATCCCAAGTGGTATTTGTAGAAACTCCATATTGAGCACCTTCCGCCCAAATAGTACGGCTCAGCACATTCGACTTATAATTATAGCCGATAGAACCCAGGTTGCCGACACGCCCCCATGAAGCACGCAATTTCAACAAACTAAGCATATCGCTCTTTGGGAAGAACTTTTCATTGGAGATTTTCCAGGCAGCCGTTACTGCAGGAAAGTCACCGTAGTTGTTTTCTTTCGGCAAGCGTCCGGCATAGTCACGACGCCAAGAGGCTGTCAAGAAATAACGATCGTCATACGAATAAGCAGCACGGGCAATGACCGACACGTTAGCATCCGGACCTGTCAGGTAATCATCGCCCGACAGATTGGCCGCATAAGCCAGATATTGCAAATAAGCCGATTCATCAGCCAGCCCCGTACCGGTCACTTCAAAACCACGGCTGGCATAGTGGTCGGCTGTCGTAGAAAGCAAAGCTCCCACAGTGTGCTTGCCAAAGCTGTTGTCATAAGTCAAGGTGTTTTCAGTCTTCCAGGCATCCGTACGGTAAGAAGACTCGGTCAGTGTATTATCCTCGTCGGGCTTACCCGGCTCATCACGGATAGGACTGAAACCCTTGTACAAGTTAGAAGTCACATTATAAGTGAAGCGACTTGTAAACTTCAGACCGGGAATCACATTAGCAATCTCCAGCGTCGTAGTGCTCCACAAATCACTTGTCCGGTTAAAAATATTATCGGCCTCCAACAGACGCACCGGATTGACGGCATCACCATGGGCATCTGCATAATTGCTGCCATATTGGGCAATGTAATCCGGATCTTCTGTCGTAACACCGCCGTAAGTTCCATCCAACGGATTGTAGATAGTAGCACTGGAGGGCATATATACAGCCGACAAGATGGGGCCTGTATAGCCGTCATTCTCCGTATCCTTGGAGCGGCTCTCTATGTTCTGCCATACAAAATCCTCAGTGATTGTCACCCATTTGTTCAACTTCATTTTGCCGTTATAACGCATCGTGATATTCTTCTTGTATGTGTTAATCAAGACACCCTGATCGTTGTCATAAGCCAAAGAAACCCGATTAGTAAAATTCTCTGTACCTACATTCAAGGCCACGTTGTGACGTTGGTAGAAAGCAGTGCGGAAAATGGCATCCATCCAGTTCGTGCGTGTGGTTGCAATCCAAGGATTTTTTTCAGGATCCCATCCATCAGGAATAGACATGCCGGCATTGGCATAGGATTGCTGACGCATCCACAGTTGCTGCTCGGCGTTCAGCGGCTCTATCAGGTTGGCTGCCTGGCGGATGCCGAACACGCCGTCATACGTCACGGAGGGAGCACCTTCCTTGGCCTTCTTGGTCGTCACCAGGATAACGCCACCGGCACCGGACTGGGCACCATAGATGGCGGCAGAGGCGGCGTCCTTCAGGACTACGATGCTCTCAAT
>DWZE01000073.1 GCA_019118325.1 Candidatus Bacteroides intestinavium
TCGTCCCCGTCCAGCGTGTGCTGAAACTTCTCGCGCAGCGACACCTTGAGGCGGCTCCACACACGGGTGGAGAGAGTGGCTTGCAGCTTGTAGCGATGACGGAAGCCCCATTCCTCCTCGTCCAGGTTGCGCAGGTGCAGCTCGTAGCCCATGCCCACCTTGAGCCAGGGCAGCAGTTGGTAACTGCCGTCCACGTTCCAGCCCACGCGGTCGGTCTGCCGGAAATGGTCTTTGGTGCGCCATTCCAGGCCGCTCTCCAGCGTGAAGCCCGATTTTTTCAGTTCATACTCGGCTCCCACGTTGAGCCAGGTCGTAAAATCGGGGCGTTGCGCGCGCAGTTTCTCCGCCATCACAAAGGCAGCCAACAACGCCATACACAGACAGAAGCACAGTTTCTTATTCCTCGGACTATCGGTCAGGGATTCATACATGGCACAAAGCTATGAAACAAATCTGTATAGAATCGGGAATCCCGGCCACTCCAAACAGCAGAGGTTTCCTGCATCAAGCCGGAAAATCTGGAAGAGTGCCGCCGCGAATACAGCGTTTTCCACCCATGTAGCCGCCACCCGGACGAAATAAAACCGGGAATTCTTTCTTATCACAGCAAAAAGACGTACATTCGCAGACGATTATAAACCCTCATCCAGACTTGCGACAATGAAACAGCTCCACATAATCTTCTGCCTGCTGGCCACCCTGCTGCTGGTGTCAGCTTGCGAAAAGAAACAGACCACCGACGCCGTCCGCCTGAGCGGTGAAATCAAGGGACTGGGCAATGACACCATCCTGGTGTGCGGGATGGACCGCCTCTTCGGTCACCTCGATACCCTGACGGTACAAAACGACAAATTCTCGGACACATTGTCCGTGGATACATTGATTGGCGTATACCTGATTTTCAGCGACGGGACGGAATGTCCGCTGTATGCCGACCGCCACGAGCGGATCACCATCAGCGGATCGGCCGACAACCTGTCCGCACTGCGGGTGACAGGCAGCCCGGTGAATGACGAACTGACTGCCTTCCGCGAGGAACTGGCCGCCCTGGACAACCCCTCCGCGACCGCCATGCAAAAGAAAGCGGCTGCTTTCATCCGCTCGCATCCCGCTTCGGCTGCCAGCATTTACGTGCTGGAAAAATATTTCCTCCAACAGCCGGACCCCGATTACAAACTCATTGAGGAACTGTCCGACCCTTTGACTGGCGAAGTGAAGGACCGCCCTGACATGACCACCCTGCTGGACTTCCTGGAGGAATCCAAGAAACTGACCGAAGGACGCAACCTGCCCTTCTTTCAGGTGACGGACACCGAAGGCAAAAAGATAAGCCGCAACGCCTTCAAGAACCAATACCTGCTGATTCACTTCTGGGCCTCGTGGGATGCCGCCAGCCGTCAGTCCAACAAGGAGGACCTGCGCCCGCTGTACGAATCGCTGAAGAAGGAGCAGAAACTCGCCCTGCTGGGCATATCGCTCGATATGGACCGCCAGGCGTGGCAGGATGCCATCCGCCACGACGGACTCGACTGGACACAAGCCTGCGACCTGAAAGGATGGGAAACGGACGCCGTGAAACGGCTGAATATCACCGGATTGCCTTCCAACATACTGGTCAATTCCAAGGGACGCATCATGGGCATCAACCTGACTCCGGACGAGGTGAAAGAGAAAATAGAAGAAGAATAAATACACTACCCCCATCAACCTATGTTAATCAAAGTCTACGGCGCGGCCCTCATCGGCATCGACGCCACCCTTATCACCATGGAAATGAACAGTACACGAGGCTGCATGTTCTACCTCGTGGGCCTGCCCGACGCAGCGGTCAAGGAAAGCTACCGGCGCATCCTCTCCGCCCTGCAAACCAACGGGCTGCGCATTCCTCAGACAAATCTGGTCATCAACATGGCTCCGGCCGACATCCGCAAGGAAGGTTCGGCCTATGACCTGCCCCTGGCCGTCGGAATGCTGGCCGCGACCGAAGTCATCCGCGATGCAGAAGAGCGTCTGTCCCGCTACCTGCTGATGGGCGAACTGAGCCTGGACGGCACACTGCAACCCATCAAAGGGGTGCTGCCCATCGCCATCAAGGCACGCGAACTGGGATTTGAAGGAATGATTATCCCCCGTGCCAATGCCCGCGAAGCGGCCGTAGTCAACCGCCTGAAAGTCTACGGTGCAGAAAACATACGGGAAGTTGTGGAGTTTTTCGAAGGGAAACGAACGCTGGAGCCGACAGTAGTCAATACCCGCGAGGATTTTTTCGCCCGGCAAAGCACGTTCGACTATGATTTCGCCGAGGTCAAGGGGCAGGAGAATGTGAAACGCGCCCTCGAAGTAGCAGCAGCCGGCGGACACAATATCCTGCTTATCGGCGCCCCGGGCAGCGGCAAGTCCATGCTGGCCAAGCGGCTGCCCTCCATCCTGCCGCCACTGTCGCTGGGCGAAAGCCTGGAAACGACCAAGATACACTCCGTGGCAGGCAAACTGGGCAGCGAGAGCGGCCTCATCTCCATCCGTCCTTTCCGCGCTCCACACCACACCATCTCCAACGTTGCCATGACAGGCGGAGGAGCCAACCCGCAACCGGGCGAAATCAGTCTGGCACACAACGGCATCCTCTTTCTCGACGAATTGCCGGAATTCAACCGCAACGTGTTGGAGGTACTCCGTCAGCCGCTGGAGGACCGCAAGATCACCGTTGCCCGCGCCAAGTATAGCGTGGACTATCCGGCCAGTTTCATGCTGGTAGCCTCCATGAACCCCTGCCCTTGTGGCTACTACAATCATCCTACCAAGCCTTGTGTCTGCACGCCCGGACAAGTGCAGCGCTACCTCAACCGTATCTCCGGCCCCCTGCTGGACCGCATCGACCTGCAAATCGAGGTCACGCCACTTCCTTTCGAAAAAATGGCCGATGCCCGGCCGGGAGAACCCAGTGCCGTCATCCGCGAACGGGTGATACACGCCCGCCGCATACAAGAGGAACGCTATGCCACCGAACCCGGCATCTACTGTAACGCGCAGATGAACAGCCGTATGCTGGCCCGTTATGCCCGACCGGACGAGGCCGGACTCGCCTTGTTGAAAGCAGCCATGACCCGCCTGAACCTCTCCGCCCGCGCCTACGACCGCATTCTCAAAGTGGCCCGCACCATCGCCGACCTGGAAGGCACGGAGAACATACGTCCCGGACATCTGGCGGAAGCCATCGGCTACCGCAACCTCGACCGGGAGGACTGGGCGACGAGGTAAGTCAAAGCCCTATCGTCGGCCTGTGAAAACCCTTTCATAAAGAGGGATACCCTTGGACAGCTTTAGCCCCCTCTTTTTTACCTTATAAGTAAGTCGCAAGAATTAAATGATATTACCCGTTGGCGGAATTATAACCAATATGCACTTTATCTGTCGGTCATTGTACGGCTTTGCGGGCGGATATCTCCGCTTTTGTCCAGAGATATCTCCGTCCTTGTCCGAAGATATCTCCGTCCGTGGGTTTCATACCCCAATTAATTCCGCCAACGGGTAATATTGTATCTTTGCAGCCATATAACTTTAACCACACAGCTTATCAAAAAGATACAGACCATATCGCTAACCGAAGATCAACGGTTATCTTTAGAGGATGGATACCGAAACGGTTCCAAGCCCCAGTTTCGTATGCGCTGCCAGGCTATCCTGTTGAAAGGTACAGGAAGGAGCAACGAGGAAATATCGTCCATATTGGGTTGCACAGCAGCTTCCGTGTACAATTGGCAGAAACGCTTCGAAGCAGATGGCATATCAGGGCTGAAAACCAAGAGCGCGCAACGCCGCAAACCTGTACTGACAGCTTTGGACGAGGATTCTGTACGCAAAGCCATCGAAAACGACAGGCAGAGCCTGCGTGTAGCCAAAGCGAACTGGGAAGCGGCAACAGGACGTACGGTAAGCGAATCCACACTACGACGTTTTTTAAAAACATTGGTGCGAGATCTAAGTACATGACAAAAATTTGAATACATCAAATTTCGGGACATAAATTGGTCGAAAAAGCACGTTGGAGATTTCCTCCAAGCCGTACTTTACTAAAGATTTGGCTTTACGTCCATGTTTCAATGTCTT
>DWZE01000074.1 GCA_019118325.1 Candidatus Bacteroides intestinavium
CTGGTGCGCGAGTTCGGCAAGGTCGGAACTCTCTATTATGACTTTGCCCGCGGCATCGACCTCCGGCCGGTGGAGGCTGTCCGCGTCCGTAAGTCCATCGGCTGTGAGCGCACGCTGGAGCGGGACATTTCGCGCCGCTCTTCCGTCATCATCGAATTGTATCATGTGGCCGTCGAGCTGGTGCAGCGACTCGGCCGCCATCCGGACTTCCGGGGAAATACCCTTACCTTGAAAATCAAGTTCCACGATTTCAAGCAAATCACCCGCAGCCTGACGCAAGCCCGGACGTTGACGACGCTCGGCGTCATCCTCCCCCTGGCCAAGCAATTGCTGCAGGAAGTGGATTACGCCGAGCATCCTATCCGACTGATCGGGCTTTCTGTTTCCCATCCTCGCGAGGATGAAGAGGTGGCTTACGGGCGATGGGAACAACTCTCATTGGAGTTTGATGACTGGGATTAGTTCATCTGCAACTGTGGGTTCCTCCCCGTTAGCTTTTATCGATTTTCTTCAGTTCTTCTTCCGAAAAGTGCGTATTTCCGATAGCCTTCAGATTATCCTCCAACTGCTTCACACTGCTGGCGCCAATGATGACGGAGGTCACCAGTTCGTTTTTCAGTACCCAGGCCAAAGCCATTTCTGCCAAAGTCTGTCCGCGTTGTTCGGCCAGTTTGTTCAGGACTTTCAGTCTCTCGAGCAGGGCGGGGGTGAGGGAACTTTCCTTGAGCGAGCCTCCCTGTGCCATGCGTGAGCCGTCGGGGATGCCGTTCAGGTAGCGGTCGGTCAGCAGGCCTTGCGCCAAGGGGGAGAAGGCGATGAACCCTGTCCCGTTTTTTTGCGCCTGTCGGAGGATGTCTTCTTCTTCCGGTTCGCGATTCAGTATATTATATTTACCTTGATAGAGCAGGCAGTGCACGTCGCGTTCTTCCAGGTAGCGGTAGGCCGTCTTCGCTGCATCCTTGGGGTATCGGGAGATGCCTACGTAAAGAGCTTTACCTTGCCGCACGATGTCTACCAACGCCTGTAGCGTCTCTTCCAAAGGCGTATTCGGGTCATAACGATGGGTGTAAAACAGGTCCACATATTCCAGATTCATACGCTTCAGGCTCTGCTCAAGACTGCTCATCAGGTATTTGCGTGAGCCCCAGTTGCCGTAGGGACCGGGCCACATGTCGTAGCCGGCTTTGGTGGAGATGAACAACTCGTTGCGGTAGGGAGCGAACGATTTCTTCATGATTTGTCCGAAGGTTTCTTCGGCCGAGCCATAGGAAGGACCGTAGTTGTTAGCCAGGTCAAAGTGTGTGATGCCGTGGTCGAAGGCATAATGTGCCATGGCTTGTGAGTTGGCAAAAGTATTGACATCGCCGAAGTTATGCCACAAGCCCAGGGAAATCTCAGGTAAGAGAATCCCGCTCCGGCCGCAACGGCGGTACTTCATGCCGTTTTCATAGCGGTCGGCGAGGGGGGAGTAAATAGGGGGAATCATAATAAGTAGTAATGTATATTGTTCGGTTTTGCAATATTACGTCTTTTTTTTCTAATGGCTCATCTTTGGATGCATCTTTTTTCTTTTCCTGCATCGTTTGGAACCCAAATAATCCGTAACTTTGTGGCGTAGCGAACAGTTTGAAACAGCATTTAAATTGGAAAGCTGACATGAGATATCCTGAAATACATAGCTGTGCCGAATTGACGGCCTTTATTGATGAGATCGGTTTTCTGCCTTTGCTTCGTATAGGGGTAGACAGCTGGTCGGCAGAAGAGTTGGTGGACGAAGATTGCCAGTACACTCCATTGCCCGATGGTGGCTGGGAGTGGCCGCTTTGGGAATGGAAAGGAGAAGTCATCCGGGAGAGTGGCTGCGCATATGGCAAGTTCTTCCGGGGAAAGGCTGGTTTTGTTTCCAAGGAATGGTGGCCGGACTTTTGTAATTGGCGTCGCCGGGATTCTACTTTTCCTGCTCCGGGCAGCATAGAGGAGGCTATTTTGTTGACGTTGAAAGAAAACGGTAGCCTGATTACTCGTGACTTGCGTGCTTTGTGCGGATTTACCGGGCCGAAAATGCGGAGTCGGTTTGACTCTTTTCTCACCAGATTGCAGATGAGCGGGTATATCGTGACGGAGGATTTTGTCTATCCCCGCGATAAGCATGGACGTCAGTATGGTTGGGGGTGGTCTTTACTCACTCGTCCTGAGGAGTTGTTCGGACGTGTTCACTGTGGTGTGGATGTCTGTCCGGAAGAATCTTATGGGCGTATCAAGGAGCACTTCAGCAAGATATTGCCGCATGTTTCTGATAAAATCTTGTTGCGGTTGATAGGTTGACCCAATGTTCTGCGTAGTTTACCCCGAAGTTTAGCGGAATTTCCTTCATTGTTCCTCCTTGCCGTCCGCGTATATATATTATATAATTAGGTATACCCGTCCCCCTTCTCCTCCTTTCCCCGTCCAGCAGTCATCCTTGTAACTCCCTATAAATCAGTCATGCTTGAAAAAACTTTCATATTTTCCCCCAAAAACCTTTCATAATATTTGGCCGGTTCGCGTAAAGGCTCTACTTTTGCACCCGCTTTCGGGAACGAAGCGGTGCTGATTGAAAGACTGACGGACTGATACTGAGACACTTCCGGTGTATTTCGGTGGATGATTCCCCATT